>JANNQO010000266.1:0-43461 GCA_031400795.1 Rubrivivax sp. | reverse complement strand
CCCCTGGTGCAGCACGATGACCCGCTCGACATGGCGCAACAGCGTCGTCACCGCGTGTTCGATCCAGATCACCGTCAGCTCGAGTTCGTCGCGCAGCCGCCGGATGAGCCGCGCCATCGCCTCGACCTCGGCTTCGGTGAGGCCGGCGGCGACTTCGTCGAGCATCAACAAGCGCGGGCGCGTGGCCAGTGCCATGCCGATCTCCAGCAGCCGCTGCTGCGACGGCGTGATCGCCGCGGCCGGCAACTCGCGCTGCTCGGCCAGGCCGATCAGGTTCAGGATGCTGCTGCTGTCCTTCAGCAACCACGGCGCTGGGCGGCCACGGCCGGCGAACTCCAGGCCGAACTGGATGTTCGCAGCCACGCTCAGTTCGCCGAAGACACGCGGCGTCTGGAACGTCCGCGCCACACCGTGCCGCGTAAAGCGGTGCGGGCCGCCCGACAGGCGCTTGCCCGACGCGTACAGCTCGCCCGAAGTGGGCGCCACCACGCCCGAGAGCGCGTTGAAGAAGGTCGTCTTGCCGGCGCCGTTCGGGCCGATGATGCCCACCAGCTCGCCGGCCGCGAAGGCCGCGTGCACCTCGTCGACGGCGGTGAGGCCACCGAAGCGCACTGTCAGCGCGCGGGCTTCGAGCAGTGGGTGGCCGTTCATGCCGCCGCCTTCCCGCTGCGCAGTGCGCGCCACCAGCCGCGGATATCGTCGCGCCACTGCCGAAAGGTGGCCGCGCGCAGCGACGCCAGGCCGCCCGGCAGGTACAGCACCGACAGGATCAGCAGCAAGCCGAGCGCCATCATGTACAGCTGCGGCAGTTTCAGCCGCAGCGTCTCGGCGAGCAGGCTGAACACCACCGCGGCGATCAGCGGCCCCCACAGCGTGGCCACGCCGCCGATCAGCGCAATGAGCACGGTCTGGAAACCGATGAAGGGGCTGAAGACGGTGGCCGGATCGATGTACGTCCAGCGAACGCTCATCGCCGCGCCCACCGCGCCCGCGAAGGCGGCGGTGATGGCAAAGCCGATGACCTTCACGAGCCGCGTGTTCACGCCCAGCGTCTGCGCACGCTGCTCGTCGGCGCCGATGCCGGCCATCGCCAGGCCCAGGCGCGTGCGCCGCACAACGATGGCGACCACCACCGCCAGCACCGCCAGGCCGAGCATGGTGAAGTACACCGTGTCGCGCTCGGGCACCGTGCTGAGCACACGCCCGACGGTACCCGTGACCTGTTTCTCCCACGTCGTCACCGCGTGATGGATGAGCTCGGTCATGCCGAACGTCAACACCGCGAAGTAGGTGCCGCGCAGGTGCAGCACGGCGCTGCCCATCAGCACTGCGACCAGCGCAGCGATCAGCCCGCCGAGTGCGATCACCACCAGCCACGGCAGTTGGTCGAGCGTCAACGCGCTGACGTAGGCGCCGATGCCGAAGAACGCCGCGGTGGCCAGCGACAGGTAACGCGTGGCGCCGCAGAAGAGCGTCCAGCTGGTCGCCAGCGCCACGTACATCAGGCAGGTCAGCGCCATCGAGACCATGAACTCGCTGCCGAAGCCAGGCACGGCCACCGCCCAGCCGGTGAGTGCGAACAACACGAGCCCATCTCGCCCGAGGTTCGTGCGATCGAGCAGCCAGGTCTGCTTCATCGCTTGTTGAACAGCCCGTTCGGCCGCCACAGCAGCACGCCGATGAACACCGCGTACGACAACAGCGACTTCATCGACGGGCTCGTGAAATGCATGCCCACCGCCTCGATCACACCGAGCGCCAGCCCGCCGGCGAGCGCGCCGCCCATGCTGCCGAAGCCGCCGAGCGTGATGACGATCAGCGCCGTTACCGTGTACGGCTCGCCCATCGACGGCGTGATCGTGTAGGTCATCGAGAGCAGGCAGCCGGCCACGCCCGACAGGCCCAGCCCGACGCCGAACATCAACGGGTGCAGCCGTTGTGTATCGATGCCCATCAGCTGCGCGCCGGTAGGCGACTGCATCAGCGCGCGCACCCCCTTGCCGAGCAGCGTGGTACGCAGCACCACGATCAGCGCCGCGCTGAAGAGCATCGCCAGCACGAACAGCAGCAGCTTGTTGCCGGCGAACTGGGCGCCGCCGAACTTCACCGGCTCGGTGAGGTAGTCGTAGCCGCGCAGGTCAGCGCCCCAGGCGAGCTGCGCGAAGTTCTGCACCAGAAACATCAGTCCGAAACTCACCATCAGGCCGCGCGCTTCGAAGACGTCGAGGTTCGGGCTGGTCGCGGTGAGGCGCTTGAAGACCAGCCGGTGCACGACGAGGCCCACGCACATGAGCACCGCAAAGCACACCGGCACCATCACGAGCGGCGACAGCCCCAGCGCGTCGTGCGCCATCCAGGTGAGGAAGGCGCCGACCATCAGGAACTCGCCATGGGCGATGTTCAGGATGCGCATCAGCCCGTACTGCAGGTTCAGCCCGAGCGCCACGAGCGCGTAGACACCGCCGACGATCAAGCCGGAGGCGATCAGCTCGAGCCAGGCTCCTGGAGACAACTCAAACCCAGCCCGGCTTGGCCGCGATCAACGGCGCGGTGGCAATCGCCTTCGGCCACACCACCTCGAACTCGCCCTTCTGCCACTGGCTCACGGCCCCCGGCGTGCCGACGTTTTCGCTGCCGCTGAACTTGATCTTGCCGAGGATCGTCTGGTGCTCGGTGCCGGCCACGAAGTCACGGATCGCCTTGCGGTCCAGCCCCGCCTTGGCCACCGCGGCGGTCAAGATCTCCAGTGCCGCCCAGGTGGCGCCGCTGGCCCAGCGATCCGGCTCCTTCGCGACGCCGAACTTACCCACATGGGCGTCGAAGTAGGCCTTCGCGCCCGGGCTGGTCTTGCCGTTCCACGAACCCATGCCGAGCACGCCTTCGGCGCTGGCCTGCATGACATTGCGGTAGAGCTGGAACGCAGTGCCCACGGATGCATAGAAGAACTTCGGGTTGAACGAAATCTCTTTGCTCTGCCGGCTGGCCAGGATCGTGTCGGGAGGGTAGGTCAACCCGATGAAGGCATCGGGGTTCTTGTCCTTCATCGAGCGCAGCACCGGGCCGAGGTCTTTCACGCCCAGCGGGTAGCTCTTGTCTTCGAGGTTGTTGATGCCGCTGCCTTGCAAAGCCACCTTCAGCGCCGCGTAGTTCTCGAGACCGAACAGGTCGTCGACGTAGATGACGACCACCGAACGCGCGCCGTTGGTTTTCAGCATGTCGACCAGCGCATCCATCATCGCCTTGGGCTGCTGCAGCATCAGGAAGAAGTACGGCAGCTTCATCTCGATCAAGCGGCGCGAGAGGGCGGTGGGCGCGAGGAACGGGTAGCCGTAACGATTCGCCAGCGGCGCCACCGCGAAGTTGGCGTTGCTGCCCCACGGCGGCAGGATCAGGTCGACCTTGTCGCTGCCCATCAGCTTTTCGTAGGTGCGAATGCAGGTCTCGAGGTCGCTGCGGTCGTCGCTGCTGATCAGCTCGATCGGGCGCTTGGTGCCCTTGACGTTCAATCCACCGGCGGCGTTCTGCTGTTCGGCCCACAGCACGTAGTTGGGCTCCTGGCTGGTCTGCGCGCCCACCGACCAGGGGCCGGTGCGGGCCATCGTATAGCCGATGCGCACCGGGCCGGTTTGTGCGAATGCAGGCAGGGCCGCGGTGGCGGCGAGGGCTTGCACGAGTTGGCGGCGTTGCATGCGGGTCTCCGTTCGTTGCTGTGTCCGGATTGTCGAAAACCGCGCGCGCCCCGGCTTTGCTGGCCGTGCACGGCGCTTGCCGATCCGTGCACGGCGGCGCTAGGACTTTCCCCCACGCGGCGCGGCGGCCGCTGCCGATAATTCGCCATGGCCCCCAGCGTGATGGACACCGACCAGTTCCCCCCGGCCGAGCGCGCCGGGGCGTGGAGCGACTGGATCGCTCGCCTGTTCTTCGGCCTGAAGTCCGATACCTACGGCGACGCCGATTTCGACGGCCGCATGAAGACCGTGCACGCCGGCGACGTGGTGCTCACGCATTTGCAGGCCGCGCGGCATCGCGTCATCCGCTCGTCCTCGCTGGCGCGCGGCGATCAGCTGCCGTACCTGAAGATCGTCGCGCCCTTCGTCGGCTGCGCAGGCGTGGAGCAAAAGGGCCGCGAGACCTGGGTCACACCCGACCAGTGGAGCATCTACGACACCACCGACAGCTACGCGGTGGCGAATCCGACACGCGTCGAACACCTGATCGTGATGATCCCGAAAGCGAAGCTGGCCGAGCGCGGCCTGGCGCTGGACGCGTTGATGGCGCGACGCCTGGGCGGCAGCGGTGGTGTCTCGCGCATGGCGCTGGACACGATGCGCAGTGCCTACCGCGAGCTGCCCGGCATGAGCGAAACCGCCGCGCGCGGCGTGGGCGATGCGATCGCGCAGTTCGTGCACCTGTCGCTGCTGGAGCTGGCCGGCACACAGACCGCCGTGACGCAGCGCGAGGCGCTGCGCGAGCGCATCAAGCAGCAGGTGGCGCAGCACCTGGCGGATCCGGCGCTGTCGGTCGACGCGCTGGCGCGGGCGCTGAATTGCAGCCGCCGCCAGCTCTACAACGCCTTTGCCGAAGAGCCCGACGGCGTGGCCGGCTACATCCTGGCGCGGCGCCTGGAGGCTTGCCGCCAGGCCTTCACCGACCGCGCCGCCACGCAGCGCTCGATCACCGACATCGCGCTCGCGGCCGGCTTCTCGAACATGGCGCACTTCAGCCGCGTCTTCCGCGTGCACCTGGGCATGGCGCCGAGTGACTACCGGCGCACAGCAGTGTCGCCCTCCTGACAAGTCGCCCGCGCGGCGCTGGTTAGACTTCCTTCGCCGTCTCGGAAGAGTCGGCAAGCGTTCTCAGGGCGGGGTGGAAGTCCCCACCGGCGGTATGTTGTGCAAGCAGCGAGCCCGCGAGCGCTCACCGAAGTGCAAGCCGAGGTGAGGTCAGCAGACCTGGTGCGATGCCAGGGCCGACGGTCACAGTCCGGATGAAAGAGAGCGCGGTGCCGTTGCGGCGTGCCCACCTCTTCGGGTGGCGCGCCGCGGCGACTTCGTGCGCCCTGGTTCTTGGCACTTTAACCTTCGAGGTAACCATGAATCAGAAGTCTGCTCCCACCCCCCCACGCGTGGCGATCGTCTGTGCCGACTGGCACGCCGATCTCGTCAACGTCGCGCGCGATTCGCTGCAAGACCGGCTCGTGCACGAAGGCGTGCCGATCGAAGCCATCCAGCACCACCGCGTGCCCGGCTCGTTCGAGATCCCGCTGCGCGCCCAGCTGCTCGCCAGGAGCGGCCAGGTCGACGCCATCGTCGCCTGCGCGCTGGTCGTCGACGGTGGCATCTACCGCCACGACTTCGTTTCGTCCACCGTCATCGATGGGCTGATGCGCGTGATGCTGGACAGCGGCGTGCCGGTGTTTTCGGTGGTGCTCACGCCGCAGTCGTTCCACGAGCACGAGCCGCACCGGCGCTTCTTCGCCGAGCACATGGTGGTGAAGGGCCGCGAGGCTGCGCACGCGCTGCTGGCCACCTTGCGCGGCCAGGCCGAGCTGCTGGCCGCACGATGAATGCGCTGCCGGCGGGCCAGCGTGCCCGAGCCGTGCTGCCGCGCTTCGGCCTGCTGCCGTTCGCGGCGCGCTTCCCGCGCGAGACAGGGCGCCGGCGCCTGGCCATCGCCGGCGCGGTGGCGCAGCCCATCGTGATCGACGGCGAGACCTTGGAGGCCGGGCGCATCGAGCAGACCACCGACCTGCATTGCGTCACCACCTGGTCGGTACAGGGGCTGCGCTGGAGCGGCTTCGCCGTGGCGGCGCTGTTCGAGCGACACGTCGCACCGCAGGCCCGCCCCGATCCGGCGGCGCTGTGGGTGCTGTTGCGCGGGCAGGACGGCTACCGCAGCGCCATCTCGCTGGCCGACCTGCTGCGCCCGGGCGTGCTGCTGGCCGACCGGCTGAACGGCGAGCCGCTGCCCATCGCCCATGGTGCGCCGTGGCGGCTGGTGGCGCCGGCGCACTACGGCTACAAGAGCGTCAAGCACCTGGCGCGCATCGACTTCGTGCATGCCATGCCGAACCTTTATCCGTTCGGGTTTCGATTCCTCAACCACCCGCGCGGGCGGATCGAATTCGAGGAGCGCGGCCGCGGCCTGCCGGGGTGGCTGTTCCGCTGGCTCTATCGGCCTTTGATTCCCTACACCGCGGCGCGCTTCGAACAGGCCTTGCAGAAGCAGCGATCGGCACCCACCTCCTCGAGGCCGTGAGTACTTCAGCCACCGCCACCACGCTCGACATCGAGGGTATGACCTGCGCCTCGTGCGTTTCGCGCGTCGAGCGTGCGTTGCAGCGCGTGCCCGGCGTGCTGGACGCGCAGGTCAACCTGGCCACCGAATCGGCCAGCGTGCTGGCCGCCGGCTCGGTGGAAGCGGCGGCCTTGAAAGCGGCAGTGGAGAAGGCCGGCTACAGCGCGACGCTGCGCGCGGACGAGACTTCCGAGCCCGCGGCACGCCAGGACCTGGCGCGGCTGCCCTCGTGGTGGCCGATCGCGCTGGCCGCCGTGCTGTCGCTGCCCCTCATGCTGCCGATGCTGGCGATGCCCTTCGGCGCAGATCTGTCGCTGCCCGGCTGGTGGCAGCTCGCGCTGGCCACGCCGGTCCAGTTCGGCGTCGGTGCGCGCTTCTACCGCGCCGGCTGGAAGGCCTTGCGCGCCGGCTCGGGCAACATGGATCTGCTCGTCGCCCTGGGCACCAGCGCCGCCTACGGGTTGAGCCTGTACCTGCTGCTGCGCCACACCGGCCACGCGCCGCACCTGTACTTCGAAGCCGCCGCCGTCGTCATCACCCTCGTGCTGCTGGGCAAGTGGCTCGAAGGCCGTGCCAAGCGCCAGACCACCGAAGCGATCCGCGCGCTCAACGCATTGCGCCCCGACACCGCGCGCGTGCGCCGCACCGGCGGGGCCGAGATCGAGTTGCCGATCGCGCGCGTGCGCATCGGCGACACCGTGGTCGTGCGGCCAGGCGAACGGGTGCCGGTCGATGGGCAAGTGCTCGAAGGCGCGAGCCACGTCGACGAATCGCTGATCACCGGCGAGAGTGTTCCGCTGGCCAAGCAGCCCGGCGCGCGGCTCACTGGCGGCAGCGTCAACGGCGAAGGCTTGCTGATCGTGCAGACCACCGCGATCGGCGCCGAGACGACGCTTGCGCGCATCGTGCGCCTGGTCGAATCGGCGCAGGCGAAGAAGGCGCCGATCCAGCGCCTGGTCGATCGCATCAGCGCATTCTTCGTGCCGGTGGTGCTGCTGATCGCACTGGCCACGCTGCTCGGTTGGGGCCTCGCCGCGGGGCTGTGGGAGACGGCGATCCTCAACGCGGTGGCCGTGCTCGTCATCGCCTGCCCTTGCGCGCTCGGATTGGCCACGCCCACCGCGATCATGGCCGGCACCGGCCTGGCGGCACGCCACGGCATCCTCATCAAGGACGCCGAAGCGCTGGAGACCGCGCACCGCATCGGCCTCGTCGCGTTCGACAAGACCGGCACGCTCACCGAAGGCCGGCCGCGGCTGGTGGAAATCATCGCCGCCAACGGCAATCGGCAAGCGCTGCTGGTGGCCAGCGCCGCGATGCAGCGCGCCAGCGAGCACCCGCTGGCGCGCGCGGTGTTGGACGCTGCGGCCGCGCTCGAGCTGCCCGTGGCGCACGATGTGCAAGCCGTTGCCGGGCGCGGGCTGGCGGCCAGCGTTGATGGGCGCGCGCTGCGGCTGGGCAGCACACGCTACCTGCACGAGTTGGGCGTCGACCCCGGCGCGCTGGCCGTTAAAGCGCAGGCGCTGCAAGCCGAGGGCCGCACGGTCTCGTGGCTTGCCGACGTCACCGGCACGCCGCGCCTGCTGGGCCTGCTGGCTTTCGGCGACGCACCCAAGGCGAGCGCTGCTGCCGCCATCCGCGCGCTGCACGCCCGCGGCGTGCAGACGGTGATGGTCAGCGGCGACAACGCCGGCAGCGCCCGGGCCGTGGCGCAAGCGCTGGGCATCGAGCGCGTCGAAGCCGAGGTGCTGCCCGAACACAAGGCCGACATCGTCACCTCGCTGAAGGCCGGCGGCGTGGTGGTGGCCATGGTCGGCGATGGAATCAACGATGCACCCGCGCTCGCCGCCGCCGATGTCGGCATCGCGATGTCCACCGGCACCGACGTGGCGATGCATGCCGCCGGCATCACGCTGATGCGCGGCGACCCGGCGCTGGTGGCCGATGCCATCGACCTCTCGCGCCGCACCTGGCGCAAGATCCGGCAGAACCTGTTCTGGGCCTTCGCCTACAACGTGGTCGGCATCCCGCTGGCGGCTTTCGGGCTGCTGAACCCGATCATCGCCGGCGCGGCAATGGCCTTCAGCAGCGCCAGCGTGGTGGGCAATGCGCTGCTGCTGCGGCGCTGGAAGCCGGGCCAAGCGTGACAGCCGAAACAGCAGCGTAAGCTCGGGCGATGAACGACAAAGCCGCAGCGCTGCACTACCCTTTCGAAGCCCCCGTACCCGGCCGCCGCGTCGAGGTGGCGCCGGGCGTGCACTGGATGCGCATGCCGCTTCCCTATGCGCTGAACCACATCAACGTCTGGGCGCTGGACGACGGCGAGGGTTGGGCACTGGTCGACACCGGCACACGCACCGACGACGTGGCCGCGGCCTGGCGGGAACAATTCGCCAACGCGCCCGACGCACGGCCGCTGTCGCGCATCTTCGTCACGCACATGCATCCCGACCACGTCGGCATGGCCGGCTGGCTGACGCGCAAGTTCGGCGTGCGGCTGTGGATGTCGCGGCTCGAATATCTGGCCTGCCGCGTGATGCTGACCGACAGCGGGCGCGAGGCGCCGCCTGACGCGATCGCCTTCTTTCGCCGCGCCGGCTGGAACGATGCCGCGATCGAGTCGTACCGCGCCCGCTTCGGCAACTTCGGCAAGCACATCCATGCCCTGCCCGACAGCTACCGCCGGCTGCAAGACGGCGAAGTGCTGCACATCGGCGCGCACGAGTGGCGAGTGATCATCGGCAACGGGCATTCTCCCGAACACGCCTGCCTGCACTGCCCGGCGCTGAAGGTGCTGATCTCGGGCGACCAGGTGCTGCCGCGCATCTCGTCGAACGTTTCGGTGAACCCGATGGAGCCCGACGCCGACCCGATGGCCGACTGGCTGCGCTCGCTGGACAAGCTGCAGCGCGAGGTCGACGACGACGTGCTCGTGCTGCCCTCGCACAACGACTGCTTCCACGGCTTGCACCGGCGCATCGACGCGCTGCGCCGCGGCCAGATGCTGGCACTCGATCGGCTGCGCCGGCGTCTGGATGAACCGCGGCGCGCGATCGACGTCTTCGGCGCGCTTTTCGCACGGCCGATCGATGCGGCCGACACGCCGCTGCTGGGCATGGCCACCGGTGAGAGCCTGGCTTGCCTGAACCACCTGGTGCATCGTGGCGAGGTGGGCGTGGAGGTGGATGGGCAGGGGGTGGCTTGGTATCGGGGAACACCAGAGGTGAGGGTCGAGGCGGCATAGGCAGGCAACGGCGCACCCGGTTCACAATGTCCATCTTTGACAATCTTTGATAGCATCTTCCTGCCTCATCAACAGCCGGCCCCTATGGGAATGAACGTCAATCTCACACCGCAGCTTGAAGAGCTGGTGCGAGCCAAGGTCAGCTCGGGCCTCTATTCGTCGGCCAGCGAGGTCGTGCGAGAGGCGCTGCGGCTGATGAATGAGCAAGACCGCTTGCGTCAGGTGAAGCTCGAGGAATTGCGCCGGGAAGTCCACCGCGGCTTGGACAGCGGCACCAGCGAGCCGTGGGATGCCGAGTCCACGAAACGACAGGCGCGGGCGCGACGCGCAACCAAGTCACCGGCCAAGTAGATGGCGCGCGTGACGCGTCGGCCGCAGGCGGCAACCGACATCCTCGAGATCTGGGACTACATCGCCGAAGACAGCATTGCAGCCGCGGATAGATGGGTCGACCGGCTCGACGAGACGCTTGAGTTGTGGGCCACGCAGCCGATGATGGGCCGCGCTCGTGACGATCTCGCATCTGGCGTGCGCAGCTTCGCGTTCGGAAAGTACGTCGTGTTCTTCTTACCGCTGCCCGACGGCATCGATGTGGTCAGGTTGCTGCATGGCGCGCGCGACATCGACGTGGTTTTCGATCAATAGCTGGGCGTGATCACTCGACCCGCGCCACCTCCTCGAACGCGAGTCGCGGCCCGCGCGGGTGCAAGCCGGTTCCGTCGCCATAGCCGAGGTTGACGAGGAAGTTCGACTGCCACGTCGTGCCGGCGAAGAACGCCGCGTCGAGCTTGGCGTTGTCGAAGCCGCTCATCGGGCCGGCATCCAGCCCGAGCAGCCGCGCCGCGATGATCAGGTAGGCGCCTTGTAGCGAGCCGTTGCGAAGCGCCGTGGCCTGCGCCAGCGGGGCGTTGCCGGCGAACAGCTCGCGCCCGGCGGGGAACGACGGGAACTGCGCCGGCAGCTGCTCGAAGAAGCTCGTGTCCCAGGCCACGATCACCGTCAGCGGTGCGGCCATCGTCTTGGCCAGGTTGCCCGCCGAGAGCGCATCGCGCAGCCGCGCCTTGGCCGCGGCGCTGCGCACGAACACATAGCGCGCCGGCTGCGTGTTCAACGAGGTCGGACCCCACTTCAGCGTGTCGTACAGGCGCCGGATCATGGCGTCGTCGATGGGCTGGTCGGTGAAGCGTGAATGGGTGCGCGCGGCGACGAACGCCTGGTCGAGCACGGCGGAGGCAAGGGGGCTCTTCATGATCGGTCTTTCGAGTGGAGGTTCGGGTCGGTACTGCGCGAGGTGTATCCGATCTCAGCCGACAGCGGAGTACGCTCATCGGCCTGACGAGCCCAGCCGAGGACGCGACGATGCACTTGAAGAACGCCTGGTACGTGGCCTGCACGGCCGATCAGATCGACAGCAAGCCGCTGGGCCGGCGCATTTGCCGCGAAGCCGGTGCTGTACCGCGGCGCAGCAGGCCACGCGGTGGCGCTGGAAGATTTCTGCCCGCACCGCGGCGCGCCGCTGTCGCTGGGGCGTGTGGTCGAAGGTCGATTGGTGTGCGGCTACCACGGCCTGGAGATGGGCGAAGAAGGCAAAGCCATCGCGATGCCCGGCCAGCGTGTGCGCGGCTTCCCGGCGATCCGCAGGTTCCCGGTCGTCGAGCGCCATGGCTTCATTTGGCTGTGGCCTGGTGACCCGGCCGCGGCCGACGCCGCGGAGCTGCCGCAGCTGCCCTTTTTCGACAGTCCCGACTGGGCCTACAGCGGCGGGCTGTATCACGTCGGTTTCGACTACCGGCTGATGATCGACAACCTGATGGACCTGACGCACGAGACCTACGTGCACGCTTCGAGCATCGGCCAGACCGAGATCGACGAAACACCATCCAACACGGTGGTCGAAGGGAACAGCGTGGTCACCAGCCGCTTCGTGAACGGCATCCACGCGCCGCCGTTCTGGCGCCTGGCGCTGCGCGGCAACACACTGGCCGACGACGTGCCGGTGGACCGCTGGCAGATCTGCCGCTTCACGCCGCCCAGCCACGTGATGATCGAGGTCGGCGTGGCGCATGCTGGCCATGGCGGCCACGAAGCGAGCGCAGAGCACAAGGTCTCCAGCGTGGTGGTGGACTTCATCACACCGGAGACCGAGCAGTCGATCTGGTACTTCTGGGGCATGGCGCGCAACTTCAGCCCGGGCGACAAGGCGCTGACCGCGGCAATCCGCGAAGGCCAGGCCAAGATCTTCGCCGAGGATCTGCAGATGCTCGAGTCGCAGCAGGCCAATCATCTGGCGCACCCGAAGCGCTCGCTGCTCAGGCTGAACATCGATGCCGGCGGCGTGCACGCGCGGCGCATCATCGATCGGATGCTGGCGGCTGAACAAGGCGCGCCATGAGTCCCTCGGTCGCCGGCGCGTCGAGGTCCGGTCCGAGCACCTCGTCGAGGGATCGGATGGTGCCGGGCAGCTCTGGACGGGAGCTGGGGCTCGCGAGCGCATACGGCGCCGACAAGCCCCGGCCGATTCGGCTCGAGCTGCTGTCGGAGAACCTGACACCTCTGCGCCTGTGCGCCGATAGGGCAGCCGACCGCCCCGCACGATCCACCTCGGTGATCGGCGCCCGTCGATGCATCCGGCGCGATTCTTGCTTTCCTTCATCGCCCGGGCAAGTCGGTCGCGGGATGAGGAGAACCTCAATGAAGATCCGTTCCATCGCCCTCGCGGCCGCACTCGCGGCATCCACGGCAGCACAGGCAGCGGTGGTGATCACGGTCAGCGATGTGGCCGGCAACGTCGTCTTCGACACCAGCGGCAGCCTCGATCTGACCGGCGCGTCGTCGCTCGGCGGCATCGGCTACGCCGATGGCTTCATCTCCGGCGGCGTCAACTGGTACGTCGCTTCCGGCGCAGGCTCGGTGGTCGACAACTACGCGCTGACCACGTTCGACGGCCCGTTCGGCACCAATCTCGGCTTCGTGGACAACCCCGATCTCGTCTCCGGCGACGACTTCTTCATCTGGGGCAACGGCGGCGCAACCGAGCAGGTCGGGGTCCCGGCAGGCTACGCCTCGGGGGGCGCGATCGCCTCTTCGATGACCTTCCTCGGCGGCACCATCGCCGGCTTCGGCATGACGGCGGGCACCTACCACTACAACCTGCCCAACGACACGATCACGCTGATCATCGGCGGGGCCGTGGTCCCCGAGCCGAGCGCGCTGGCGCTGGCCGGGCTCGGGCTGGGGCTCATGGGCTTCCTGGCGTCGCGCCGCCGGCGCGCTTGACACTCGGACGGAGCCGCTGCGCGCGGCCCGTCGAGTCGATGTGATGGGCCGTCACACGGCCCCACCTTCTCGCGATTGCAATTCGGTCCCGCGCGCCTGCGCCGGATCCTGTTCATCCGTCAGTCGAGCTGAATCCCGAGCCGCGCGATGATTCGCGCCGAGGATCCCCCGCGGCGCGGGCGATCCGCTGTGGTTGCGGTGCTTGTGGTCGACAGTGGCTCGTCAGGATGCCGCATTCGAGGAAGGCGTCGAACTCGTCCACGCATTGCGGCCCGTCCTCGGCGCCGACACATTCGGTACAGCGTAGACGGTCGATGGATCGATAGATAGGGCGAGAGAAATGATTTGTTTGTGCCCATGGCCGCTGGCGTGCAGACTCGCGTGCTGTCGCCCACGGAGACCTGCCTTGCTCGATCCTTCGCTGCACACCGCGCTGGCGCGCGAACTCGACCAGTCCGAGCGCACCCGCGTGCAGCTCGAACAGTTCTCCAAGCGCCACCCGGGCATGTCGATCGACGACAGCTACGCCATCCAGCGCGAGTGGATGAAGTTGAAGCGCGCCGCCGGCCATCGATCCATCGGCCGCAAGATCGGCTTGACCTCGCGCGCGATGCAAATCGCCTCGCAGATCACCGAACCCGACCACGGCCTGCTGCTGGACCACATGCTGATCCGCGACGGCAGCGAGGTCGAAGCAGCGCGCTTCATCGTGCCGCGTTTCGAGGTCGAGTTCGCGTTCATCCTCGGCAAGCCGCTGAAGGGCCCGGGCGTGACTCTCTTCGACGTGCTCAAGGCCACCGACTACGTGGTGCCGGCGCTCGAACTCATCGACGCGCGCATCGAACAGTTCGACCGCATCAGCAAGGCGCCGCGCAAGGTGTTCGACACCATCGCCGACAACGCGGCCAACGCCGGCATCGTCATCGGCGGGCGGCCGATGAAGGTCGACGCGGTGGACTGGCGCTGGGCCGGCGCGCTGCTCTTCAAGAACGGCGTCATCGAAGAGTCGGGCCTGGGCGCAGCGGTGCTGAACCACCCCGGCAACGGCGTGGCCTGGCTGGCCAACAAGATCGGCGCCTACGACGAGCGGCTCGAAGCCGGCGAAATCGTGCTCGGCGGCTCGTTCACGCGGCCGGTGGCTTGTACGGCGGGTGACACCTTCCATGCCGACTACGGGACGCTGGGGTCGATCTCGGTGCGCTTCGTTTGATGTCCCCTCTGCACATCGCGGGCGTCGAGGTGTCGCCGCGCCACTACATCGGCGGCGAGCGGATCGACTCCAGCGCGCGCTTCGATCTGTTCAGCCCGATCGACCAGCGGCCTTTGGGCTCCGTGTGCGAAGGCGGCGCCGACGATGTCGAAGCGGCGATCGTCGCGGCGCAGCGCGCGTTCCCGGCCTGGAGCGCGCTCAGTGCGGCCGAGCGCAGGCCGATGCTCGACCGCTTCGCGCAAGAGATCGGCCGCCGCGCCGACGCCTTCTGCCTGCTGGAAAGCAACGATGCCGGCGTGCTGCTGTCGCGCATGCGCCATGGCGTGGTGCCGCGCGCGATGCTCAACATCTCGTGGTTCGCCGAACACGCGCTGACGCTGCAAGAGCGTCCGATCGAGACCGATCAGGCCACCCACCGCGTGCGCCACGACCCGGCCGGCGTGGTGGTGGTGATCACGCCGTGGAACGCACCGCTGATGTTGTCCACCTGGAAGCTCGGGCCGGCGCTCGCCGCCGGCAATTGCTGCATCCTGAAGCCGCCCGAGTGGGCGCCGCTGACCTGCTCGCTGCTCGCCGATGCGTCGCACGCCGCGGGGCTGCCGCCGGGCGTCTTCAACGTCGTGCAAGGCACGGGCGCGAACACCGGCGCCAAGCTGGTCAGTGATCCGCGCATCGCGCGGGTGTCGTTCACCGGCAGTGTGCCCACCGCGAAGTGGATCGCGCAGGCCGCCGGCGCCAACCTCGTGCCGTGCAGTCTGGAACTCGGTGGCAAGAGCCCGTTCATCGTGCTCGACGATGCCGACCTCGACAACGCCGCCGCCACCGCAGCGCTGATGTACCGCAACGCCGGCCAGGTGTGCCTGGCGGGCACGCGGCTGCTCGTGCATCAGCGCATCGCCGATCGATTCATTGCCGCGCTGCGCGGCTACGTCGACAAGCTCACCGTCGGCGACCCGCGCGACGAAGCCACCGAGGTCGGCCCGATCATCCACCCGCGCCAGCTCGACAAGGTGCATGGCTTCGTGCAGCGCGCGGTGGCCGGCGGCGCAGAGCTGCTGTGGGGCGGCGAGAAGCATCCTTTCGGTGCCCAGTACTACCGGCCGACGCTGCTCGCACGGTTGCAACAGCACGACGAGATCGTGCAGAACGAGGTCTTCGGCCCGGTGCTTACGTTGCAGACCTTCGCCGACGATCACGAGGCCGTCGCGCTTGCCAACGGCACCGACTACGGCCTGGGCGGCGTGTGCTACGGCGAGACGGCGCATGCCACGCAGCTCGCTGATCGCGTGCGCACCGGCTTCATCTGGATCAACAGCTTCGGCATCCGCGACCTGGCAGCGCCCTTCGGCGGCATCAAACGAAGCGGCGTGGGCCGCGAAGGCGGCGACTGGAGCTTCGAGTTCTTCTGCGACGTGAAAGACGTCGTGCTGCCGAAGAAGCCGTTCCGCGCAAGTTTCAGCCACCGTTGATCCAGGAGCACCCATGGGACAGATCGTCGGCGCCGCGCTGGTCTCGCACCACCCGGGCCTGATGCAATGCGAAGACTTCCGCATCATGATGGGCGCGGGGGCCGACTCCGACCTCATCGCCGGCTACGGCCGGCTGCGCGATCGCATCGCCGCTGCGAAGCCCGAGGTGGTGATGATCTTCGACAGCCACTGGTTCACCACCGGCTACCACTTGATCGACGGCGGCGCGGGCTACCGAGGCAGCTACATCTCCGAAGAGATGCCCTGGTACCTGTTCGGCGTGCCCTACGACTACCGTGGCCACCCCGAACTGGCCCTGGCCGTGGAAGCGGTGGCGCGCGAACGAGCCGTGCAATTGCGCGCCATTTGCAATCCGGAATTGCCGCGCCATTACCCGACGATCAACGTCGTCAAACAATTGCGGCTGGAAGTGATGGACCTGCCTGTGGTGACGGTGAGCAGCTGCCAGAACTGCGAGCCGCGCCACTTTCTCGAGTCGGGCACCGTGATCGGCGAGGCGATCCGGCGTGGGCCGTGGCGCGTGCTGCTGATCGCCTCGGGCGCCTTGAGCCACAAGTTCAACGGCATCGACTGGAAGCCGACTCACCCACGCATCTTCCACGAAAGCAATGTCTCGCGGCCCGAAAACATCACCAGCGACAAGACCGCCATCGAACTCTTGCGCCAGGGCCGCCACGAGGTGATCCTCGAGAACTGGGATCGCGACTACCGGCGCATTCCCTGGGAAGCCTTCGGCGCGCACTACCTGCAAATGATCGGTGCGATGGGCGGCCCGAAGTGCGCCCAACGAGGTGAAACCTTGTCGGACTACGAAAACGCGCGCGGTACCGGCAACATCCACATCTGGTTCGACGCGAAAGACGGAGCGCTCGCATGAACTTCGAATTCCCGCTGACGGACTTGCCCGCAGTGATGCGCGGCCCGCGCGTCGAGCGGCGCCGGATGTTGATCGGCGGCTCGGCGTTCTGGGGCACGATGGCCGAGGGCGACCGGCTGCGCCTGGACGATGGCCGCCAGGTCGACGCGGCGAGCGCGTCGTACCTGCCCCCGGTCAATCCGAGCAAGATCATCGCGATCCACATCTCGTACAGCTCGCGCAGCGTCGAGACGCGCAACAAGCCCAAACCCAGCGACACCCCCACCTACTTCACCAAGCCGCCCACGTCGCTGAACGGCCATCGCGGCCAGATCCTGAAGCCCGCCGATTGCCGGTACCTGAACTACGAGGGCGAGTACGCGGTGGTCATCGGCAGGACCTGCCGCAACGTCACGCCCGACGAAGCCTGGGACTGCATCGAAGGCTTCTGCCCGGCACTGGACATGGGTCTGCAGAACTTTCGCGACACCGACCAGGGCAGCATGCTGCGCGTGAAAGGCGCCGACACGCTGTTGCCGATCGGCCCGGGCATCGTGCGCGGCGTGAACCTGTTCGAGCAGACCTTGCGCACCTACGTCAACGGCCTGGTCGTGCAGGAAGCGCACATCGGCGACGAAACGATCTGGGGCCCGCACTATGTGATCGCCGACCTGGCGCGCCACATCACGCTGCTGGCCGGCGACGTGATCCTGATGGGCACGCCGTGCCATTCGCGATCGGTGGATGCCGGCGACGTGGTCGAGTGCGAGATCACCGGCATCGGCCGCATCACCGGCACGGTCACCGCGATCGACGCGCCACGCGCCTCGGACCTCGGCGTGGGCCATGCGCCGACCGACAGCGCCGAAGTGCGGCGCGTCGCCTTCGGCTTCGACGAGCGGGTGCCGGAGCGGTTCAAGGAGAACTTGCGGCAGGCGGGGCGATGACGATGTGCCTGGTGCTGGCGATGGCGCACAACGCAATGCGCGAAGGCTGAGCATCAGCACCCCGCTGGCCCGGACCGGCTTCACATCAGCCGCGATCGGCCGGTCGCGCCAGCTTCCCCAACAACTCCAGCAGCATCCCGAACTCCGCACCACTCAGCCGCGGAGCGAACGCCTCTCGCTCGGCTTGCTGCAGCCGCCGCAGCCCGTCGACGGCGAGCCTGGCCCCGGCGCGGGTGAGGTGCACGCCGATCACCCGCCCGTCGTGGGCGCTGGGTTCGCGCTTGACGAGCCCGCGCTCGGCCAGGCGGCTCAGGTACAGCGTCATGTGCGGCTTGGTGATGGCCAGCGCTCGCGCCAGCTGCGCCGCTCCGGCGCCGGGGTTGGCTTGCAGCATCACGAGCAGCGTGAACTCCACCGGCCGCAGCTCGAGCGGTGCGCCCACCTCCTGCTCGAACACCGCCGCGGTGCTCACCGTGGCCTGCGCCAGCCGGTAGCCGGCCAGCGTCAGCAACTCGCCTTCGTTCACGCCGCGGCAGCAGCGGCGCCCAGACCGAGCAGGCGCATCGCGTTGTCCTTCAGGATCAGCGGCTTCACCTTGTCCTTGAAGCCGGCTTCTTCGAAATCCTTCATCCAGCGCTCGGGCGTGATCAGCGGGTAGTCGCTGCCGAACAGCATGCGGTCTTTCAAGAGCGTGTTGGCGTACTGCACGAGCTGTGGCGGAAAGTACTTCGGGCTCCAGCCCGACAGGTCGATCCAGACGTTGGGCTTGTGCATGGCCAGCGAGAGCGCTTCGTCCTGCCAGGGCCAGCTCGGGTGCGCGACCACGATCTGCATGTCGGGGAAGGCGATCGCCACGTCTTCGAGCAGCATCGGGTTGCTGTTCTGCAGCCGCAATCCGCCGCCGCAGCGCATGCCGCTGCCGATGCCGCTGTGGCCGCTGTGGAAGATCGCCGGCAGCTTGTGTTCGGCGATCACTTCATAAAGCGGCCAGGCCATGCGGTCGTAGGGCATGAAGCCCTGCACGGTGGGATGGAACTTGAAGCCTTTCACGCCATGCTCGGCGATCAGCTTGCGCGCTTCGCGTGCGCCCATCTTGCCTTTGTGCGGGTCGATGCTGCCGAAGCAGATCATCATGTCAGCGTTCTTTTGCGCCGCTTCGGCAATCTCTTCGTTGGGGATGCGGCGGCGGCCGAGTTGCGCCTCGCTGTCCACCGTGAACATCACCAGCCCGATCTTCAGCTCGCGGTAGTGCGCCACCGTCTCGTCGATCGTCGGCCGACGGTTGCTGCCGAAGTACTTGTCGGCGGCGCGGTCGTATTCTTCGCCGTAGTTGTCGAAAGGGTTCCAGCAGCTCACCTCGGCATGGGTGTGGGTGTCGATCGCGATCAGCTCGGCGGTGTTCATTGGGTCTCCTTTTGTTTCAAGTCTTGAATTATCACGAACGATTGACATGCGTTCAACAGCTTGCTTATAGTTCACTTATTGAACTACAGACGGAGACAGCGCTTGAGCCAGGCAGCGCGTGCGTGCGTTCCTGGAAGGGCGTGCGGCAGAGGTCGTGAGCGATGAACCCGCGCTATCGGCGGGCCCGGGTCGGCGGTTGCCTCGCTGCCGAGGTCGAACAACGCGCCGACGGCACCGTGCTGCTGCGATCCGCGGAGGCGCTGGCCGAGTACCCTGCGCGCTTGACGGACCGGCTCGAACACTGGGCCCGCGTCGCGCCCGATCGCACGCTGATCGCGCGCCGCGCGGCGGGCGGCGGTGACTGGATCCGCCACGGCTTCGCGCAGGTGCTGGCCCACGCCCGTGCCATCGGCCAGGCGCTGGTGCAGCGCGGCCTGTCCGCCGAGCGGCCGGTGGCGATCCTCTCCGACAACGACCTCGAGCATTTCCTGCTGACGATGGGTGCGATGTGGGCCGGCGTGCCCTGGGTGCCGATCTCGCCGGCCTATTCGCTGCTCTCCCAGGACCATGCCAAGCTGCGCCACATCGTTTCGGTGACGACGCCGGGCCTCATCTTCGCGTCGGGTCCCGAATTCGGCCATGCGATCCACGCGGTGGCCGGTGACGACGTGCACGTCGTACTCACCGAGGGCGCCATCGATAACCGCGCCGTGACGCCATTCGCCGACCTTCTCGCCACGCGGCCGGGCCCGGAAGTCGATGCCGCGCATGCCGCGGTCGGCCCCGGCACCATCGTCAAGCTGCTCTTCACCTCGGGCAGCACGAAGGCGCCGAAGGGCGTCGTGAACACACATCGCATGTGGTGCAGCAACTTGCAGATGGGCCGCCAGGCGATGGCCTTCCTCGCCGACGAGCCACCGGTGCTGGTGGATTGGCTGCCCTGGAACCACACCTTCGGCGGCAACCAGAACGTCGGCCTGTGCCTCTACAACGGCGGCACGCTGTACATCGACGAAGGCAAGCCGACTGCGAAGGGCATCGCACAGACGCTGGCAAACCTGCGCGAGATCGCGCCCACCGTCTACTTCAACGTGCCCAAAGGCTTCGAAGAACTGTCGCTGGCGATGGAGCACGACACAGCCCTGCGCGAGCGCCTGTTCAGCCGCGTGCAGGCCTTCATGTTCGCCGGCGCGGGGCTGGCGCAAGCGGTGTGGGACCGGCTCGACCGCCAGGCCGAAGCCACGATCGGCGAGCGCATCCGCATCATCACCGGCCTGGGCATGACCGAAACCGCTCCGTCGTGCCTGTTTGTCGTGCAGCCGGGCGCCGGCGCCGGCCACATCGGGCTGCCCTGCCCCGGTGTGGAGGTGAAGCTGGTGCCGAACGCCGAGGGAAGCGGCAAGACCGAAGTGCGATTCCGCGGCCCGAACGTGATGTCGCACTACTGGCGCGACGCGGCGAACACGGCCTCCGCCTTCGACGACGAAGGCTTCTACCGCACCGGCGACGCGGTGACTTTCGTCGACCCCGCAGATGCGCAGCGCGGGCTGATGTTCGATGGCCGCATCGCCGAGGACTTCAAGCTCTCCAGCGGCACTTTCGTCAGCGTCGGGCCGCTGCGCGCCAAGGTCATCGCCGCGGGCGACCCGCTGGTACAGGACGTGGTGGTGGCCGGGCTGAATCGCGACGACATCGGCCTGCTGATCTTGCCGCGCCTGGACGAGCTGCGCCGCCACTTCGCGCTGCCGCAAGACATGAGCACCGACGGTGCGCTGCGCGACAGCGCCGTGCGCGCTTTCTTTCAGGCGATGCTGGACAAGCTGTGGGCCGCAGGTACCGGCGGCGCGACGCGGCCGGCGCGCCTGTTGCTGCTGGAGGAGCCGCCGCAGCTCGACCGCGGCGAACTCACCGACAAGGGCTCGATCAACCAGCGTGCGGTGCTCGCGCAGCGCGCGCTTCTGGTCGAGCGCTTGTACGAGGCGCAGCACGAGAGCGTGCTGCTGCCGAACAAGTCCTGAGCGGTGCCGCAACGGCGGCCGCGCGCCCGGAGAGATGAAGCGCGCTTGCTCTTCGAATGCCGGGCCGCGCGCGGCCGGTTGCCGACTACCGCGTGATCAGCACCGAGACCACCCAGCGCGAGGCTTGCAATGAGGCCGGCAGCGCACCGCGGCGCACCGCGGCGCTTTCGACGCGGCTGGCCATGATGCGCGCCGGGCCGGTGCTCCATGACAGGCCGGCATGGCCATGGCCGTAAGAGCGCCCGCCGATGCCCTGGTTGTCTTGCCAACCGGCGCCCACATCAGCCGCCCAGCCCTGCCCCAGGCGTTGGTGCCAACCCACATCGACATGCCGGGTCCAGCCCGATCGGGTCCCGAGCCGGTTGTCGGGCGATGCGATCAACGACGCTTGCAACTGGCCGCGCCAATCCAGCGCCAGCGACAGATCGATGTAGTCGCCGTTCACACGGTGCGGGCCGCGCAGGTTCGTGTAGCGCGCGGCGCTGGCCGAGAGCGCCCAGTCGGGCTCGACGATCCAGGTGCGGCCCAGCGCAGTGGTGAACTCGTAGCGCCCCGCGGCAGCGCCGCTGCGGCGATCCAGCAAGCCCGCGGCGGCGAACCATCCGCTGTCCAGACGGTAGGCCAGATCGAGTGCGACGGTGGCTTGGCCCTGCGATTTGCTGAATCCGCGCCACACGCTGTCGGAGAGGATCGCGAGGCTGGCGTCGACGGTTTGCGCCGGCGCGGCAACCGCTGCCAGCGCCAGCAAGGCAGCCATCATCAGCTGCGGCCGGGCCGCGCGGCAAGGATCGACGCAGCGGGCAACCATCGGGCCAAATTTTGGCACTAACCTCCGACAGTTCCGTCACGCGCGCGATCTTCCCTCTTT
This sequence comes from Rubrivivax sp., assembly GCA_031400795.1. Classification (GTDB taxonomy): domain Bacteria; phylum Pseudomonadota; class Gammaproteobacteria; order Burkholderiales; family Burkholderiaceae_C; genus Rubrivivax. The sequence continues at coordinate 21,851 of JANNQO010000266.1, read as the reverse complement.
CCCTTCTCACTCACGCCTTGAGCCAACCTGCCCTCCACGATGACGAGGACCGCCGGCGCCTGCATGCCGCAGCCGCCGGCGACCGCCAGGCCCTTGCCGCCTTGTACCGGCGGCACCACGCGCGGCTGTGGCGCTTCCTGTCGCGCATGACCTCGCGGCGCGACCTCGTCGACGAGGTGATCAATGACACGATGTGGGTCGTCTGGTGCAAGGCCGGCAGTTTCCGCGGCGATTCGAAGGCCAGCACCTGGATCACCGGCATCGCCTATCGCTGCATGCTCAAGGCCTTGCGCGACCGCGTCGAGCCGGGCTTCGTAGAGGCCTGGGTCACCGCCGGCGATGAACTCGAAGACGCGCTGTCCGCCGTGCAGCAGGCCGCGGACGCGCAGTCCACCGAGGCCGCGGTCGAACTGCGCAACTGGTTGGCCGAAGGCCTGCGCCGGCTCAGCGAAGACCAGCGCATCACCGTGCAGCTGGTGTACGGCCTGGGCGAATCCTGCGACGAGGTGGCGGCCATCATGGGCTGCGCAGTCGGCACTGTGAAGGCGCGCCTGTTCCACGCACGCATGCGCATGCGCAACCTGCTGCCCGAACTCGGCGAACCCAGACGAACCCGTCCAGCAGGCGAAGGGAGCGCGACATGAACGACACGAACGAATCGTTCGCCCGCGAACACGCGGCCGTCTGGGCATTGATCCCCTGGTGCGTGAACGGCACGGCCAGCCCCGAAGACCTGGCGCGCGCGCGCCGCCATCTTCAAGGCTGCGCTGATTGCCGCGGCGAATGGTCGCTGAACGAGCGCATGCAGTCGGCGCTGCGCCCGGCCGCAAACGAAACGGTGCCGGACGCGGTGCCGGACGCGCAAGCCGCGCTGCAGCGGCTCCTGGCGCGCATCGACGCGGCGGCCGCGCAGCAACCCTCCGCGGCGGGCGCAGCGCCGTCGCGCTGGATGCGCGTGCTGGCGGTGGCCGCGGTGGTGCAGGCAGTGGGCTTGTCGATCCTGCTCGCGGCCTGGTGGACTCGCGATACCGATGGCCGCTACGAAACGCTGAGCAGTGGCGCGCCGTCGGCACTGCCGGCATCGGCCACCACGCCATCGGCAGCCGACATCGTGGTGCAACTCGCGCCGCACACCACTTTGGCCGAATTGCACGCCCTGGTGCAGCGCAGCGGCATGCGGCTGGTGAGTCTGGACGCCGGCAGCGTGCAGCTGGCGCTCGGATCCGGCGCGGCCGCGACGCCGGCGCAAGCTGCCCAGCGGCTGCACGCCGAGCCCTTGGTGCTCGACGTGCGACTGCTCGCGGGGCCGCGATGAGCGCCGGGCCGCGCGGCCTGTGGCGCGCCGGTGCAACCCTGCTGGCCCTGCTCGCTTGCGTGGCCTGTGCCGGCGTCGCACCGGTCAGCGCCGACGGCAGCAGCGCAGCGGCGCAAGACGGCGACGATCTGCTTATCGTCGCCGTCGTCGACCGCCCGGCCTTGGCCGCGGGCTCGAATTCAGGCGGGCGCGGCGACTACCGGCGCGCCGGCTATTTCGGCTCCGACCAGGCGCACGCCGATGCACAGGCGATCGCCGAGCAGTATGGTTTGACCGAGCTGGCCGCCTGGACCATTGCGCCCTTGTCGTGGCGCTGCATGCTCTACCGGCTGCGCGCCGGCGCTGATCGCGGCGCCGTGTTGCAGGCCTTGCAGTCCGACCCGCGCATTCAACTGGCGCAGCCCTCCAACCGCTTCGACACGCTGGCCGACGCACCGCGCTACAACGACCCTTATCTGGAACTGCAAAGCGGGCTGCGCAGCCTCTACGCCACCGCCGCGCAACAGTTCGGCCAAGGCGAGAACGTGACCGTGGCGGTGATCGACGGCGCGGTGGACACCCGGCACCCCGAACTCGCCGAGCGGCTGCGCGCGCGCCACGACTACGTGCGCAAAGGTGCCGATGGCGAGACCGCCGCCATCGATGCGCATGGCACGGCGGTGGCCGGCGTCATCGCCGCCACAGCCAACAACCGCGAAGGCATCGTCGGCGTGGCGCCGCGCTCGAACCTGCTCGCGCTGCGCGCCTGCTGGCCCGATGCAGGGTCGGCCCGGGGCGGCGCCCGCTGCAACACCTTCACGCTCGCGCAAGCGCTGGTGGCCGCCATCGGCGCGGGTGCCGAGGTCATCAACCTGAGCCTGGCCGGCCCACGCGACGCGCTGCTCGAAAAGCTCGTCGCTTACGCCAGCGCGCGTGGCGTGGTGGTGGTCGGGGCACTGCCTTCCAGTGGCCGGATCGAAGGATTTCCCGCCGCCGCGCCCGGGGTGCTGGTGGCGGCGGTGGCCGGCGATGCGCCGGCGCCGGCGGGCACGCTGGCCGCACCGGGGCGCGACGTGCTGACCCTGGCGCCGGGTGGCGGCTATGCCTACCTGTCCGGCAGCTCGATGGCCGCGGCGCATGTCAGCGGTGCCGCCGCGCTGCTGAAGTCGATCCGCCCGCGCCTGACTGGCGAGGAGATCGCGCAGTTGCTCGCGCCGCCGGGGGCGGCGGGGCCGATGAACTTGTGTCGCGCGGCGCGCGGGGCGGCTGGGGCTGGCTCGCAAGCGAGTTGTTGAGCCGCGTCAGGTTCGGAGCGCTTCAGCGCGCACGGTCAAGGTCACACCGCGCTCGGCACTTTGAAGATACTCCGACGATGTTCCGGATTCGCGCAATCGATCACCTGGTGCTGCGGGTCATCGACCTCGATGCGATGCTGGCGTTCTACTGCGGCGCGCTGGGCTGCACCGTGGAGCGGCGCCAGGATGAGATCGGCCTGGTGCAACTGCGCGCCGGAAACTCGTTGATCGACCTGGTGCCGGTGAGCGGCGAACTCGGACGAGCAGGCGGTGCCGCACCAGGCGTCGAGGCGCACAACCTCGATCACTTCTGCCTGCGCGTGGAGCCGTTCGACGACGTTGCGATCCGCCGCGACCTGGCCGCGCACGGCATCCAAGCCGGCCCGGTGGAGCCACGCTATGGCGCTGAAGGCGAGGGGCCGTCGATCTACTTGAGCGATCCGCAAGGCAACGTCGTCGAGCTGAAAGGCCCGCCCGCGGCAGCTGCGCGCAGTCGGTCGCCGGGCTCGTCGGCGCAGGACTGGCGAGTGAATGGGCTCGAGCCCGCAGCGGTCGAAGCGCTGGCGCACGGCCTGCCGGGCTCGGCACTTTCGTCGCTCTTGATGACGGTGTTCGAAGCACGGGCCACAGCGCGACGCCCCGCCGACGTGATGCAGCAGTGGCAGCGCGACCGCTTCGTGAAGCCGAGCCCGATCGATCAACGCGCTTCGATGACCTTGCAGCTCCAGCTGCTCGAGCTGGCGGCGGAGTTCGAGGCGATCGAGTTGTCACCGCTGGCACCGCTGGCGGCTTGCACGTCGGTGACCGGCACCAGCCAGCAGCGCATCGTGTCGAGCCTGCGCAGCACCGAGGTGGTATCGGATCCGAGCAACGTGCTCGCACTCGAATGCGCGCGCCGTCTGCGCGACGACGCCAGCCGCATCGTGCGGCTGGCCACTGCGCAGCGCTGCGTGCGCGCCCAGCCGGTGCCGGGCCGACCCGGTTTGGCGGCGCACTTCGGCATCTTCTGCCTGAGCTCGGCGGGTCTGGAACGTGAGGACCATGGCTTCACCGTCGATGAACTCGTCGTACATCTGGCCTTCTACCTGCGCGCCTGGGATGCAATGAAGTCGCGTGGCTTCGCTCTCGGCGGCCGAACGGTGCGCTTGATGGCCAGCGCCGATCGCGAGCGCTTGGCGGATCGGATCGAGCAGCGGCTGCATGAGTTCGATGCGAGCGTGCAGGTCGAGCGCAGCGTCCTGTCGTCCACGTACTACGCCGGCTTGCGCTTCATGATCGATGCGCACGACAGCGCGAGCGGGCGCATCCCCTTGATCGACGGCGGCGCCTTCGACTGGCTGCACCCCTTGAGCGCGAACCGCAAGATGGTCTTCATCGCCAGCGCGCTGGGCACCCAACTGGCCTTGCACCTGTTTGAAGGCACCGGTTCATCGTTGATGCCGAGCACAATCCCCCAATGAAGCCCGACCAGCAGGGAGCATTCATGTCCAGACGGTGCTCGTTGATGCCGATGCTGATGCCGCTGCTGCTTGCGCTCGCCGCGCCGGGCCTGGCGCAGGCGCAAGCTGCCCCGTCCAAAGTACCCAACACGATCGAGCAGCGCCTGAAGGCCTGCGCCGCCTGTCACGGCGAGAAGGGCGAAGGCCTCAGCAACAAGAACGAGTACTACCCGCGCCTGGCGGGCAAGCCGGCCGGCTATCTCTACAACCAGCTGATCAACTTTCGCGACAAGCGGCGCGAATTGGCGATCATGAACTACTTGGTGGCCTTCCTCTCCGACAACTACCTGCTCGAGATCGCGAGCCACTACGCCGCGCTGCAGCCGCCCTTCCCGGCGCCGTCCACGCGCGCTTCGGCCAGCGAGTTGGCGCGAGGCGGCGCGCTGGTCAACCAAGGCGACGCGGCGCGCGGCATTCCGGGCTGCACCGCCTGCCACGGCAAGACGCTCACCGGACTGGAGCCGGCCATTCCCGGTCTGCTCGGTTTGTACCCGCCGTACGTGACGGCGCAGATGGGCGCGTGGAAGAACAACGCGCGGCACGCGATGAAGCCCGACTGCATGCGCGACGTGGCGCAGCGCCTCACGCCCGACGACATCGCCGCCATCACGGCCTGGCTGGTGGCGCAGCCGGTGCCGGCCGACCCGCGGCCGGCCGCCGCCGGCTCGCTGAAGCTGCCGCTCGAATGCGGTGGCATCAGCAAGAAGCCATGACCCGCCAACAGGAGGTGCCGCGATGAAGTGGTTCGCCCTGCTATCGATGGCCGTCGCCGCCATGATCGGCCTCGCGTCGTGCTCCAAGCGCGAAAGTGCCGCGCCCCAGCCCAAGGCCGACGCGCGGCCCGAGCAGGTGATCCGCGGCCAGTACCTCACCGCCGTGGGCGACTGCTACGCCTGCCACACCGTGCGCGGCAGCCCCGCGTACGCCGGCGGCCTGGAGATGCCCACGCCCTTCGGCACCCTGTACACGCCCAACATCACGCCCGACAAGCAGCATGGCATCGGCACCTGGACGGCTGACGACTTCTGGCGCGCGATGCACGAGGGCAAGTCGAAGGACGGCTCGTTTCTGTACCCGGCGTTTCCGTACACCAACTACACCAAGGTCACGCGCGAAGACAGCGATGCGATCTACGCCTACCTGATGACCGTCGCGGCGGCGGCCCAGCCGAGCAAGCCGCACGACATGAGGTTCCCGTACAACCAGCGCGAGCTGCTCGCCGGCTGGCGCACGCTGTACTTCAAGCCCGGCGTCTACCAGAACGACCCGAGCAAGTCGGCCGAATGGAACCGCGGCGCCTACCTGGTGGAGGGCCTGGGCCATTGCAATGCCTGCCACGCCACGCGCAACATTCTCGGCGCGGTGAGCAAGGAAGACGACTACTCGGGCGGCCTGATCCCGCTGCAAAACTGGTATGCGCCCTCGCTGTCCTCCAGCCGCGAGGCAGGGCTGGGCGACTGGGACATGAAGGACATCGTGGAGCTGCTGCGCACCGGCATCTCGCCGCGCGGAGCGGTGGTGGGCCCGATGGCAGCGGTGGTGCTGTACTCGCTGCAGGAGATGACGCAGGTCGACCTGACGGCGATGGCAACCTATCTCAAGGCCCAGAGCGAGATCAAACCCGACGAGCCGTGGATAGCGCCGCATGCCCAGTCCAAAGCCGAAGTGGCTGCGCTGATGCAAAGCGGCGCCAAGATCTACCAGGACCGCTGCGCCTCGTGCCACATGGACAACGGCGAGGGCGTTTCGCGCGTCTATCCGCCGCTGGCCAACAACCAGGCGGTGCGGCTGCGCAACCCGATCAACGCCATCCGCCTCGTGCTCAACGGCGGCTTCCCGCCCAGCACCGAAGGCAACCCGCGACCTTACGGCATGCCACCGTTCTACCAGGAGCTGAGCGACGAGCAAGTGGCCGCCGTGGTGACCTACATCCGCCAGTCCTGGGGCAACACTGCGTCGCCGACGCGCGCCGTGGACGTGCAGAAGTCGCGCGGCGTGCCGGCGGATTGAGAACTCGTCCTCATGACTGCAGCGGATTTTTCGCACCTGCGCCAAGGCATGCTCGCCCAGATCGCCGCCCTGACGATCTACGAATGCGTGCCTTTGGGCAAAGCGGCGCTGGACCGCCGCGTCATGGAGGCTCTAGCCAAGGTGCCGCGCCATGAGTTCGTGCCGTTCGAGCTGCAGCCCGTGGCCTATGCCGACCGCCCGTTGCCGATCGGCTTCGGCAAGACGATCTCGCAGCCTTTCATCGTCGCAGTCATGACCGACCTGCTCGATCTGCGCGCGACCGAAATCGTGCTCGAGGTCGGCACCGGGCTGGGCTACCAGACGGCAATCCTGGCGCAACTGGCGCAGCATGTTTACAGCGTCGAACTGATCGAAGAGCTTGCCGTTCAGGCGCGGCGCCGGCTGGCGCTGCAGGCTTACGCCAACATCGAGATCAGGGTCGGCAACGGTTGCGCCGGGTGGCCCGAGCACGCGCCGTTCGACAAGATCATCGTCACCGCCGCCCCTGAGCTGATTCCGGTGGCGCTGCTCGACCAGTTGGCGCCGGGCGGCAGGCTGGTGATCCCCGCCGGTCTGCCCGATGCGCAGCAACTGCTGCGGGTCGACAAGGACGCGAGAGGCATGCTGTCGACGCTGGAGATCCTGCCGGTGCGCTTCTCGCTGCTCGAGGACGCCGGGGCGGGCTGAAGCTCAGGCTTCGCCGCAGGGCGCCAGCGTCGTCAGGCGAGCGTCCTCGACCGGGCCGCTGACCGTGAAGTGGTGGAGCGACTGGAACGCCTTGCGCGCGTAGTCGCGCTCGGTGACGATGCCGACGACTCGGCCGGCGCGGCAGGTCGGAAAGCACATGTCGCCGGGCTGCAGGACGAGCGCGTAAGCGGTGGCGATCGCCTCTTCGCCCAGGCACTGGATGTAGAGAAAAGTGGTGCGTGCGGCCAGCGCAGCACATTTCCTCGAGACGCGATCTGCCAGGCTCGCGCTCCAGGCGCTGCGAACGCAAAATCGCTTGACGGTCTGCATTACAGATCGAAAGACTCGCCGCTTCGACATTGCCGCGAAACTCCTTGCCGCGCCCCGACTCGAGACCGACCCGCTTCATGGCAACCCTGCTGTGGTTCGTGATCGCCTGCCTGCTCGGGCTGGCAGCGATCTTTTTGTTCCAGGACCGGCTGCTCTACATGCCCACCAAGTCAAGCGTGGAGCACATGGTCTCCAGCGGGATTCGCGCGTGGCCGTCGCCGCACGACTTTCGCGGTCTCGTCGCCGAGCCGGCGGGCACCGTGCGCGGCACGGCCATCGTCTTTCACGGCAATGCAGGGCATGCGGGCCACCGTGTTTTCTATGCCGCCGCGCTGACGCAGCTCGGCTTGCGGGTGATCCTTGCCGAGTACCCGGGCTACGGCCCGCGCGACGGCATGCTCGGCGAAGAGAGCCTGGCGGGCGACGCCGAGCAGACCGTCGCACTCGCCCACCGCCAGTTCGGTGCGCCGCTGCTGCTGATGGGCGAGTCGCTCGGCGCCGCGGTCAGTGCAGCGGCTGCCGCGCGCCGGCCAGACCTCGTCGCCGGTCTGCTGCTCATCACGCCGTGGGATCGACTCGAGCGCGTCGCCTCGCATCACTACCCCTGGCTGCCGGTGAAGTGGATGCTGCGCGACCGCTACGACACGGCGGCTCGGCTCGCATCGTTCGGCGCTCCGGTCGTCGTCGCCGTCGCCGAGCACGACAGCATCGTTCCGACGCGTTTCGGCATCGCGCTGTACGAATCGCTGCAGGGCCCGAAGCACTTGATGCTGATCAAAGCTGCTGGCCACAATGACTGGCCCGATCGAGTCGACGCGAGCTGGTGGCAAGAGGCGATCCTCCGCACGCTCGGCGAGAAGCGCTGAGGCGCTGACCATTGCACCGCGGCACACCGCAGCGACTGGCGTCAGGGCGTTGCAGGCATTGCCGCGATCTCCGGGCGGATATCGAGGTGCAGATGGCGATGCGCGCTGCGCCGGCCACCCGTTCTGCCTTGGCGCCCCGGCGCGATCCGATGTAGATGGGTTGGCCTTCCAGGCCTGGCTCGCCCCTGAAGCGCGCAACCAACTTCGGATGCGGCATATCCAGGCCGGCCATCGTTTGCCGGTGCCAGCGCTTGATGGTCGCCGTGGTGATCTTCAGGCGTTGGTTCGCCCACTGGGCAACGTCTTCGAGCACCCGCTCCAGATTGGCTTGGAGCCGGGGGCCGTCAGCGTCCCAATCAGCCATGCAACGCTTTTCGCACCATCGCTACGGCTGGCCCGGCGGGCTGTGGTTTGCGCGTGCCTTCCATCGGATCTTCCGTCGCGAACGCCACCTCGGCGTCGATGAGCGCCTTGATGGCGCGCTTGTACCCGGGGTCGGTCTTGAGGTAGGCACGAATGTTCTTCAGGGCCTGCTCGAGCTCGACTTCGAGCGTTGTGGCCTGCTTCTCGATGAAGTCAGCCAGCGCCAGATTGACCCACTTGTTGAGAGGCCGCACCGCTACCGCTGCCTTGGTGGCGCGGGTGCTGGCGGGTTCTTCGGATTTGGATGAAGCCATGGGCCTCGATCACCCCGGGTCGAGCGTGCTGTCGTTCACACCGCGGGCTGCAACCTGGCGTGCAAGTTCTGCCAGAACTGGGATATCTCGAAGAGCCGCGAGATGGACCGGTTGATGGGGCTGAACGACAGCGGCGCCGAGATCGGCGTGATGACGCGCTGGATCGCCGACAACCTCGGTCTCGACGTGCCGCTGCACTTCACCGCATTCCACCCCGACTACAGAATGCTGGACCGGCCGCCGACGCCACCGGCGACGCTGATGCGCGCCCGCGCGATGGCGCTCGGCAACGGCTGCATCACGTCTACACGGGCAACGTGCACGATGTCGACGGCGGCACGACCTTCTGCCCGGGCTGCCACGCAGCGCTGATCCAGCGTGACTGGCACGAGGTGCTGCGTTGCGAGCTCGACGCGAGCGGTGCTTGTCCGCATTGCGGCGCCGCCGTCGCAGGCCGCTTCGGTGGGTTCAAGCGTGGCTTTGGCCGGCGGCGCATTGCGGTGGGTTTGGAAGCAGCCTGACAATGAGAGGGTGGCTTGCCAACGTGCGGAATTGACCCAAAGGGAGCGCATGGCCACCGAGTTCTGAATGCCCGCAATGCGAAGTACAGCGGCTGCTCGGCTGGGCGCGGTAGTGGGCAGCCCGCGGCCATTTCCTGCCATCCGCGACAGGCTGGTTTGGAGGAGTCTGCTCACGTCGCCAGATCACGACACTGAGGCTGCATTCACCGCGCCCGCCGCTGAACGCGAAGACCTCACCGCGACATACCGGCGCTGGCGGTCAGACAGCGGCAAGCGATCCGAGGCTTTTCGACTTCGCCGCGGTGTCGACACTCGCCCCACTTCATTCTCGAACGTAGCGAAAGGCTGTGGGCTGCGCGTGCAGTCGCCGTGTGATCGAAACCGGCTTGCAGGCGACCGCGTTTCGCACCCGAGTCTCGCCGGTCGAACTGTCGAGTGGCGATGAGGGACCCCAGTGCGCCCCGGGAAATCACGTAGCCTGCTGCATGCGACGTCCGCTAAGATTGCATACGTATGCATCTTGCCTTGCGATTGCATCGTCACCGCAAAATTCTGGAGTCCATGTGATTAGGTACTTGAAGCGCGGCAAAGACGCCGCGGCGGTGGCTGCGGCCGACGCCAAAGTCCGCAGCACGGTCGAATCCATCCTGGCTGAGATCGGCGCGCGCGGCGACGCCGCCGTGCGTGAGTTCTCGCGCAAGTTCGACCAGTGGGACCCCGCCAGCTTCACGCTCTCGCAGGCCGACATCGAGGCCGCCGTGAAGAAGCTCACGCCGCGGGAGGTGGAAGACATCCACTTTGCGCAGAAGCAGATTCGCAACTTCGCGCAGATCCAGCGCGAGAGCATGAGGGACGTGGAGGTCGAGACGATGCCGGGCGTGGTGCTGGGACACAAGCACATCCCGGTCAACGCCGTGGGTTGCTACATCCCGGGCGGCAAGTACCCGCTCATCGCTTCGGCCCACATGAGCGTGCTCACGGCCAAGGTCGCCGGCGTACCGCGCGTGGTCTCGACAGCACCGCCCTATCAAGGCGAGCCACATCCGGCCATCGTGGCAGCCATGCACTTTGCCGGGGCTGACCAGATTCTGGTTCTGGGTGGGGTGCAGGCGGTGGCCGCCATGGCGATCGGCACGGCCTCGGTGGTGGCCGTGGACATGATCGTCGGACCCGGCAACATGTTTGTAGCTGAAGCCAAGCGGCAGCTCTATGGCCGCGTGGGCATCGACCTGTTTGCGGGCCCCACCGAAACACTGGTGATTGCCGATGAGAGCGTCGACGGCGAGATGTGCGCCGTCGACCTGCTGGGTCAGGCCGAGCACGGACCGACATCGCCGGCTGTGTTGCTGACCACCAGTGAAAAGCTCGCTCGCGACACCATGGCCGAAGTCGAGCGGCAGCTCAAGGTGCTGCCCACCGCAGGCATCGCCAGCCAAAGCTGGGCCGACTTCGGTGAAGTGATCGTTTGCGACACCGTCGACGAGATGATCGCCAAGGCCGATGACATTGCGTCCGAGCATGTGCAGGTGATGACGTCCGATCCGGACATATTCTTGCGCCGCATGACCAATTACGGCGCGCTGTTCCTCGGCCCGCGCACCAACGTAAGCTTTGGCGACAAGGTCATCGGCACCAACCACACCTTGCCCACCAACAAGAATGCGCGCTACACCGGCGGACTCTGGGTGGGCAAGTTCCTCAAGACCTGCACCTACCAACGCGTGCTGACCGACGAGGCCAGCGCCCTGGTGGGCGAATACTGCTCCCGGTTGTGTCACATGGAAAACTTTGCCGGCCATGGCGAGCAGGCCAATCTGCGTGTGCGCCGCTATGGCCACCGCGATGTGCCCTGGTATGCGCCCGTCGGCGGATGAGTGGGCTGTTCTGGCAGCCGAGCGCCACTGTCTAGTGTTGATACCTGGCACCTTGTGCGACGCTCGCCTGTTCAAGCGACAGGTGCAGGCCTTGCGTCAGGAGTGGCGAGTGATCGTGCTGGACTACCACCGCCTGAAGGGCCTGGAGGCCTGGCCAGAACAGGCCCTCCAGACGTTGCCCGAACGCTTTTCCTTGGCGGGCTTTTCGTTGGGAGGCCTGTGGGCCCTGGAGATGTTGCGGCGCGCGCCGCACCGGGTGCTGGGCCTGGCATTGATTGCCAGCAATGCCGAAGCCGGCAGTCGTCGTGGGCAGCGGCGCAGCGCAGCGTTGTGGCGTCTGTGGCGCAGCGCGGGCCCAGATGGCGTGGCGCGGCAGGTCAAGCCGGACTACTTTCACTACCGCTCGCTGCGAGGCCGATATGCCCGGCTGGTGCGCGACATGGCGCGGGCCACAAACGCGCGCGCCGCACGGGCCGAGTTTGAATGGGCAGCCTATCGGCCCAGCGGGCTCGGACTGCTTGCGACCTTTAATGAACCTCTGCTGATCGTCAGCGGCGCGAACGATCGCCTGTGTCCACGCCGACTTCAGCAGCGCATGGCCCAAGCGCAGCCACAAGCGCAATGGGTAGAACTGCCGCGTTGCGGCCATCTCATTCCCTTGGAAAGACCGGCTGCGTTGACCAGCGTGTTGTCGCGCTGGTTGACCCGCACCCAGACAACCCCACCCTCAGGGAGCTCTGCTTGATCTCGCCCACCGACCTTGCCGCACGCTTCATCCCGTTTTCGAGCCTGCGCTCGACGACCGAAGCCTTCATCGACTACTGCCTGCCCGAGTGCAAGCCCAAGTTCAACTACGCACTGATCGGCCCTGGCGTAGCGCAAGACCCGAACCAGTCGGTGAACTTGCGCGAACCGCATGGGTTTCAGGTGGGCGGGGTTTCGATGCCCCACGGCAAGACCAACCCCGCGCACATGCACTTCACCTGCGAAGTGTTCGTTTGCACAAGAGGCACCTGGCGCATCCAGTGGGGCTTCAACCCTGATCCGATGTCGGCGGAGATCGGCGAGGGCGACATCGTGTCGGTGCCTACCTGGGTCTATCGCGGCTTCACCAACGTGGGTGTCGACGATGGCTTCCTGTTCACCGCTTTAGGAGGCGACCGCACGGGTGGCGTGCTGTGGGGTCCGACCACTGTGGCTGCGGCGGCAAGCAACGGGGTGCATCTGACCGAGGACTATCGGATGATCGACACCACGCGGGGCGAGGAGATCCCCCCCGGCACGAGGATGTTCCAGCCGATGTCGCCGCAAGAGATTTCGCAATTGCGCGTATGGCCGGCGCAGGAGATGCTGGGGCGCATCGTGCGGTTTGCCGATCTGCGTTGGTCCACGCACGGCTTGATCGACTCGGTGCTGCCGGGCTGCGGCGGGCAGATGGCTTCGGTCGTCGGCCTGGGCATGACCGAAGACCGCAACCTGCAGGCGCCCGTGGCCAATGCCCACGGGGTGTCCATCGAGTGGTTGCGAATTCCAGAAGGTGGCAGCGTCTCACGACACCGCCTGGACGAGAAGCAGGTCTTGATCGCCAAGCGCGGCCGCCTGGAGTTGACGGTCGACACCAACGGGGGCGACATCGGGCACACGCTCGTGGGCACGCCAAGCAGCTGGGATTCCTTTTCTGTGCCGGCAGGGTGCTGGCGCACGCTGCGCAATTCTGGCGACGGCGACGTTCTGGCTCTGGTCATGACAGCAGGTGATCACCGCAAGCGCATCAGGTGGGACGAGCCGGTGCTGACAGCCGCTGCTGACGCCGGCCAGGCGCACGATGCCAATGGATTCGTTGCCCCCAAGGCCTTTGTCGATCGTGCGCAGCAGTAGTTGCCGCGCCGCACGGACCACCGCAGCATGAGCCCGACTCATCACCCCATCGACCTGCGCCTGGCCGAGATGCTGCGCAGCGGACGTCGCCTTCGGGGCATCTTCAACAGCATCCCTTCGCCCGCGGTGGTGTAGATGTGCGGCTACGCGGGCTTCGACTTCGTCGTCATCGACAACGAGCATGGCAGTGCCGACCTGCAGACCACCGAGCACATGCTGCGCGCCGCACGCGCCAGCGGCATCGTGCCCATCGTGCGCTGCTTTGAACACGATATCGCGCGTGTACTGGACATGGGTGCCAGCGGGGTACAGGTGCCTATGGTCGAAACGCCCGAGCAGGCGCTGCGGCTGGCGCAACGCCTGCGCTACCCGCAGCCCGGCGGAAGTGGTGGCGTCCGTGGCAGCGCCTTCAGCCCGCGGGCAGCGGGCTACGGCGCGTTTGGTGGCACGGCGCACACCCAACGCAGCAACGACTCGCTGGCCCTGGTGGTGATGATCGAGACGCCGCTGGGCGTGGCCAATGCGGCGGCGATCGCGGCCGTGCCCGGCGTCGACGCCGTCTTTGTCGGCCCCAACGATCTGGCCCACACCATGGGGCACGAGAACCGGTGGCTCGAAGCACCAGTGCAACTGGTGATAGAACAGGTGTTGCGCGACGTGGCCGGCCAGGGCAAGTGCCCGGGCATTCTCGCCCTGACCGTGGCCGATGAAGAGCGCTACGCCCCGATGGGAGCCCGCTACTTCGCGAACGTGACTACCGGGCTGTTCACGCAGGCACTTCGCCAGGCTGCCAGTGGCGGCAACCCGGCGATCAGCTACTGAAGCCTATGCTGGTCAGCGTCTGCTACCTCTTCAAGATCGGCATCGGGCCCAGCAGCAGCAGCGCCGCGATGGGCGGCCTGGTGCAGATCCCGTGCATCGAGCGCAACGCCACCGCCAGCGTCAAGGCCATCAACGCCGCGCACATGGCACTGCGCGGCGACGGTACCCACTTCGACAGTCTGGGTCAGATCATCAAGACCATGCGCGAAACCGGCGCCGACATGATGACCAAGTACAAAGAAGCGGCGCGTGGCGTGTTGGCCACCAATATCGTGGAGTGCTGACCGTGTACGAGGACTCGAAGGCGCAAGCCCATGCCCCGGCAGACCACCTTCGGCGCTGCCTGACCCGAGCCCTGGGCGTCGCCGCCGGTGGCCTGTTTTTCGGCATCGGTTCAGCCCCGGTTGTGTTGCGCGCTGCATCCGCATCCACCGGCGCTTCCGCACCGCCCGCACCGCCCGCCATCTCCTCGCTCAGGGCACTGTCCCTCTCGTCATTGCGCCAGCGCGACTACGGCGCACGGTTCCAATTTGAAGAGCGTGTAGGTGCAAACACCTGGGCGTCTTACCGTTCCGACGGCTTGCGGGTGTACGCGCGCATCGTTGCGCCGCCGCCCGAGCAGAAGCGACCGCCACACGGGTGGCCGGTGGTCATCTATGCCCATGGCTGGGTGGGCGAACAAGGGGCACCGGGTTACCGCTTCGGCCTCGGCAGCGCGGACTCGATGGCGACCGTGCTCAACCGCTTCGTCCAGGCGGGCTACGCGGTCGTGGTGCCGGGATTTCGTGGCCACGGCACTGTCAAGGGCGTACAGGCCGAAGGCATCGAGTGGATCAAGGCCTACGACAACGGCAGCGTCCTGTCGCCCATCTTCTACGCGGTGGACGTGCTGCACGCCTTGCAAGCGCTGACCACGATCGACCAGACGGTGCCGGGCCTGCAGGTGGACCCCAAGCGCATCTACCTCACGGGTCACTCGCAAGGGGGCGACGTCGCGCTCACGGCTCTTGCCGTTGCCAGCAGCCCCTCGTTGCCATTCAAGTTTGCGGCGGCCTCGCTCTGGGCCAGCTGCTTTGAGGGCCGCATCGAGCAGGGCCTGTTCTACGGCGCGATGGAAGCCAGCGCCGACGCGCTGAAGGACCCGCGCTTCCTGCACGTCATGCCGAGTTGGTGGAAGCCATCGATGTACACCGGCACTATCGAACAAGGCCAGCAGCGGCGGCAGCGGCAGATGTACGACACCGTGCGCCGCCTGGTGGCCGACCAGGCCGATGCGCACCCGCAGACGCGGCCGCTGGACGCAGCGATGGCCGCCATCGACGCCATCAAACACCCGCAGTTCATCCGCGTGCCGCTGCAGTTGCACTTCTCAGACATGGATCACTACTCGCCGCCCGCCTGGAACGAACGTTTGGCGCTGGCCGTCAACGCGGCGGGCGGCAGCGCCGACGCGACTTGCTATCCCGGCAACACCCATTCGTTTCGCGTCGAACCCGGGTGGTCGCCCCCTGGTTCTGCACCAGGCATCGATCTCGTCGGTACCCGATCCTTGACGCTCTTCCGTTGAACCGTCAGTCGCACCAAAGGCCCGCCATGACAACTCCCGGCACCATGCGCTTTCTGACAACCCACGTGGGCTCATTGCCGCGCTCGCAAGATGTCGTTGACCAGATCTTTGCCCGCGAAAGGGGCGAGCCCGTCGACGAAGCCACGTTCGACGCCATCATGGCGTCAGCCGTCGACGACGTCGTGCGCCGCCAGGTGCAGGCCGGCATCGACATCGTCTCGGACGGCGAGATGAGCAAGATCAGCTACGCCACCTACATCAAGGACCGCTACACCGGCTTTGACGGCGACAGCCCACGCCGCACACCGGCCGACCTGCTGGACTACCCCGGCTTCATGAAACGCCTTTCATCGGGTGGTGGCACGCCCACCTACCGTCGCCCCTGCTGCACCGGGCCCATTGCGGTGAAGGACAGCGAGCCGCTGTGCAAGGACATTGCGCATGTCAAGGCCGCTGCGCACAAGCATGGCGCGACTCAGGTCTTCATGAACGCGGCCTCGCCCGGCGTGGTGTCGCTGTTTCAGCCCAACCAGCACTACGCCAACGACGACGACTACCTCGAAGCCCTGGCCCATGCCCTGCGCCACGAGTACCACGCCATCGTCGACGCCGGGCTGATCCTGCAACTGGACTCGCCCGATCTCGGCCTGGGCCGGCACATGATGTACAAGGACTTGGAGGAAGAAGCCTACCTGGCGCGCATCGAGCGCCATGTCGAGGCGCTGAACCTGGCGCTGGTCGCGATACCTGCCGACCGGGTGCGCATGCATGTCTGCTGGGGCAACTACGAAGGCCCGCACCACAAGGATGTGCCGCTGGCCACCATCCTGCCTGTCGTCCTGAAGGCCAAGCCGCAGAGCCTGTTGTTCGAGACCTCCAACCCGCGCCATGCCCACGAGTGGGAGACGGTGCAGGAGATGAAGCACCTCATCCCTGATGACAAGCTGCTGATCCCGGGGGTGCTGGACTCCACCACCAACTTCGTCGAGCACCCGCGGCTGGTGGCACAGCGCATCGAGCGCTTTGCCGAGATCGTCGGCTGCGACCGCGTGATCGCGGGCACCGATTGCGGTTTCGGCACCTTTGCCGGCTATGGCGCGGTGGATGCCGACATCGTCTACGCCAAGTTCGCCGCCATGGCGGAGGGCGCGGCGCTGGCCTCAAGTCGTTATTGGAGTTAGCCGATGTCGAATCCCGGAACGGGCGCGGCCTTTGCCGCGCAGTTGGCGGCCTGCAAGGCCGATGTCTGGCGCCTCGTGCAGCGCCTGCCGGGGCCGGACATGGCGGCCGCGCTGCGCGAGCAGGTCATGCCCGGCGCCACCTGGCACCTCTTCCACCCGATCAACGAGCTGGCCGGCACGCAGGCGGTGATCGACGGGTTCTACGGCCCGCTGCAATCGGCTTTTTCGGGACTGGAGCGCCGCACAGACCTGTTCTTCGCCGGCCCGTGGACGAGCCCGCCCGAGGGCGAAGTGGGCTACTCACCACCGCAGGTGCGCGGCGAAGGCCTGTGGGCCACGGCGATGGGCCACTACATCGGCACCTTCAAGCAACCGTGGCTGGGCATCCCGGCCACGGGCGAGCCTGCGGTACTGCGCTTCGGCGAGTTCTATCGCTGGACGCCCTCGGCCGACGGGCGCCACGGACACATCACCGAGGCGCGCGTGCTGCTGGACATCGTCGACCTGGCGCGCCAGGCCGGCCGGCCGCTGCTGCCGCCCAGCCGCGGCCTGGACTGGCTCGTGCCCGGCCCGGCGCCGCACGACGGCCTCTTGCTCGGCCCCATCGACCCGGCTGAAGGCGTGAACAGCATGCAGCGCACGCTGGCCATGTTCCGCGGCCTGTTCGACTTCGACGGCGTGAACCTCGAGTCGATGGGCATGGAGCGCTTCTGGCACGAGAACATGATGTGGTACGGCCCCTGCGGCATCGGCACCACGCGCGGCGTGGGCGGCTTTCAGCGCCATCACCAGAAGCCCTTCCTGCACGCCTTTCCCGACCGCAAGGGCATGGGGCATCGTGCGCGCTTCGCCGAGGGCCCCTACGTGGCCAGCACCGGCTGGCCGAGCGTGGGTGCCACGCATGCCGGCGAGTACCTCGGGGTGCCAGCCACCCACCGCCGCATCGGCATGCGCGTGGCCGATTGGTGGCGCTGCGACGGGCCTTGGCTGACCGAGAACTGGGTGCTCATCGACCTGCCGCATCTCATGCTGCAGATGGACGTGGACGTGATGGCGCGCCTCAGGGGTTGAGCCGCAGGGCCTCGGCCAGCGGCCGCAGGCCGTCGCCATAACGCTTCCATGCTGCCACCGAGTCGCGGTAGATCGGCTGGCGCACCTGGCTGGCGCTCGGTGTCTTCACCAGGCGTTCGGTCTGGTGGAAGCTGAGCATGGCCTCGTGCATCGGCAGGCCCAGCAGCGCCACCATGAGCTGTATCTGGCCGCGCAGGTCGTCCACCAGGGTTTCGTAGCGCACCGTGATGAGGCGACCGGGCACCACCTGCTCCCAGTGCTGCATGAGTTCCTCGTATCGGCGGTAGTAGCGGCCGAGTGAGTCCAGGTCGTGCGCATAGGCATGCGCGCTCTCGAAGGGAAGCTTGAAGATCGACAGGCAGTTGTCCATCGGCTCGCGCTGGCAATGGATGAAGCGCGCACCGGGCAGGATCGCGGCGATGAAGCCGATGTACTGGAAGTTCATCGGCGTCTTGTCCACCACCCAGCGCGCGGCGCTGGTGCGTTTGATCAGGCCCTGCCGGTAGAACTCGCCGAGCTGCTGCCGCTGCGCCGGGCTCAGGCGCGCCGCGCATTCGGGAAACTCGGTGGCCGTCAGCCGCGCGGCTTCACTGATGGTGTCTTCCATCAGACCGAGCTCGCCGGCACCACGAACCTCGGGGTGACTGGCCAGGATCTGCTCGGCCAGCGACGTGCCCGAGCGTGGCATGCCGAGCACAAACACGGGTTGCGGCTGCGCCAGCTCGGGCTGGGGCGCGTGGGCGGGTGGCGGCAGCGCTGTGGGGAACGCGGCTTCGAGCCGCGCGTGGTAGGCCACGACCTTGGCGTCGTCGTAGGGGTTCTCGCGCGCCTTGATGGCCTGACCCACCATCAGATGCTGCAACGAACGCTCATGATCGCCGGCCTTCTCCGCCACACAGGCCAGCGCAAAGGCCGCCGGCGCGCGCAGCGCGTCGGGCAAATCGGCTTCCCCGTACAGCGCAGTGATGGCCGCCACTTCGGCCTCAGACAATCGCTCGCCCTTGAGCTGCGCCAGCTGGTAGTGCGCGTTGGCGAAACGCGGGTTGGCGGCGATCGCGGCGCGAAAGGCAGCGGCAGCACCAGCGATGTCGCCCTTCTGTTCGAGCAGCACGCCCAGGCTGTTCAGCGCAGATGCGTGCTGCGGCTGCAGGCTCACCGCCTCGCGCAGCAGCGCCTCGGCGCGCGGCACGTCGCCGAGTTCCTTCAGCGCGGCCGACAGGCCGATGCGCGCGTCCACGTCCTGCGCGTGCAGCGCGAGCGCGCACGAGAAGCTCGCCGCTGCGGCTTCGTGCCGGGTGAGCCTGAGCTGCACGTCGCCCAGCGCGTTATGCGGCTGCGGCGCCGTGCCGTCCAGCTCCACGGCACGTTGCGCGGCGGCCCGCGCCCCTTCGGTCTGCCCTTTGGTCAGCAACGCGGCCGAGAGGTTCACGAGCGCAGGCGCGTAGTTGCCGTCGATGCGCAAGGCAGCGCGAAAACTGGCGATGGCGTCGTCCAGCCGCTGCTGCTCGGCCTGCACGTTGCCCAGGTTGTTCAGCGCCACCGGGTTGTGCGGCTGCAGCTTCAGCGCGCGCTGGAGTGCGGCTTCGGCTTCAGCCAGCCGGCCCAGTTCCTTCAGCGCCAGACCGAGGTTGGCATGCGGCTCGGGGTCGCTGGCGTCGACGGCCAGCGCGCGCGTGATCAGCGCGGCGGCTTCATCAGCGCGCGCGCTGTTCAGGCAGACGATGCCCAGCAGGTTCAGCGCATGGACGTTGCATGCGTCTGCAGCCAGCACGCGGCGGTAACCCAGCTCGGCCTCGGCCAGCCGGCCCATCGACTGTTGTCGGTAGGCCTCGAGCAGGATGTCTTCAACGGGTCGCGCCATGGTTGCCGATTGTCCATGGCACGGCAGCCCGTCGCGCTGGCGCGATGGGCCGCCATAACGGCATCAGAAGTTGTAGCCGACGCGCACACCCATGTTGCGCGGGGTGTTGTAGTCGGCGAAAGCCCGGCCGCGGCTGAACACCGCCGCGCTGGTGAGGATCGCTTCGTTGGTGGCGTTGTTGACGAAGCCGCGCGCGCTCCACTTGCCGTCTGCCGACGTCCAGTTGAGTGCCAGATCGAGCGTGGTGTAGGACGGTTGCACCGACCAGAAGTACGGTGCGTTGGTTGCGCGGTAGCTGCTGCTGTAGGACACCCAGGCCGATGGCGTGAGCGAGCCGGACTTGCCCAGGTCGATGTAGTAGCTGGCGCCCAGGCTGAAGGTCAGGTCAGGCGAGTAGGCGGTCTTCTTGCCGTCCATGATGAACCAGCCCTGCCCGTTGGAAGCGATGAAGTCCGAGCCGGCGGTGCCCAGGTTGTTGGCAACGTTGAACTTCTTGAACTTGCTCTTGTTGGCGGCCAGTCCGAGGTTGATGCTGAGCTTGTCGGATGCCAGCCAACGCGCTTCGACTTCGAGGCCGCTGGCACTGGTGCTGCCGCCCGGCACCTGCTGGGCCAGGATCGTGCCGGCGGCACCCTGGGTGACGAAGACCGTGGTGGTCAGGCCCGTGTACTCGGCCTTGAACAGCGCGGCGTTGACCTTCAGCTTGCCGTCCAGCATGGCCGTTTTCAAGCCCAGCTCGTAGCTGCGGTTGGTTTGCGGGTCGAGCAGCTTTTGCGTCACCGCCTGGACCGACCCGGCGATGTAGCCCGTGGCGCCAGAGACGTAGAACATCGTGTCCTTGGTGGCCTGGTACTGCAGGCTCGTGCGCCAGTCGGTGTGGCTGTCGCTGCCGTTGGTCACCGTGGCGTTGCCGCCGTAGCTCGGCAAGGTATCGCCGCGCGAGGCCTGCACGACATTGAGGGTGAACGAGCGTCGCTCGTCCTTGCTTCTGCGCAGGCCCACGGTGGCGCTGAGCTTGTCGGTGAGCGCGTAGCTGGCCTGGCCGTACACCGCAGTGCTCTTCGTGCCGCCGTTGCCCTGGTAGAGCCAGCTGGCCCAGGCTGGCTTCTGCGGGCTGGTGTAGGTGTAGCCCCAGAGGAAGGCGCTGTTGCTGCCATTGGGCTTGGCGTCGTCGTACAGGTAGGCACCCAGCGTGTAGCGCAGCGGCCCGCTGGCCAGCGAGTTGATCGTGATCTCGAAATTGTCGGCCTTGGAGTTGGTCACCTGGCCAGCCACCAGCGCCGGCTTCGGTGACACGTCGGAGTCAGTCAGGCGCAGTTCACGGTAGGTGAACTTTGCGGCGGTGACGGCAATGCTGTGTTGGGCCACTTCCCAATCCATGCGCAGCGACACCGAGTCCTCCTTGATGTTGCGCTGCGGCTTGAAGTCGAAGCCGACCTTGTACGGATCGGGGTCCACCTTGCCGTCGCCGTTGGCGATGTTGCCGGCCTGGGAACGCCCACCGTCCCACCCGTCACGTGTGCCGCAACGTGGGTCTATGAAACCGGTGACACCGTCGAACTTCTTCGTGGTGGCGTTGACCGGGATGCCCAGGCACTTGTACTGGTAGTCGGAGTTGCCGTTGGCGGTGTCACGCCAGTTGGTGGCGGTGAGGTTCAGGCTGAAGGTGCTGCTGGGTTTCCACAGCAGCTGCGCGCGCGCATAGGTGTTGTCGGCATCCTTCAAGCCGGCATCCGGATTGAAAGTGTTCTGCACGAAGGGGTCGCGCGTCTCGGTGGAAGCGGTCACCCGCAACGCCAGCTCGGCGCCCAGCGGCGCGTTGAAGAAGCCTTCGAGTTTCTTACGCGAATAGTCGCCCAGCGTCAGTGCAGCGCCGAAGTCCAGCGCCTTGGCGCTGGGCTTCTTGCTCACGATGTTGATCAGGCCGCCGAAGGTGTTGCGGCCGAACAGCGTGCCCTGGGGTCCGCGCAGCACTTCCACACGATCGACGTCGAGGTAGCTGGCCAGGCCTTGACCGGAACGCGGCCGGTAGATGCCGTCGACGTAGTAGGGCACGGCAATGTCAGTTGTGCCGGCCGTGCCGGCGCCACGCAGGATCGGCGACGGGTCGTTGCCGCCGTTGGCGATCTTCAGGCCCGGTACCGCCTTGTCGAGCGCTAGGATGTCGGTGATGCCCCGCTCCTGCATGTCTTCGCCGCTGATCGCCGTCACGGCCACGGGCACCGTGGCGATGCTCTCGGCCCGCTTGGTGGCGGTGACGGTGACTACCTGCGCGGCGCCGCCGCTTTGCGCCAGAGCAGGCTCGGCCGCCAGCAGCAGCGCCACGGCGCAGGCCACGGCTGTCTTGCGCGCGACGAAGTTCCGGTTCGGTTGTGTCATCAAGGATCTCCTGAGGGGCCTTTCGGCATACGAATGCAA
>JANNQO010000265.1:0-25323 GCA_031400795.1 Rubrivivax sp. | reverse complement strand
CTAACCCGTCTTTCTCAACTGACCCCCGACACCACCGCCAAGTGCTTGATTTGCTTTGGCCCGAGGCCAAAGGTCTTCACTACACGGGGGCTGCGGCCGGGGCCTGTTGGTGGACTTGAGCAGCCGCGATCTTCGGTGGTGGCTGCTCGGGCAGGCTCAGCCGCAGCTGTTGCAGCAGCATGCGGTGCTCGGCCTCGGGCTGCGTGTATCGCGACAGCAGCAATTCGCGCCCGTCGGTGGTCGGGATGCGTACGTCCACCATCTGCATCGTCTTGAACTTGGCGATTACCTCGCGCGGCGTGAGGCCGCCGGCCAGAGGCCGCAGATCAGCCTTGAGCGTGACTTGCAGGCAATACGCCAGGAAGGCCACGAAGATGTGTGCCTCGATGCGATCCTCGTTGCGGTGGAAGATTGGCCGCACGGCCAGATCGTGCTTGAGTTCCTTGAAGGCCTGCTCGACTTCGGTGAGTTGGATGTAGAAGGTCCACAGGCGCTCGGGCTGCTGCGCATCGAGGTTCGTGCGCAGCAGGTAGCGCCCTTCGCGCCGACGCACCCGGCGCAGCTTGGCGCGGTCCAGCCTGAACTCCAGGCGTGCGATCTCCTTGCCTGGCTTGGTGGCGCGAGCCTTGCCGCTGCGGGCACGAGCGTTCGAGCTCGCACGCGCGCGTTTCTTCGGCGTGTTGGTATTGGTCCCAACAGCTGCGTTTGGCGTGGCGGCAGCCGCCTCTGGTGCAGCGGCAGCCGCCTCCAATGCGGCGGCAGCAGCCTGCGGCGTGGCGGCGCGGTCCTGCGAGATCGTCAGCTGAATCAAGTTCGCAGCGCGTCCGGCTTCGTGTCGCGCGGCACCGAGCTTCATCAGCAACTCGTCACGCGTGAGTGTCTGAGCCTGCAACTCCTTGAGCCGATCGACGTAGCGACGCAGCCGCTTGCGCCGCATGCCACGCTCCTTGTCGATGCGGGCATCGCTTTGTGCCAGCACGTACACGTCCTCGTCGGTAGCCAATCGCTTGACCTGCACGCCCTCGCGCACGCGCGCCCAGGGCTGCTCGAGGAAGGACTTTTCGAGCTTGGTGAGCCGGCCCTTGGGCGTGCCCACCAGATACGACGCACCCTCGGCCCGCATCTCGGCCAGGCTGTCCTCGGTGGGGATGCCGCGATCCATCACCCAGATGCGGTTGGCACGCCCGTAGCGCTGCTCGATGAGTTGGAGGAAGCCGCTCAGTGTGGTGGAGTCGGCGGTGTTGCCCGCGAGCACCTCATAGCTCAGCGGGAAGCCCTCGGGCGTGACGATCAGCGCGATGACGACCTGGCGGCAATCCGAGCGCTTGTCGCGGCTGTAGCCGAACTGGCGCAGGTCCTCGGCTCCACGCTGGACATCGGTCTCGAAATAGGTGCTGGTCAGGTCGTACAGCAGCACGTCGAAGCTGGCGCCGAACAACTCACCCCAGCGGCGTTTGAGGAACTTGAACAGATCGTCCTTGTGCCCGACAAGCCGGTCCAGGCAGCGGTACAGCGTGTTCTTCTCGGCCAGTGCAAAGTCCGAGCTCAGCAAGTCGGCCATGGCACTGGCGTCGAACCAGTGGCGATGCAGCTTCCACTCCGAGCCCGGGTCGATGAGCCGATAGGCCACCAGCGTCTTGAGCACCTTCAGCCACGGCGTGCCTTCGCGCGACGGGAGCAGCCGCGGCCGCCAAAAACTGTCGAGTTCGAGTTGTTGCCACAGCTCCAATGCCAGCCAACAAGCACCCCATTGACGCGGGCGCTCCAGTCGCAATTGGCTCAGGTGCACGCCCACGGCATCGACATCGTCGCACGGCATCGAGCCGGCCGGGAACAGCGCAACCTGGCGCCGCGTGCCCTGCACCTGCACTTCGATGGACTTGCGCCAGGCCTCGCGCTGGCTGGCATTGATCTCGCCCAAGTACAACACTTGTCGCTGCACGACGCGGCCATCGGCAAGGCGCCGGTTCTCGACAAGGTTCCAGTATTCGTGGGTCTTGCCGTTCTTCACGCGTCGGCTGCAGCGCAGGAACATGCGAGCAACTCTATGGACCCCGATCCGAAGGCGCAAGGACCGAAGTCTTCACTACAAGCGTTCAGCTCATGTCATGCGTTAGGAATCAAGCCCTTGCGAGGACGAAACGCCTCGATTCGCGCGAAAGCAACGGCGAGTTGAGAAAGACGGGTTAGCTCTTGCAAGGGGCTAGCCCGTTGGCCTTTGTGGGGAGCCAGGGGCAAACCGTCAGCGTACGTTCCGGTACATCCTGGGACGGCCGCGCTTCGCTTGGTGACATCGCCAAGGGCAGGCCCTCGGTCCAGGTGCACGGGTGCAGCCCCGCCACGCGCAGTCGCCACCAGGCCACCACCACTGCTACACGTCACGCCCGTACCCGAGCCCGCCTGAACTTCGAGCCAAGTCGGGCTCGACCGCTGCTCCGCCGCTCCATTCGCTGCGCTCTGTGGCTCATCGCTGGCGTGCTGCCGACCCCGGAAGTAGGGCGGCCCGCTTTCCGCAGCCGTCGCGCCAGCGGAGTTGCGTCGTCCGCGGTTGCTCTGGCCATCTCGGATGGCCGCTCAAGACTGATTGCGGACGGTGGACGTTGGCCTGTCGAATGTCAGCACCGAACGGAAGCTGACGTCGGCGAGTTGCCACCGTTGAGCCCAACTCGCTGCGAGGCCCCACGAGAGAAGGGCGCGGCACGGATGGCCTCTCACATCGATTGCTCGACCCATGAACGAGGCCTTCGCTTCCGGTATGACGCAGCAGCCCGCGCCCGAGATCGCGCCAAGCAAGACCATGGGCCGCGGCCGACGCCGTCGGCTGGGGATCGAATTCGGTAGCGCAACATACTGGATGTTTGTACAGTATCACGCCCGCTCCCTGCGCCAGGGTCCACGATTCCGATGAACGCCCCGAACCTGCTGCTGCCCGAAGTGCTGCTCGGCCCGCAGCCCTCCGATCAACCGAGCCTCGACCTTGCCAGCGACGGGGTGCAGCGCTACGTCTGGCACAGCGCCTATGGCGCCATGCTGATCGAAGTACGTGACGGTGTCGCCTTCGTCAACGGCGCTCGGGTGGCTTCGATGGCTGAGTTGCGCGCCGCCGAGGCGTGAGCCTGGCCGCACGGTCTGCAGGAGGTGTTTTGTGAACGGACCCAGGCCCCAGGCGCTGTTTCTCAGACCCATCGTGGCGGTTGCTACGATGCTGCGGCACGTTCGGCTAAGAACCGACTACCGCTACTCCAACACCCTCGGCTGGAACACCTTCCCTGTCCCGCTGCTGACCGAGCAGAACAAGACCGACCTGACCCGCTGTGCCGAGAACATCCTGCTCGCCCGTGAAGCCCATTTCCCTGCGACCATCGCCGACCTCTACGACCCGGACGCGATGCCGGAGAACCTGCGCCGGGCTCACGAGCACAACGACGAGGTGCTGGAACGCATCTACATCGGCCGCCGCTTCAAGAACGACACCGAGCGGCTGGAGAAGCTGTTCGATCTGTATACGAAGATGACGGCAGCGGCGCTCAAGGCGCCGCCGCAGACGCAGCCCAAGGCGCCGGCGAAGAAGGCCACCCGAAAGGCGAGTGCATGAGCAAACCCAAGCCAAAGGCCCATGCAGCGACGGTGCCTGACCTGCCACCCGGCTTGAGCCCGCAACCCGAGGGTTACGCCGAATGGCTGGCTGAGCTGAAGGGCCGCATCCACAGCGCGCAGCAGCGTGCCACGCTGGCCGTCAACCGCGAGCTGCTGCTGCTCTATTGGCAGATCGGGCGCGACATCCTGGCGCGTCAGGCCGAGCAAGGCTGGGGAACCAAGGTGATTGATCGCCTGGCGCTGGACCTGCGCACTGCCTTCCCCGACATGAAAGGCTTTTCGCCGCGCAACCTGAAGTACATGCGCGCATTTGCCGATGCCTGGCCGGACGGCGAATTTGTGCAGCAGGCTGTTGCACGATTGCCCTGGGGCCACAACCTGGTGCTGCTGGACAAGCTGCCCGGCCCGGAAACCCGCAAGTGGTACGCCACTAAGGCCCTCGAGCACAACTGGTCGCGCAACGTGCTGGTGATGCAGATCGAGATGCGGCTGCTGGAGCGCAGCGGCCGGGCCGTTACCAATTTTCCCGATACCCTGCCCGCGCCGCAGTCTGATCTGGCCCGAGAGTCGATCAAAGACCCGTACCGGTTCGATTTTCTCGGCCTGAGCGAAGAGGCCCAGGAGCGCGAGATCGAACACGCGCTGGTGCGCCACGTCACCGAGTTCCTGCTCGAGTTGGGTGCCGGCTTTGCCTTCGTCGGCCGGCAGGTGCTGCTGGACGTGGCGGGCGACGAGTTCTTTATCGATCTGCTTTTCTACCACCTCAAACTGCGCTGCTACGTGGTGGTCGAACTCAAGGCCAGCAAGTTCAAACCGGAGCATCTGGGCCAGTTGAGCTTCTACCTGACCGCTGTGGACGAGCAGGTCAAGCATCAGCAAGATGGCCCGACCCTTGGACTGCTGCTGTGCAAGAGCAAGAACAAGGTGGTGGCCGAGTACGCGCTGCGCAACCTGAACAAGCCGCTGGGCGTGGCGGACTATCAGCTGGTGGAGTCGTTGCCGCCGGAGCTGCAAACCAGCCTGCCCACCATCGAGCAGATCGAGCGTGAGCTGAGTAGCGCCGAGGACTCCGCAAACGCCAACGATTCGGCCGCCGACGACGAAGAAACATGACGAACCCGATCAACCCGATCAACACCCTCACCGTGCCGTCGGTGTCCATCGCCACGGCACGCACCGGCGCCTCTGCCAAAGCCAATGAAATGGGCATGCGCACGATGCAGGAGCGTGCCTATGCCAAGCGCGGCGAGCAGTACCTGCTCATCAAATCGCCACCGGCATCGGGCAAGAGCCGGGCGTTGATGTTCATTGCGCTGGACAAGCTGCACAACCAGGGCCTGCAGCAGGCCATCGTCGTGGTGCCGGAACGTTCGATCGGCGGCAGCTTCGCCGATGAAGCGCTGACGCAACACGGCTTCTATTGGGACTGGACGGTGGCGCCGCAATGGAACCTGTGCAATGCGCCAGGCATCGACGAGCCGCGGATCGCCAAGTCCAAGGTCGAAGCAGTCAAGAAGTTTCTGGGCAGCAGCAGAAGTGACGAAAGGGTGCTGGTCTGCACTCACGCGACCTTCCGTTTTGCGGTCGAGGAACTGGGCATCCAGGCCTTCGACAACCGCCTGATCGCCATCGACGAGTTTCACCACGTTTCAGCCAACCCCGACAACAAGCTGGGCAGCCAGCTGGGCGCCTTCATCGCCCGCGACAAGGTGCATCTGGTGGCGATGACGGGTTCCTACTTCCGCGGCGATAGCGAGGCGGTGCTGGGGCCTGCCGACGAAGGCAAGTTCGAGACCGTCACCTACACCTACTACGAACAGCTCAATGGCTACCGCTGGTTGAAGTCGCTCGACATCGGCTACTTCTTCTACACGGGCCGCTACGTCGATGCCGTAGCCAAGGTGCTAGACCCGGCGCTGAAGACCATCGTCCACATCCCTAGCGTCAACTCGCGCGAAAGCTTGAAGGACAAGGAGCGTGAGGTCAACGAGATCATGCAGGCGCTGGGCGAGTGGAAGGGGATCGACGAGACCACGGGCTTCCACCTCATCGCCGCCAAAGACGGCCGCACCTTGAAGGTGGCTGACCTGGTGGACGACAGCGACGCTGCGAAGCGATCCCGCGTCCTGGGCGCGCTGAAGGATCCTGCGCACAAGGCTGACCGCGACCACGTGGACATCATCATCGCGCTGGGCATGGCGAAGGAAGGCTTCGACTGGATCTGGTGCGAGCACGCTCTGACCATCGGTTACCGCAGCAGCCTGACCGAGGTCGTGCAGATCATCGGCCGTGCCACGCGCGACGCGGATGGCAAGGAACGCGCACGCTTCACCAACCTGATCGCCGAGCCGACGGCCGAGCAGTCCGCGGTGGCCGAGGCGGTGAACGACATGCTCAAGGCGATTTCCGCCAGCCTGTTGATGGAGCAGGTGCTGGCCCCGCGCTACGAGTTCACGCCTCGCAACGCCGGCGTGCAGGAAGGCTTCGACTATGGCCCGGACGGCTACGTGGATGGCGGCAAGAACCTGGGCGTCAACAAGGAGACAGGCGAGGTCCACATCGAGATCAACGGCCTGGCCAAGCCCAAGAGCAAGGAGGCCAAGCGCATCTGCAAGGAAGACCTGAACGAAGTCATCGCTGCCTTCATTCAGGACAAGCCCGCGCTGGAGCGCGGCACGCTGGACAAGGAGAACACGATCCCCGAGGAACTGACGATCGAGCGCCTGGGCAAGATCGTGCGCGAGCGCTACCCGGAGCTGAGCGATGCCGACCAGGAAGCGGTGCGCCAGCATGCCATTGCCGTCATCAACATCACCCAGCAGGCCAAGCTGGCGCTTGACACGCCCGATCAGGTGCAGCCGCCGATCTCTACCCCGGATGGCGAAGGTGGTGGCACCCCCGCGAAGGGGAACACCGACCTGATCGAAGGCGTCCGGAAGTTCATCAACGTGCGCGACCTGGACATCGACCTGATCGACCGCATCAACCCGTTCGAGGCCGCCTATGCGGTGCTGGCCAAGACGATGGACGAGAAGTCCTTGCGTCAGATTCAGGCCAGCATTGCTGGCAAGAACATCAAGATCACTGAGGATGAGGCGCGCGAGTTGGCGAAGCGTGCCCTGCAGTTCAAGAACGAGCGCGGTCGCGTGCCGGACATCAATTCGGCCGACGCCTGGGAAAAGAGGATGGCCGAGGGCGTGGCCGCTTTCACGCGCTATCGCGCCCAGGCCAAGGCAGCCCAGGCGCAAAGAGCCTCCGGCAATGGCTGATCTGGACGACGACGAACTGCTGGAGGCCTTGGGCGTCGAAGTCGCGCCCGTCAAGCCCGGCGGTCGCACGCCCCGCGAAGAACGGATCATCGCGGGCTTCGAGGACATCCTCC
This sequence comes from Rubrivivax sp., assembly GCA_031400795.1. Lineage (GTDB taxonomy): Bacteria > Pseudomonadota > Gammaproteobacteria > Burkholderiales > Burkholderiaceae_C > Rubrivivax. The sequence goes on along the minus strand of JANNQO010000265.1, from coordinate 18,344 downwards.
GCTTTCACGAAGCGCACAAGCGCGCGCCGCAGCACGGCGAAAGCAGCGACATCTTCGAGCGCCTGTACGCGGTGCGCCTGGATCAGCTTCGCAATCTGCCGGAGGCGCGCACCTTGCTGGCTGAGTTGGACAAGCCTGGCCTGCTGTCCGAAGCAACAGCGGCGCCGGCCGACGTGGATGAACTGGATGAGGATGCCTTGCTCGCCGAGTTGGGGGTGAGCAGTGACCCATCCGACCGTGCCGACATCACCGTGCTCCGCCATGTTAGACCCCTCGCCGAGAGACAGGCCGCGGAAGAGATCGCCGACCGCACGCCGTGCGACGACTTCGACAAGTTCCAGTCGCTGTTCGAGCGCGCCGAGCGCGAACTCAAAGACGGCATACGCAAGGCGATTCCGTTCAAAGGCGAAGCCAGTGTCGAGCAGGGGAACTTCTTCATCGTCGGCGGGCAGTTCGCTTACGTTGCGGAGAAGGGCGAAGAGTTCGAGACCAGCAGCAGACAACCCGATGCACGGCTGCGGCTCATCTACGGCAATGCGACCGAAAGCAATCTGCTGATGCGGTCGCTTCAAAGGGCGCTGACCCAGGATGGCAACGGGCGGCGGCTGAGCGACCCGGACGCCGGACCGCTGTTCGGCCCACTGTTCGGTGACGCCGCCGAACCGGACGACATCGAGTCCGGCACGATCTACGTGTTGCGCAGCCTGTCCAGGCACCCGTTCGTTTCTGAGCACCGCACGCTGATCCACAAGATCGGCGTCACGGGCGGCAAAGTCGAAACACGCATCGCCGACGCCGAGAACCAGGCGACGTATCTGCTGGCCCCGGTCGAGATCGTGGCCACGTACAGGCTGCACAACCTCAACCGGACCAGGATGGAGAACATCTTCCATCGGCTGTTCAGCGCCGTGCAGCTCGACCTCACCATCGAGGATCGATTCGGCAAGCCGGTGAAGCCGAGAGAGTGGTTCGTTGTGCCGCTCCATGTGATCGACGAGGCGGTCGAGCGCATTCGGGACGGGACGATCACGGAGCTTGTTTATGACCCGCAGACTGCGGGGCTCGTCGAATAGGGTAGGGCGGGCAATCTCGAATCCATGCCCATGCCAGTCTGTGTCATGAAGATGGAAGGCGAGGGCGCCCGGCCTGCGAGGCCACGACACCGGGCCCGTTGAAGCGCCCGGCCGGCAGCGCAGCGCCGGCGCCGCTCTCCGGCGCGTGCGCGCGGCGCGGCGTGACAGCGCGATGGAACGGAGCGTCCGGGCCGATGGCGATGGGGATCAACCGGACGAGCCGGCCTCGACCGACAGCAGGTACGAGACGACGGCGTCGGTCTTGCCGGTCGAGACCAAATGCTCGGCGGTCCGGTGCCGGAACTCGGGGATCGGGGTGTTGCGGTACCAGTAGATCGCGCGGTCGCGATCCCCAATGACGCCCATCGCGCACCGGGCTCAGGCACCTGCTCGTTGACCTTAGTTTCGTCTGTTACTTGCGATCGACGAAGATTTGGAACATACTGGAGTCAAACCAAACTGATCACGGCACCCTGTCATGCATGCAGCTGCGACCCACACCGAGAGAGTGCTGCAGCTCGTCCGCAAGAACGGCTGGCTGCGTGCCGGCGACCTGACTGGTGTGGGCATACCACGCGTCGTACTCACGCGCATGACGGCCAGCGGTCAACTGGAACGGGCGGCACGCGGTCTGTACCGCCTGCCGGACGCGAGCAGTTCCGAGCATGAGGGCCTGGTGACCGTGGCCCGCAAGGTGCCGCAGGCGGTGATCTGCCTGTTGAGCGCGCTGCAGTTTCACGGGCTGACGACTCAACTGCCGTGGCAGGTCTGGATCGCCATGCCTCGCGGAAGCCACGTGCCGCGAATCGACCACCCGCCCATCAAGATGGTGCAGGTCACCGGCGAGGCCTACACGCACGGGATCGAAGTCCACGAGCGTGACGGTGTCAAGCTGCAGGTATACGGAGTGGCCAAGACGGTGGCCGACTGCTTCAAGCACCGCAACAAGATCGGCATGGACGTGGCGCTGGAAGCGCTCAAGGACAGCCGATCTCCGGATCGCAAGGGCGGCAGGGCCAGCTTCGACGACCTTTGGCGGTGCGCCAAGGTCTGCCGCGTCGCCAACGTGATGCGGCCCTACATGGAAGCGGTGGCGTGAGTCGTGACCGCGCGGCCTCGGTGCGGGCACGTCTGCTGAACGTCGCCAAAGCGACCGGCACGGACTTCAACCTGGTGCTGGTCCGTTTCGCCTTGGAGCGGCTTTTGTATCGCCTGTCCACCTCGGCCCATGCTGACCGCTTCGTTCTGAAGGGTGCGCTGCTCTTCACGCTCTGGTACGACCTGCCCCACCGGGCGACTCGGGATGCCGACCTCCTGGGGTTCGGGGCCAGCGATACGGCGTCGATGGGTGCTGTGTTCACAGACATCGCAGCGATTGCTGGAAAAGACGCCGGAGACGACGGCATCGTCTTCGACCCCGCTTCGGTCCGGGTCGAGGTGATCCGCAAGGATGCAGGCTACGGCGGCGTGCGCGTGACGCTGAACGGCCAGCTTGCCAACGCGCGCTGCGTGGCCCAGGTGGACGTCGGATTCGGGGATGCCGTGACGCCAGGACCGAGCGATGCGGTCTACCCCGTGCTGTTGGACGATCTGCCGGCGCCGCATCTGCGCACTTATCCGGTCTACACCGTGATCGCCGAGAAGTTGCATGCCGTCGTGGTGCTTGGCATGGTGAACAGCCGCCTGAAGGACTACCTCGACCTGGTGGTGATGGTGGAGCGCGAAACTCTCGATGCGGCGACGCTGGCGCTGGCCATCGCCGCGACGTTTCAGCGGCGTGGCACCGGGCTGCCGGCTGCGCTGCCAGTGGGCTTGAGCGACGAGTTCGCGAGCGACGCCACCCGCATGGCGCTCTGGCATGCGCTCTTGAAGAAGAATGCCATCGTCCACCGGCCTTTGATGGAAGTGGTAGCGGTCATCCGCGCAGTTCTTTGGCCAGCCCTGAAGCGGGCCAGGCAACACCCGCCATGACCGGTAACGGAGACAGCGGCAATGGCGCGGGTCTGCGTGCCGAGAACGCGCGCCTGGTCGCACTGCTGGTCTCTCACGGCATCGAGTGGCGCAAGCCCGCCGAAGTCGACGTGCCGCCCGCAGCGTCGGCGTTGAGCACCGATCAGAAAGTCAGGTTGTTTCGCCGGCTGTTCCTCGGCCGCACCGATGTCTACCCGGTGCGCTGGGAAAGCAAAGCCGGCAAGGCTGGCTACGCACCGGCCTGCGCCAACGAGTGGCGCGCCGGTGTCTGCGAGAAGCCCAGGATCAAGTGCGCCGACTGTGGCCACCGCAGTTTGATTGCGCTGACCGACCGGACGATCTTCGATCACCTCGCCGGACCACACACCACCGGCGTCTACCCGCTGCTCACCAACGACACCTGCAACTTCTTGGCGGTGGACTTCGACGATGCGGAGTGGCGTGAGGACGTCAAGGGCTTCGCGAATTCTTGCAGTGAACTGGGCGTGCCCGTAGCCCTGGAGGTCTCGCGGCTACGACCGCCTCTTTCCAAGCCAGGACACCCAGCCCAAGGGCGGGTTCGGCAACCTGATTCGATTGACTCGGCGACCGGGGTAACCCTACTGACAAACAAGATTCGTTCTCGAATCCCGTGGGGGACTTTCGGGGGCTGAGGGGCACACAGCTGACGGCTCGTCCTTGTGGTGGCTCAAGCCAGCGGTACGGGGCTCAATCCGGCTTGATCTTCGCGCGCGCCACCACGACTTTCCAGCGCTGCTGCTCGACCGCAATGAACTTCGCGAACTCCGCCGGCGTGCCACCGACGCTGATCGCGGAATCGGCCGCGAGCTTCTCGCTTGCCGCCGGCTGCTTCACCGCTGCCGCCGCGGCGGCGGCCAGCCTGTCGGCGGCAGACTGAGGCATGGAGGACGGTGCCAGGATCCCGTACCACTGGGTCATCTCGAAGCCCGCAAATCCTTGCTCGGCAACCGTCGGCACGTCAGGCAATTGCGGGATGCGCTGCGTCGTTCCGGTCGCGAGGCAGCGCAGCTTGCCGGCCTTGATGAACTGCATCACGGCGGGCGCACCGACCGAGGCCGCGTCGAGCCGTCCGGCCAGCAGGTCAGTCAGTTGCGGCCCCGTGCCTCGGTAGGGCACATGCACCATGAATGTCTCGCTGACCATCTTCAGGTACTCCATCGCGAGATGACCTGCGCTGCCATTGCCGGCAGAGCCGTAGTTCAGCTTCCCCGGGTTCTTCTTCGCATAGGCGACGAACTCCCTCAGGTCCTGTACCGGCAGGTCAGGTCGCACGAGGTACAGGCTCGGCACCTTGGCCAGCAGCGAGATCGGCTTGAAGTCCCTGACAGGGTCGTACGGCAGCTTGTCGAAGATGAACGGATTGACGGCCAGTGTGCCGATGTGGCCGAGGATGATGGTGTGCTGATCGTCGGCGCGTGCCACCTCCTGCATCGCGACATTGCCAGCCGCGCCGGGCTTGTTGTCGACGTAGACGGACTGCCCGAGAGACTTGCTCAACTCGACCGCCGTCGTGCGGGCGACGATCTCCGAACTGCCGCCGGGCGCGAACGGCACGACGAAGCGGATGGCTTTGCTGGGCCAACTCTGCGCGCGAGCCAGACCGGGAAGGATCAGGCTCGCGCCGGCGATCGCGCTGAGCGAGATCACATCGCGGCGGGTGGAGGTTGATGGGTTCATGTCGGGTGTCGCGGTCAGGTTGAATGGAACGCTGCAGAGGGCCTATGTTGTCTGCGCGCACAGGTGACGATCAAGCAAGATCTGGCCGAAGAAGGCAGCGAGCTCGTCATGCGCGTCCAGCGCAAGCACGTTCGAAACGTACTGGTCGGGACGGACGACGACCATCGCGCCCTTCTTCCGGTCGATGCCGCGCAGGTCGAAGATGTCCGGGCCTCCTCTGAAGTCGGGCGAGTAAGCCTTCTCGTAATCGATCAGCCCGAAGCGCCCCTTGCGCGGCAGCAGCATAGCCGGCAGCTCCTGGACCTCGAGTTCGCGGTGTCCCTGCTGGAACACCGCGCGAAGGTCGATCACGCTGTCGATATCCGCCCCGGTCGGGGTGAAGCGGCGAATCGGCGAGTTCGGCGACTCCGCCAGAAATGCGGCGAGCTCGCGCAGTCGCTTTGCATTCGCATCGGCAAAGGCGTAGATGCGCCAGGCGCCATCTGCACGGGCGGCATGACCGAGCTGCACCGCTTTGGCATCGGCCAGGCGCACCACGGGGGCCGAGTGGAAACGCATGCCGATCGTGAAGCCCTTGGCGAGCGCCTGGTGGGTGGCCTGGGCTGTCAGTACCGTCGTCGGCAGGTACTGCGTCGCCACACCTGCCGTGTACCGACCCGATTTGACGAAATACGCCTGCAGCTCGGCCGGATCGACACCGCCGAGTTCCGGGCGGTTCGGATCCTTCGGTGCCGACGCCATGATCTTCGACCACTCCTTGTCGAAGTCGATCAGCCCCTGAGCGATCGTTTGGCGCTCGGCGGAGTAGGTACGAAGCAGTTCCGGCCTGGATCGTCCGTCGAGAACCGAGACGAGCTTCCAGCCCAGGTTGAACGCGTCCTGCATCGAAACGTTCATTCCCTGGCCGGCCTTCGCGCTGTGCGTGTGGCAGGCGTCACCGGCGATGAAGACACGCGGCAGGCGGGATCCGAGCTGCTCCGCGGGAACATCGTCGAAGCGGTCGGTGACACGCTGGCCAACCTGATACACCGCGAACCACGCCACGCTTCGCACGTCCAGCGTGTACGGGCGCAGCACGCGCTGAGCGATCGCGATGACCTTGTCCTGAGTATTCGCGCGGAAGGCCTCGCGGTTGTTCTGGTCGGTCTCGCCGAGGTCGACGTACAGCCGCACCATGCAGCCGCCCTCGCGCGGGATGAGCAGGATGTTGCCCTCGTCGGCAGACTGGATCGCGGCCTTGAGCCGGATGTCCGGGAAGTCGGTAACGGCCAGCATGTCCACCACGCCCCAGGCGTGGTTGGCGAAGTCGCCGCGCGGCACGGCGCCGATCGAATCACGCACCCCGCTGCGCGCGCCGTCGCAGCCGACGACGTACCTGGCGCGGATCGTCCGCTGCGAACCGCTGGCTACGTCGCGCAGCGTGACCACGACCGGGTGCTCGCTCGCGCATTCAGATTCGGACTCGATCCTCAGGGTGACGAATTCCAGGCCGTAGTCGGCCTCGAGTCGCGTCGGCGACATGCGCATGTAGTCGAGCAGGTACTGCTGCAGGCGGGCCTGGTTGACGATGACGTGCGGCATCTCCGACAAGCCGTCCTCGGTGTCCTGGACGCGGCCGGTGCGCACGATGCGCGAGCGGTCTTCCGGCGACGGGCGCCAGAAGACGGTCTCGTTGACCCAGTAGGCCTCTCGAACGAGCCTCTGACCCAAACCGAAAGCCTCGAACATTTCCACCGTTCGGCAGGCGACGCCATCGGCCTGACCGACCTGCAGCGGGCCGTCGCGGCGCTCGACAAGCCGCGTGTTGATGGCGGGGAAGGTCGAGAGCTGGGCCGCGAGCAGCGTACCCGCGGGACCGCTGCCGATGATGAGGACGTCGACCACGTCGGGAAGGCCCGCTGATCGCCTTTCGGCGCCGGGCGCTGCCGCGTGGATGTCGGGGTCGCCGGGCGTGTAGCCATTCAGATAGAACTGCATACGGTCCCCTTCCGTGTGGCCCCGACCCTCAGGCATCGACCGTCGATCCATGTTCGGGCACCGAGACCCGCCAGCCCAGCTCGTCCTGGATGCGCACGCGCAGTGCGTCAGCCGCATCCGGCTCGCCATGCACGACGAAAGTGCGTGCCGGTGGCGCTTGAAAGCCGCGCAACCACTCCATCACGCCGTCGGCGTCGGCGTGGCCGGAGAACCCTTCGAGATGGCTGACCTCGGCCTTCACGGCCACGTACGCGCCGTGAATCTTGACCTCGCGCGCGCCGCCGACCAGCGAAGCACCACGCGTGCCGCCGACCTGGAAACCGGGAAACACGATGGCATTGCGCGGGTTCGGCGCCATCGACTTCAAGTGGTGCAGCACGCGGCCACCGGTGGCCATGCCGCTGGCGGAGATGACCACCTTCGGCCAGCGCGAGCGGGTGAGCCGTTCCGACTCCTGGGCGCTGGCCACCAGCGTCACGCCGTCGGCCAAGGTGGCGGCTTCGCGGCCCGCAATGCGCAACAAGCGGCGGTGTCGCTGGTAGAGCGCGGTGGCGGTGGTGGCCATCGGGCTGTCCAGAAAGACCGGCAGGTCGGCGGCGATCTCCCCGGCCGCCTTCAGCCGCTGCAGGACGAGCAGCAGCCCCTGTGCGCGGCCGACGGCAAACGAAGGCAGCAGGACACTGCCGCCGCGCCGCGTCGTCGCTCGGATGATCTCGCCGAGCCGGGCCTGAACATCCTGGTCGGGATGCCGGCGGTTGCCGTAGGTCGACTCGACGAGCAGCACGTCGGCGTGGTCGATGCGCTGCGGCGCCGGCATCAGCAGGTCGTCCTGGCGTCCCAGATCGCCCGAGAAGACGAGCGTGCGCCCTTGCGCCAGCAGGCTGATCGCCATCGCACCGAGCAGGTGACCGGCCGGCGTGAAGCTGATGCGCGCATCGCCCACCGACACGCTGCGCCCGGGCAGCACGCAGACGATCCTGGACAGCGATCGCTTCGCATCCGCCGCGGTGTACAAGGGCAGCGCAGGCTGGTGACGCGACCAGCCGCCGCGATTGGCGCGCCGCGAGTCTTCATCCTGAAGGTGGGCGCTGTCCAGCAGCAGCACCTCGGCCAGGTCGCGTGTCGCCGGCGATGCATAGACCGGCCCCTTGAAGCCTTGTTTCACGAGCGCCGGCAACCAGCCGCTGTGGTCCAGGTGGGCGTGGCTCAGCACGGCGGCATCGATGCCCATCGGCGGTACCGCCAGGGGCGCCCAGTTGCGCTCGCGCAAGGTCTTGTAGCCCTGGAACAGTCCACAGTCCAGCAGGACCCGGGCGCCAGCCGTTTCAATCAGATGGCGTGAGCCGGTGACGGTGTCCGCAGCACCGAGAAACGTGATCTTCATGGCGATCCTTCGATGAAGTCGTCCTTTCGTCAGGGTCGCGAGATGGTGCCATGCTGGCGGCGCCGGCGCCGGCGCGGCCCGGGATTGATCTGGCGCAATGCATTGCAGGCACCAGCACGCAGACTGCTTCGCATGTCAGCCGCAGGTCTGGAAACCACGCTCGACGACGAGCCGGCCATCGATCGCTTCACGCGCCCGGTCTTCGAGCGGCGCATCGGCGAGTCGTCGTTGCGCCTGTCGGGGCTGCGTTGCGCTGCCTGCGCCGGCATCGTCGAGGCCGCGCTCGAAAGCGTCGCCGGTGTCCACGATGCGAACGTCAACGCGGCGTCGCAACGTGCGCGGGTGCGCTTCGATCCGGCACGCACGCAGCCTTCGGCGCTGATCGATGCGGTGCGCCGCGCCGGCTACGACGCTGCCCGCGATGAATCTTGCGCCGCACGCGATTTGCGTCGTGCCGAGAGTCGCGCTGCGCTGTGGCGCCTGTTCGTCGCGGCCTTCTGTGCGATGCAGGTGATGATGCTGGCGGCGCCGGCGTATGTCGCCGCGCCAGGGGACTTGACGCCTGATCTGCGCCGGCTGCTCGATGGCGGTGCCTTGCTGCTGAGCGTGCCGGTGCTGCTCTTCTCGGCGGCACCGTTCTTTGCCGGCGCGTGGCGCGGGATGCGTCAAGGCCGCATCGGCATGGACGTGCCCGTGGCGCTCGGCATCGCGGTCACCTTCATCGCCAGCAGTGGCGCGGCGTTCGACTCCGGCGGGCCGTTCGGCGATGCGGTGTACTTCGACTCGTTGACGATGTTCGTCAGCTTCCTGCTGGTCGGCCGCTGGCTGGAGCTGCGTATGCGGCACCGTGCCGCCGAAGCGCTGGAAGCCGCCAGCGGCGTGATGCCGGAAACGGCCTTGCGGCTGACCGGCGACCAGGCGGTGGAAGTGGTGTCGATCAGCCAGCTGGTGCCCGGCGACCGCGTGCGCGTGCTGGCCGGGCAGGCATTTCCCGCCGACGGCACCGTGATCGACGGGCGCAGCGCGGCCGACGAGTCCTTGCTCAGTGGCGAGTCGAAGCCCGTGCGCAAGACCGTCGGCTGCAGCGTGGTGGGCGGCAGCGTCAACCTCGCCGCACCGGTGGTGATGCGGGTCGAGCGCTGTGGCCAAGACACCCGCTACGAGGCCATCGTGGCACTGATGCGCGAGGCCGCCACGCAGCGGCCGGAGTCGGCGCGCTGGGCCGATCGCTGGGCCGCGCCGTTCCTCTGGGCGGTGCTGCTGCTGGCGGCGGGGGCCGGTGCCGTGTGGGGCGTTCTGGAGCCATCGCGGGCGGTGTGGGTGGTGGTGTCGGTGCTGATCGTGACCTGCCCGTGTGCGCTCTCGCTCGCCACTCCGTCGGCCCTTTTGGCCACCGCGCAGGCCTTGGCGCGGCGCGGCGTGCTGCTGCGGCGCATCGATGCACTGGAGACGCTGGCCGGCATTAGCCGGCTGTTCCTCGACAAGACCGGGACCTTGACGATGCAGCGCGTGGCCATGAAAGGCACCACGCTGCTGGCCGGCGTGCCGGGCCTGGACGAAGCGCAACTGCTGCGTCGGGCCGCGTCGCTGGCCGCTCTTTCGACGCACCCGTTGTCGCGCGCGATCTGCGAGGCGGCGCCGCACGCCAGCGCCGACCTGACCTGGTGCGAGGTGCGCGAGCAAGCCGGCGCGGGCATCGAGGCGCGCGACGCCGAAGGGCATCTGTGGCGTCTCGGTGCGGCGGCCTGGACCGGCGATGCGCCCGCAGCGGACGATGACGAGAACCTCGCCGCCTGCCTGGGCCGCGACGGCCAGCGGCTGGCCCGCTTCGACTTCGAGGAGACGCTCGCCGAGGGTGTCGCGGAGGCGGTGCGTGCGTTGCGCGACGACGGTGTCGCGCTGACGCTGCTGTCGGGCGATACGCCGGCGCGCGTGCGCCGGCTCGCGCGCCGGCTCGGCATCGATGACGCGGACGCGATCGGCGCGGCCAGCCCCGAAGTCAAGCTGCTCGAGATCGAGCACGCGCAGGCACGCGGTGAGCGCGTCGGCATGGTCGGCGATGGCATCAACGACGCGCCGGTGCTGGCGCGCGCCGATGTCTCGCTGGCGATGGGCGATGGCGCGTTGGTGGCGCGTGCCAGTGCCGACGCGGTGATCGTCTCCAGGCGCCTGGGCGATGTGGTGCTGGCGCGTCGCCTCGCCCAGCGCATGCTGCGCGTGATTCGCCAGAACATGCTCTGGGCGGCCACCTACAACGCCCTGTGCGTGCCGCTGGCGCTGCTCGGCGCGCTGCCGCCGTGGGCGGCCGGGCTCGGCATGGCCAGCAGCTCGCTGGTGGTGATCGGCAACTCGATGCGGCTGCAACTGAAATGACTGCCTCCAGCTCGCTGCGCTGAGCCTGCACGATGGACATCCTGTACCTGCTCGTCCCGCTGTCGGTGCTGGCCATGTTCGGCGTTCTGGGCGTGTTCGCCTGGGCGCTGCACGGTGCCAGTTCGACGAGCTGGAATCCGAGGGCCAGCGTGCGTTGTTTGACGCCGATCAAGTCGAGCGCTGAGGCCGTCTGAACAATCGGCGCCATGGAAACACCCAGCGCCGTCTATCACGATCGCACCGTGCGTCTGTTCGCTTACGCGGCGGTGTTGTGGGGCGTCGTCGGCATGGCGGTCGGCGTGCTGATTGCCGGGCAACTGACCTGGCCGGAGCTCAACTTCGGCATTCCGTGGCTGAGCTATGGGCGCCTGCGCCCGCTGCACACCAATGCGGTGATCTTCGCGTTTGGCGGCTGCACGCTGTTCGCGACCAGCTTTCACGTCGTGCAGCGCACCTGCCGGGTGCCGCTGTTCGCGCCGAAGCTGGCCGAGTTCGTCTTCTGGGGCTGGCAGGCGGTGATCGTCGCGGCGGCGATTTCGTTGCCGCTGGGCTACACGCAAGGCAAGGAATACGCCGAACTCGAATGGCCGATCGACATCCTGATCGCCGTCGTCTGGGTCAGCTACGCGATCGTCTTCTTCGGCACGATCGGTGTGCGCCAGGTGCGCCACATCTACGTCGCCAACTGGTTCTTCGGCGCCTTCATCCTCACCGTGGCGCTGCTGCACATCGTCAACGGCGCGGCCATTCCCGCCGGCTGGATGAAGAGTTATTCGGTCTATGCCGGCGTGCAGGACGCGATGGTGCAGTGGTGGTACGGCCACAACGCCGTGGGCTTCTTCCTCACCGCCGGTTTCCTGGGGATGATGTACTACTACATCCCCAAGCAGGCCGAGCGGCCGATCTACAGCTACCGGCTGTCGATCGTGCACTTCTGGGCGCTGATCTTCACCTACATGTGGGCCGGCCCCCACCATCTGCACTACACCGCGCTGCCCGACTGGGCGCAGTCGATCGGCATGATCTTTTCGCTGGTGCTGCTGGCGCCGAGCTGGGGCGGAATGATCAACGGCATGATGACCTTGAGCGGCGCGTGGCACAAGCTGCGCGACGACCCGATCCTGAAGTTCCTGATCGTCTCGCTGTCGTTCTACGGCATGAGCACGTTCGAGGGGCCGATGATGTCGATCAAGACGGTCAATGCGCTCAGCCACTACACCGACTGGACGGTCGGCCACGTGCACAGCGGCGCGCTCGGCTGGGTCGGGCTGGTCTCGATGGGCTGCCTGTACCACCTGATTCCGCGCATGGTCGGCCGCACGCAGATGCACAGCGTGCCGGCGATCGAGTTGCACTTCTGGATCTCCACCGTGGGCATCGTGCTCTACATCGCCGCGATGTGGATCGCCGGCGTGATGCAGGGGCTGATGTGGCGCGCGGTGAATCCGGACGGCACGCTGGTGTACAGCTTCGTCGAGAGCGTCAAGGCGACCTGGCCCTTCTACCTGGTGCGCTTCTCCGGCGGGCTGCTGTACCTGGCCGGCATGCTGATCATGGCCTGGAACGTGGTCATGACGGCGCGCGGCGGGCAACGTGTTTCGATACCCGTGCCACTCGCGCCGGCCCACGCCTGAACGAGTCTCCAGACCATGAACGACACCCCAAGCGGCCACGAGCGGGTCGAGACCAGCAACCTGTTGATGATCGTACTGATCGTCGCGGTGGTCGCGATCGGCGGTCTGGTCGAGATCGTGCCGCTGTACTTCCAGCGGTCGACCACCCAGCCCGCGCCCGGCCTCAAGCCCTACACCGCGCTGCAGCTGGCGGGCCGCGACATCTACCTGCGCGAGGGTTGCTACAACTGCCATTCGCAGATGGTGCGCACGCTGCTCTCCGAAACGCTGCGCTACGGACCCTATTCGACCGCCGGCGAGTTCGTCTATGACCACCCCTTCCAATGGGGCAGCAAGCGCACCGGGCCGGATCTGCACCGCGTGGGCGGCAAGTACAGCGACGAATGGCAGCGCCTGCACCTGCTCGCCCCGCGCGATCTGGTGCCCGAGTCGAACATGCCGGCCTACCCGTGGCTGGAACAAGCGCTGGTGGCCAGCCACGAGATGGCGCAGCGCATGCGCGCGTTGCGCAGGGTCGGCGTACCGTACAGCGATGCCGAGATCGGCAAGGCCGCGGCCGACACCACCGGCAAGACCGAACTGGATGCGCTGGTGAGCTACCTGCAGGTGCTCGGCACCGCACGCAAGTGAGAAGCCCATGGATCTGAATCTGATTCGAAGCCTGGTGACGGTGATCGCATTCGTTGCCTTCTGCGCCATCGCAGTGCGTGCCTGGCGCGCCGGCAATGCCGCGCGCTTCGCTGAGGCTGCGGCGCTGCCGTTGACCGACGAGCCGGTCCAAACGAATCGCGGCGATCGGACATGAGCGACTTCTCTTCCACCGGCTGGTCGATATTTGTTGCTGCGGTGACGCTGCTGGGTCTGCTCGCCTGTCTCGCGTTGCTGTTCTTTGCCGCGCGCCGCAAAGTGGTGATGCGCGCCGATGGCACGCCGGACGAAACCACCGGCCATGTCTGGGACGATGACCTGCGCGAGCTGAACAACCCGCTGCCGCTGTGGTGGATGGTGCTGTTCGTGATCACGGTACTGTTCGGATTGGCCTACGCCTGGCTGTACCCGGCGATGGGCAGTGCCCAAGGATCGCTGCGCTGGAGCAGTGCGGCCGAGCACGACGAAGACCGTGCGCAGGCGCTGGCCACCGCGGCGCCGCTGTATGCCCGGTTCGCGTCGATGCCTGCGCAGCAGCTCGCCACCGACCGGCAGGCCATGGGCGTCGGTGAGCGCTTGTTCGTCAATCACTGCGCGACCTGCCACGGGTCGGACGCGCGCGGCAGCAAAGGCTTCCCGAACCTGGCCGACGACGACTGGCTCTGGGGCGGCACTCCGCAGAAGATCGCCGAATCGATCAGCGCCGGGCGGCAGGGCCTGATGCCACCGATGGCTGCCGCGATCGGCTCCGCGGACGAGGTGCGCCAGGTGGCGCACTACGTGCTCGGTCTGTCCGGCGGCCCGCACGATCAGCTTGCAGCCCAACTGGGCCAGGCCAAGTTCGGCATGTGCGCGGCTTGCCATGGTGCCGGCGGCAAGGGCAACCCAGCGCTCGGCGCGCCGAACCTGGCCGACAAGACCTGGCTGCACGGCTGGGGCGAGCAGGCGGTGGTCAACATGATCACCCAGGGCAAGACCAACGTCATGCCGGCGCACGCCGACCGGCTCAGCGCCGAGCAGATTCATGTGCTGGCGGCGTACGTGTGGCAGTTGTCTCAGCCGGCGGCGAAAGCCCCGTAGTGGCGCGCGTCGTTCCCATCGCGCCGGCTGCTCCCGCCGGCACGGCTGCCACGGTGTGGCTGTACGAAAAGAGCGCCAAGATCTACCCGCGCTCGGTGAGCGGGCGCTTCGCGATCTGGCGCTGGGCGCTGGTGGCTGCGACCCAACTCGTTTTCTATGGCGTGCCCTGGTTGCAGTGGAATGGCCGCCAGGCCCTGCTCTTCGACCTGGCGGCGCGGCGCTTCTACATCGGCCCGCTGGTGCTGTATCCGCAGGATTTCATTTACCTGACGGCGTTGCTGCTGCTGTCCGCCCTGGGTCTGTTCCTGTTCACCGCCGTCGCCGGCCGCCTGTGGTGCGGCTACGCCTGCCCGCAAACCGTCTACACCGAGATCTTCATGAGCGTGGAGCGCTGGTTCGAAGGCGACCGGCAACGCCGCCAGAAACTCGACGCAGGGCCCTGGACGGTGCACAAGCTGTGGCGCAAGGGGGGCAAGCACGCCGTCTGGCTCGCGCTCGGGCTGTGGACCGGCTTCACCTTCGTCGGCTACTTCACGCCGATCAAGGACCTGTGGGCCGAGTCGTTCACCCTGGCCTTCAGGCCCTGGGAGTGGTTCTGGGTGTTGTTCTACGGCTTCGCCACCTGGGGCAACGCCGGCTTCATGCGCGAGCAGGTGTGCAAGTACATGTGCCCCTACGCGCGTTTCCAGAGCGCGATGTTCGACCGCGACACGCTGGTCATCGCCTACGACACGGCGCGCGGTGAGCCGCGGGGCTCGCGTGCGCGCAGCGCCGGCGCGAAGGCCGGGCAGGGCGACTGCATCGATTGCACGCTGTGCGTGCAAGTCTGCCCCACCGGCATCGACATCCGCAACGGCTTGCAGTACGAATGCATCGGCTGTGCCGCGTGCGCCGATGTCTGCGACGACGTGATGGACAAGGTCGGCAGCCCGCGGGGCTTGATCCGCTATGCCACCGAGAACAGCATGGCCGGCGGCTGGAGCCCGCGCCGGATGTGGCGCCGCGTGGCGCGAGTGCGTGTGCTCGTGTACGGCGCGCTGTTGCTGGTCATCGCCGGCGCTTTCGTGACCAGCCTCGCGCTGCGGCTGCCGTTCAGGGTGGACGTGGTGCGCGATCGCGGCGCCTTGGCGCGGCAGGTCGGCGAAGGCTGGGTCGAGAACGGCTACCGCCTGCAAATCATGAATGCAACCGAGACTGCGCAGCGCTATCGCATCAACGCCGAAGGCCTGCCGGGGCTGGTGCTGGCGTCCAGCGCGACGATCGAGATCGGTTCGGCCGAGTCGCGCTGGGTGCCGGTGACTCTGCGCATCCCCCCGGCGACAGCCGCCACCCAGAGCGCCGGCGCCCACCCGATCCGCTTCGCGATCGCTGCGCTCGGCGACGGCTCCCGCAATCCCGCGACGCTGGTCGAGAAATCGACCTTCGTCGTGCCACGCTGACGCCTTGCACAAGGAGAAGTCGCATGAGCCAAGACCTTGCTGGATGCGATCCGTGTCCGCCTCTGCCCTGGTGGCGCGTCGGCATGGTCTGGTTCGCGCTGGCGGGCCCGGCTGTGGTCGTCGTGGCCGGCGTCGCGACCGCGGCCATCGCGTTCAACGGCGCCGATCCGACGCTGCGCGCCCCGCCGACTGCCAGCCAGACGCAGACGCCGGCCGTGCAGGCGCGCAACCACGCTGCCACCGGGGGCACGAACGGAGCTGCCAGGTGACCCCGACGCGACTCGCGGTAAGCGCCCGGGCGCGCCTGCGCCTGCCATGGACAGCGCGCTGATCGCCAGCGCCGGCTTGATCGGCCTGCTCGGCGCACCGCATTGCAGCGCGATGTGCGGCGCGCCCTGCGCCGCGCTGCTGCAGCGCTGCGGCGGCAGTCGACCGCGTGCCGCTTTCGCCGGTCTCATGGGCGGCCGCCTGCTCGGCTACATGGCCGGCGGGGCCGCGGTGGCGGCCGGCGTCGCGGTGTTTTCCGCGCTCGCCGAGATGACCCCGGCACTGCGTCCGCTGTGGGCGGCTGCGCATGTCGCGACGCTGGCGCTCGGTGCCTGGATGCTGCTGAGCGGCGTGCTGCCGGGCTGGTTCGGCGACATCGGTCGTACGCCGCCGGTGGCGAAGGCGGCGGGCTGGCAGCCGGTGGCTGGTCCGCCGGGCGCGGCCATGGCCGGCCCGCTGCGCGCGAACATGGCGGGCCCGCTGCGCGCGGATATGGCGGGCCCGCTGCGCGCGAACATGGCCAGCCCGCTACGCGCGCGTGCGGCCGGCGCGCTGCGTGCCGGGGCCGCTGGCACGCTGTGGATCGGCATGCCCTGCGGGTTGCTGCAGTCCGCGCTCATCGTTGCCGCGCTGGCGAGCACGCCGTGGCAAGGCGCCGCGGCGATGGGTGCGTTCGCGGTGGCCTCCTCGTCAGGGTTGGCCGTGTTTCCGGCGCTGTGGACGCAACGCGTGGCCGGCGAGCGTGCCCGCGCCTGGATGGTGCGAACAGCGGGCGCGATGCTGATGGCGGCCTCGGCCTGGGCGCTGGGACATGGCCTGTGGCAGCGCGTGGTCGCGCTGTGCGGCTGAGAGACTGAGCAACCGACAACCAACCCGAGAGGAAACACGTCATGGGCGACGAAGTCACCAAGAAAGATCTCCAGTCACTGCAGGGCTACGTGAACAAGAAGGACGGTGATCTCGACGCCAAGCTCACCAAGGCCTTGGCCGACATCGACAAGCGCTTGGTCAGAGTGGAGTCGAAGAACGAGGCCCTTGTTGAACTGACCAAGATGCTCAACGAGCAATTCAAGGCGCTCAACGAACTAGTGAAAACCCTCTCGAAGAACCCCTGATCCCGAGCGGAAGCCGCAGTGCGCCCCCCGGGCGAATCAGCCGCTCACGCCCGATCTTTCTTCCCCAGCCCCAACTCGTCGACTTTTCGCGTGATCGTCGTGGCCGGCATCGCGACCGCGGCCATCGCGTTCAACGGCGCCGATCCGACGCTGCGCGCCCCGCCGACTGCCCGCGTGGCGCCAGCGGGTTGATCAGCGACGCCAGCTCGGCCAGCGAGATGGCCTCGACATCGGCTTGCACGCGATAGCGCTCTGTGCCCGGATAGACCACAAAACGCGCGGCGGGCTGCACGTGTTCGCAGGCCGAATAGAAGCCGCGTTCGAGCTTGGGGGCGAGGCTGCGTTTGACTTCGATGGCGCAGGTGCGGCCATCGGGCCAAGTCAACAGCAGGTCGATTTCCGCGCCTGCGGAAGATCGGTAATAGGACGCCTCGATCTGCGGCCCGGCCATGGCCGCCACGCTCAGCAGGTTTTCGATGACAAAACACTCCCAGCTCGCACCCACCACCGGGTGGCCGAGCAGCGCGTCCATGTCGCCCAGGCCAAGCAAGGCATGCACCAGGCCGCTGTCGCGCACGACGACCTTGGGTGATTTGACGAGCCGCTTGCCGGCGTTTTCGCTCCACGGCGGCAAGCGCCGCACGAGCAGCAGGTCAACCATCAAGTCGAGCCAGGCAGCGATGGTTTTGCCGTCCACGCCCAGGCTGCTGGCCAGAGCGGCGGCGTTGAGCACGCTGCCCTGGTGGTGGGCCAGCATGGTCCAGAAGCGGCGCAGCGTCTCAGCAGCGATGCGCCGGCCAAACTGCGGCACGTCACGCTCAAGGTAGGTGCGGATGAAGTCATGGCGCCAACGCAGGCTGCGCGCGTCGTCGCGGGCGAGCAGGCTCTCGGGGAAGCCGCCGCGCAGCCACAAGGTGTTGGCCGCGACCTCGTGGGTTTCGAGCACCGTGAGTGCCGGCAGTTCGCGGTAAGCGATGCGCCCGGCCAGCGACTCACCCGACTGCTGCATCAGCGCCATCGACGCCGAGCCCAGCAGCAAGAACATGCCCGAGCGGCGCCCAGCGCGGCGCTGCGCATCGATCAAGCCGCGCAGCACGGGGAAGAGATCGGGTACGAGCTGAATTTCGTCCAGGATCACCAGCTTGTCGGCGTGGTCGCCCAGGTAGAGCTCGGGCGTGGCGAGCTTGGCGCGGCCCGCGGCGGACTGCAAGTCCAGGTAGACCGAAGGCCGGCTCGCCGCCAGCGCCAAGGCCAGTGTGGTCTTGCCGACCTGGCGCGGGCCGAGCAGCGCCAGGGCGGGGGCGTCGTCCAGATCGGCGCTCAGGGCGTCGAGTTGGAGGCGGGAAAACATACTTGCAATTATGGAGTTCGACTCCAGAAATGCAAGATTAAATTGCGCGGTGACTTGCTTGCTGCTTTAGGAGAGGTGGCCCCGGAAATTCGAGCACTGCGATCAGTGGACACGCTGCGACACCAACCCGGGCGGCGAGCCCGAGAGAGCAGGATGACCATGACGCGGGCGCATGGGATTGCCTCTCACACCCTGAGCCCGAACGCGGCGGTCGATAGGGCAGGTGCAGAATGCTCGAGTGACCCCGCTGCAGTTCCCGAAGCCCGCGTTTGACGAGGTGCCATCGCTGTACCGTGCGCTGTTCGCAGCCTACCCGGACGCCTTGCTGCTCGTC
>JANNQO010000264.1:0-11980 GCA_031400795.1 Rubrivivax sp. | reverse complement strand
CTCGGGCCACTTGGCGGGCTTGAACTCGATGCGCACGCCCAAGGCATCCATGTTGCGCTGCCATTGTTCGACCAGTTGCCGGCTTTGCTGGTCCGGCTGGGTGGCGTACTCGAGCAGCAGCGGCTTGCCGTCGGGCAGCTCTCGCCAGCCGTCGCCGGTCTGGTCGACATAGCCGTGCAGGTCGAGCAGCGCCTTGGCGCGCGCCAGGTTGAAGTCGCTCATCTCGCTCTTGAAGGCCGGGTCGTAGCCGTAGGTGCGCGGGCTGATCAGGCCTTGCCCGGGGATCGCCTGGCCGCTGCGCACGAGGCGGATCTCGCGGTCCAGATCGACTGCCAGCGAGATGGCGCGGCGCAGCGCGATCTTGTGCGGCTCGTAGCCGCCGACCACCGGGTGCTCCATCGCGAAGTAGCTCATCGACACATCGGCGCGCGGGTAGCGCTGCATGTGCAGGCCGCGTTTCTTCAGGTTCGGCGCGAGCTGGTTGTTGGGCATCGCGACGTTGGCGAACTCGTCGGGCACCGGGTTGATGAAGTCCTGCTCCTCGTTCAAGAACGACAGCCAGCGCGGCTGCACTTCTTCGATGATCGAGATCACCACCTTGTCGATCATCGGCAGCTTGCGCCCCTGCAGCTGCTTGGCCACCGCGTGCATGCGCTGGTCGTTGCCGGCCGGCTTCTCGTCGTAGAAGTTGTCGCGGTAGCTCGGGCTCTTCTCCAGCGTGATGCGCGAGCTGCGTTTCCACTGCGCCAGGCGGAACGCGCCGGTACCCACCGGGTGCTCGCCGATCTTGTCGCCGTAGTGCTCCACCACCTCGCGCGCTACCGCGCCGATGATCGACGAGTAGCTCAGGAACTGCGTCAGCCGCGGCTGCGGCTCGGCGACCTTGATCTGCAGCGTGTAGCGGTCCAGCGCCCTCAGCCCCTCGACCTCGCGGTCGTAGTCGAACGGCCTCTTGGCCGCGATCATTTCCCGGCGCAGCTCCGACAGGCCGAGCATCTTGGTGTTCTCCAGGATGTACAGGCTGCCGCTCTTCCAGCGTGGGTCGAAGTGGCGCTTCACCGAGTACACGTAGTCCTGCGCGACGAGCTCCCGTTTGACGCCTTTGAAGGCCGGATCGTCGGCGAAGTAGATGCCGGGCTTGATGCGCACGGTGAAGGTGCGGAAGTCGGCAGAGACCTCGGGCATCGCCGCGGCGGTCATGGTGCGGATGTAGGTGGGCTCGCTCAGGTAGGCATATTCGAGCGGCGCCTCGAGGATCGAGTTCAGCACGGTGCGCGAGTACAGGTCGGTGACCTGCGCCGGATCGAAGGTGCTTTCGGCGATCGGGAACGCGAAGCGCAACACCTTCTCGCCGCTTGTGGCCGATGTTTGCGCGAACGGCGCACCGGCCACCAACAACCACGCGCAAACGATCAGAAGTAAGCGGGTCAATGCAGCCCCCCGGAGTATCGAGAGGCCGAAAGTCTAGCCTTGCAGCGCTGTCTTGGCGGGGGGAAACCACGCCCAACACGGCGACAGCGCCACCCTACACTGCCGCCTTCGAAAAACCGTGTCCCGCCCATGACCGCCTATCTCGTCAGGCGCCTCTGGCAGATGATCCCCACGCTGGCCGGCGTGGTGCTGCTGGTGTTCGTGCTCTTCAAATTCTTCGGCGGCGACCCGGCCGAAATTCTCGGTGGCCTGAACGCAACGCCCGAGCAGGTCGACGCCATCCGCCAGCAGCTCGGCTTGAACGAACCCTGGTGGGTGCAGCTGTGGATCTTCGTCAAGCAGATCCTGACCTTCGAATGGGGCAAGAGCTGGGCCACTAACGAGGCGGTGAGCAACCTCTTCGCGACGCGGCTGCCGGCCACACTGACGGTGATGACGCCGATCCTGGTGCTCGACGTGCTGCTGGCGCTGCCGATCGCGATGTGGGTGGCGTATCGGCGGGGTTCGCTGACCGACCGCGCGATCATGGTGCTGACGACCATCGCGCTGTCGATCAGCTTCCTGGTCTACGTGATCATCGGCCAGTACTTCTTCGGCTTCCAGCTTGGCTGGTTTCCGGTGCAGGGCTGGAGCGATTCGCTGGCCACCAATCTGCTCGTCTACACGCCGCTGCCGGTGATCCTGGCGGTGATGGTGGGCGTCGCGCCGCAGACGCGGCTGTACCGCACCTTCCTGCTCGACGAGCTCGGCCAGGACTACGTGCGCACCGCGCGCGCCAAGGGCATGACCGAAGGCGTGGTGCTGTTCAAGCATGTGCTGCGCAACGCGATGATCCCGATCCTCACCAACATCGGGCTGCAACTGCCCGGCATCTTCGTCGGCTCGTTCCTGATCGAAGTCTTCTTCTCGATTCCCGGCCTGGGCCGCGAAGTACTGCTGGCAGTGAACCGCAGCGACTATCCCGTCATCCAGGCGGTGACGATCTACCTGGCGGTGCTGACGATGTTCATCAACCTCTTCACCGACATCATGTACAAGATCGTCGACCCGCGGGTGGTGCTCAAATGAACGCGGCGGTTGTTGCCTCGGCGGCATCGTCGCTGGACGACGCGCAACAGAAAAGCGAAGGCGTCTGGCACGCGGCATGGCGGCGCTTCAAGGGCGACCGCGTCGGCTTCTGGTCGATGGTCATCGTCGCTGCGTTCCTGCTGCTGATCCTGCTCGCGGCACTCGGTCTGGTGGCCAAGGACTGGCAGCGCGAGGTGGGCGTGCCGAATGCACCACCGACCTTCATCGGCGCGGCTGCGCCGCAAGCCGACACCGCGATCGAAGTGCCCAAGGGCCCCAACGTCGACCTCTCCGACATCGACCCGCTGGCACCGCGCTACAAGGAGTGGGAAGAGCGCGCGAAGCAGTTCCAGACCACCGAGACCGTGAAGGCGCAGACGCTGCCGATGGGCGGCGACCGCCTGGGCCGCGACGTTCTCGAAAAAGCCATCAAGGGCACGCAGGTTTCGGTCTTCGTCGGCGTCCTCGCGGCCGTGGTGGCCACGCTGCTGGGCACGCTGCTCGGCGCGACGGCGGGATTCTTCGGCGGCAAGGTCGGCGACTTTCTCGAGTGGCTCTACAACGTCATCGAGGCGATTCCGAACATCCTGCTCATCTTCGCCATCGCCGCGGCGCTGAACCAGCGCGGCGTGACCAACGTGGTGCTGATCCTGGGCCTCACCGGCTGGGCCGGCATGTACCGCCAGGTGCGCGCCGAATTCATCAAACATTCCAGCCGCGAATACGTGCGCGCTGCCGAGGCGATCGGCGCTTCGTCGGCGAGCCGCATGTTCCGCCACATCCTGCCCAACGTCAGCCATGTGGTGCTGGTGCGCATGTCGCTGTTGGTGGTGGGCTTCATCAAGGCCGAGGTGATCCTGTCCTACCTGGGCCTGGGCGTGCCGGTGGACCAGGTGAGCTGGGGCACGATGCTCGCCGAAGCGCAAAGCGAGCTGATCCTCGGCCACTGGTGGCAGCTGGTGGCGGCGACGCTCTTCATGGCGGTGTTCGTCACCGCGTTCTCGCTGATGGCCGACGCGCTGCGCGATGCGCTCGACCCCAAACTTCGCGGCTTGGAATAACGATCCATGTTACTCAGCATCCAGGATCTGCGCGTCTCCTTCCGCATGGGCCGCGGCCAGGTCGCCGAGGCGGTGAAAGGCGTGAGCTTCGAGATCGCCGAGAACAACACCGTGGCGCTGGTCGGCGAATCCGGCTCGGGCAAGAGCGTCACCGCGATGTCGGTGCTGAACCTGCTGCCCGACAACGCGGTGCGCGAAGGGCGTGTGCTGTGGCGGGGCAAGGATCTGCTGCAGGCCTCGCTGGCGGAGTTGCAGGCGCTGCGCGGCAAGGAGATCGCCTGCGTCTTCCAGGACCCGATGGGCTCGCTGAACCCGGTCTTCAGCGTCGGCCAGCAGCTGTGCGAGCCGCTGATGAAGCACATGGGCCTGTCGCGCCGCGCCGCGCTGGAGCGCGCCGAGGCGCTGATGAACGAGGTCGGCATCCCCGAGCCGAAGCGGCGCCTCGGCTCCTACCCGCACGAGATGTCGGGCGGCCAGCAGCAGCGCGTGATGATCGCGATGGCGCTATCCTGCGAGCCCAAGCTGCTCATCGCCGACGAGCCGACCACCGCGCTGGACGTGACCATCCAGCGCCAGATCATCGAGCTGCTGGCCAAGCTGCAATCCAGCCACCGCATGAGCGTGCTCTTCATCAGCCACGACCTCGGGCTGGTCGGCGAGATCGCGCGCAAAGTGGTGGTGATGCGCCACGGCATCGTGCGCGAGCAGGGCCCGGTGGCGCAGATCTTCGCGGCGCCGAAGGACGACTACACGAAGGCGCTGCTCGCCTGCCGGCCGAGCCTGGAAGGCAATCCGGCGCGGCTGCTGGTCATCGACGATCACATCGCCGGCCGCGCTGCCCAACAACAAGCGAAGGCGAAGGACCCGAACGCGCCCGTGGTGCTGGAAGTCAAGTCGCTGGCGAAGAGCTTCTGGCTGCGCCAGGGTGTCTTCGGCAAGCGCGAGTTCAAGGCCGTGCAGGACGTGAACTTCCAGCTCAAGCGCGGCCACACGCTGGGCGTGGTGGGTGAATCGGGATCGGGCAAGACAACGATGGGGCTGACGTTGCTGCGCCTGCACGAGCCCACCGGCGGCGAGGTGTTCTTCGACGGCCGCAACCTGCTCAAGCTCGACGACAAGGAACGCCAGGTGCTGCGCCGGCGCATCCAGATCGTTTTCCAGAACCCCTATGCGAGCCTGAACCCGCGCTTCACGATCGGCCAGACGCTGATCGAGCCGATGACCATCCATGGCATCGGAAAGGACACCGCCGAGCGCGAGCGACGCGCGCGCGCGCTGCTGGAGAAGGTGGGCCTGGACGGACGCGTCTTCGGCAAGTACCCGCACGAGTTCAGCGGCGGCCAACGCCAGCGCGTCGCCATCGCGCGCTGCCTGACGCTGGACCCCGAGGTGCTGGTGCTCGACGAAGCAGTGTCGGCGCTGGACGTCTCGGTGCAGGCGCAGGTGTTGAACCTGTTGCGCGATCTGCAGGACGAATTGGGCCTGGCCTACGTCTTCATCAGCCACGACCTGGCGGTGGTGCGCTTCATCAGCGACGAGGTGCTGGTGATGAAGGACGGCGTGGTGGTCGAGCAGGCGAGCGCGCAGCAGATCCTGGCGGCGCCGAAGGAGGAGTACACGCGGCGCTTGCTGGCGGCGATTCCGCGCGGGTATCGCGCGGCTGCCTGATACCAGGCGCGGTGGCGGCCGGCGGCGGGCGCGATCACGTCGGCTTGGCCAGCCCCAGCTTTTCGACCAAGGCCTTCTCACGGCGGAAAGTCTCCTCGGCGAAACGCTGGTACTGCTGCGGGTTCATCGGCATCAGTTGCTGGTCGTAGCGGGCCAGCGCCTCGACGTGCGTGGGCGACTCCATGGCGCGCTTGAAAGCATCGTGGATGCGTTGTACCAACGCCGGCTCCATGCCCTTGGGACCGCCCAGCCCGTAGGGCGAGGCCTGCACGATCGGTACGCCCAGCTCCTTCAGCGTCGGCACGTCGGGGAACTTCGACAGCCGTTGCTCGCCCCAGGTGCACAACACGCGCAGCTTGCCCGATGCGACATGCGGCGCGAAGCCGG
This sequence comes from Rubrivivax sp., assembly GCA_031400795.1. Lineage (GTDB taxonomy): Bacteria > Pseudomonadota > Gammaproteobacteria > Burkholderiales > Burkholderiaceae_C > Rubrivivax. The sequence continues at coordinate 6,365 of JANNQO010000264.1, read as the reverse complement.
TGGAATCGGCCGCCGCCATCAACTGGCCGCCGAGCAGCGACTGCATCAGGTCGGCGCTGCCCTTGTAGGGGATGTGGTTCAGCGTGAGCCCCAAGCGCTGCGCGATGTCTTCCATCGTCAGGTGCGGGCTGGTCAGCACGCCGGTCGAGCCGTAGGCCAGCTTGCCCGGGTTGGCCTTCGCCCAGGCGACGAAATCGGCCCAGTTCTTGATCGGCGAATCGCTGGGCACGACGATGCCGAAGGCGTAGCCGGTGATGCCCAGGATGTAGGTGATGTCCTTTACCGGATCCCAGGCGATCTTGGTGGTGTAGGGCAGGCGAAACACGCCCAGCGGGATTTGCGCCAGCGTGTAGCCGTCGGGCTTGGCGATCTGCATCTGCTGCGCCGGCAGCGTGCCGCCGGCGCCCGGGCGGTTGTCGATGATCACCGTCTGGCCGAGATCTCTGGTGGCGGCTTCGGCCAGCGCGCGCATCGTGATGTCGGTGGGGCCACCGGCCGGGAAGGCGACCATCAGCTTGATCGGCTGGCTGGGCCACGGGGCTTGCGCGAAAGTCGCTGCCGCGAGGCTGGCCGCGGGTGCGGCGGCAGCTGACTTGAGAAGTGTGCGTCTTGTGAGGACCATCAGGTGTCTCCGGTCATGAAGCACTACAGCTTGACGCGACCGCCGGAACCGCGCAACCGGGCGCCACCCGCAGAGCGCGCTTCACCGCACGCGTTCTGCCCGCAATGAAACTTTGCAGACGCGCAGCGACAATGGGGCCGGTGAAGTCCGAGCACCTCGTCCTCGGCGCGGCCGGTCTGCTGACCCTGTTCGCGCCCCTCCTGCAAGCCCAGACCGCCACCCCACCCGACGCCGCGGCGTCGGCGCCGGCTGCGGCAGCCTCCGCCCCCGCCACGCGCCGGCCACCCGCGGCCGTGCCCGGCCAGCGCGTGGAGATCACCGGCGGCCGCGAGAGCGACGCCGACCAGCGCCGCCAATCCACCGCCGCGAAGATCGTCATCGGCCGCGAGGAAATCGAACGCTTCGGCGACAGCACCGTCGGCGAAGTCTTGAAGCGCCTGCCCGGCGTGACCACGCAAGGCCCGCCGGGCCGCGGCGGCCCGCCGCGCATGCGCGGCCTGGGCGGCGGCTACACGCAGATCCTGATCGACGGCCAGCGCGCGCCGGCCGGCTTCTCGGTCGATCAGCTCACGCCCGAGCAACTCGAACGCATCGAGATCTTCCGCGCCCCCACCGCCGAGACCGGCGCACGCGCCATCGGCGGCACCATCAACATCGTCACGCGCGAAGGCTTCAAGGTGCGCCTGAACGACGTACGCGTCGGATTCGGCTACGAAAACGGCAAGGCCACGCCGGGCCTCTTCTGGACGCACAACGACAGCAGCGGCGACTTCATCTACAACCTCACCGGCGCGATCTTCAGCCCGCACGGCCGGCCGCAAAACGCCTTCACCACCACCGACGAAGACCTCGCCACCGGCGCCGTGACGCGGCGCGAAACGGTGCGCATCGATACCGAGTTCAGCCGCATCGGCATGAACCTGAACGCGCGGCTGCAGTGGCGCGGCGAGGCCGGCGACATGCTGATGCTGATGCCCGGCCTGTTCGCCACACGCGGTGATTCGTTCACGCGCTTCAAGGTCACCGAGGCCGTTGGTTCGCCGCAGCCCGGCTACGACAACGGCACCACCGAGGCCGAGAGCCAGTCGGCTACGCTGCGCCTGAACGGCCAATGGCGCACCCGCTTCGGCGGCGATCTGCGCCTCGAACTCAACGGCGGCGGCACGTTCACGAGCGGCAACAGCCACTCGATGCGCCGCGAGCGCGACCTGGCCGGCGCACTGACGCGCACCGAGCAAGTGGACAGCGACAACCGCGAGCGCAGTCTGAACCTAAACGGCAAGTTGTCGCGCCTGCTCGGCAAGGACAGCGGGCACAGCTTCGTCGGCGGCTGGGAGCTGGAGCAGTTGAAGCGCGACGAGCTGCGCGTGACGCTGAACAACGGCGTGCACCAGTTCGGCGAAGACGACGACGACCTCGCCGCGTCGTCGCTGCGGCTGGCGCTGTACGCGCAGGACGAGTGGGCGCTGAACCCGAACTGGTCGACCCACCTGGGCGTGCGCACCGAGACCATCACCACGCGCGGCGACGCCAGCGACGGCAGCAACCCGCGCAACCGCAGCCAGGTGACCACACCGCTGCTGCACTTCCTCTACAAGCCCGACCCCAAGCTGCGCGACCAGGTGCGCTTGAGCCTGACGCGCAGCTACAAGTCGCCCACCTTGTCGAACTTGATCTCGCGGCCGGCGATCTCGTCGCGCTTCCCGCTGCCGGGCAGCAACGCGCCGACGTCTCCGGACCGCGCCGGCAACCCCGGCCTCAAGCCCGAGCTGGCGATAGGACTGGACCTGGCCTTCGAGCGCTACCTGACCGAGGGCGGTGTGCTCAGCGCCAACCTGTTCACTCGGCGGCTCACCGACTACATCCGCAACGTCACGCGGCTGGAGAACACGAGCTACAGCGACGTGCCGCGCTACGTGTCGCGGCCGACGAACATCGGCCGCGCCGCCACCTCGGGTATCGAGCTGGAGGCCAAGTTCCGGCTCGACCAGTGGCTGGCCGACGCTCCGCGGGTGGAGATCCGCAGCAACCTGAGCCTGTTCCGCTCGCGCGTGGACCAGGTGCCCAGCCCCGACAACCGGCTTGACGGTCAGCCCAAGGGCACCGCCAACCTCGGTGCCGACTACCGCTTTCGCGGTGCACCGTTCACTCTGGGCGGCAGCCTGAACTACACGCCGGCCTATCGCACCCAGGTCAGCGACGTGCAATCGACCACCACGCCGCCGAAGCGCCAGTTCGATGTCTTCGCGCTGTGGGTCTTCAATCCCGGCGCGCAGTTGCGCCTGAACCTGAGCAACCTGCTCGCTGAAGACTATGTCACCGCCAACATCATCGACACGGCCACGGTCCGCCAGCGGCAGGTCAACGCTCAGCAGACCTATTTGAACTGGCGCATCGGGCTGGAGCTGAAGCTGTAGGGCCCAGCGGTCTGCGCCGCCCCTATCTGTACTTTCGCTACCCCGCATCGGGCCCGCAGACCACTAGCATCGTGTCTCCAGGATCCGGAGACAAACGATGCATCGCCGACAACTCGTACTTGCCGCCACCGGGCTCGCGGCTTTGCCCGAGGCCCGCGCCCAAGGCGCCTGGCCCGCCAAGCCGGTGCGCATCGTCGTGCCCTTCGCTGCCGGCGGCACCACCGACATCCTGGCGCGCGCGCTGGCGCCCGAGCTGCAGCGTGTCTTCGGCCAGCCCTTCGTGATCGACAACAAACCCGGCGCCGGCGGCAACAACGGCGCCGCCGAAGTGGCCAAAGCCGCTGCCGACGGTCACACGCTGCTGATGGGCACGGTGGGCACGCACGCCATCAACGTCTCGCTGTACCCGAAGATGCCCTACGACCACCTGAAGGACTTCGCGCCCGTCACGCTGGTGGCCGGTGTGCCCAACGTGCTGGTGATGAACCCGGCCTCGGCGCAGCGCCTGAACGTCGACAACGTGGCCGATCTGATCAAGGCGCTGAAGGCCAATCCGGGCCGGCTGAACATGGCCAGCTCGGGCAACGGCACCTCGATCCACCTCGCCGGCGAACTCTTCAAGACGATGACCGGCACCTTCATGGTTCACATCCCGTACCGCGGCTCGGGCCCGGCGCTGATCGACCTGCTGGGTGGCACGATGGACGTGATGTTCGACAACCTGCCCTCGGCGCTGCCGCACATCCGTGCCGGCAAGCTGAAAGCGCTGGCCGTGACCAGCGCCATGCGCTCGGTCACCGTGCCCGAGTTGCCCACTGTCGCCGAGGCCGGCGGCGCGGCGCTGCGGGGCTACGAAGCGAGTTCGTGGTTCGGCCTGCTGGCGCCGGCTGGCACGTCCGCCGACATCGTCGCGCGCGTGCAGCAGGAATCGGCCAAGGCGCTGGCCACGCCGGCGATGAAGGAGCGGCTCTCGGCGCAGGGCGCGATACCGAGCGGCAACACGCCCGCTGAATTCGCGCGTTTCATCGATGCGGAGACGAAGAAGTGGGCAGCGGTGGTGAAGGCCTCCGGGGCCAAGGTGGACTGATCGCCGGCGGTCCTCGAACGTGCGCTGCACCTGCTTCGCGGTGCTGCATCTGCTGCCGCACGCGCAGCAGGAAGCGGACGCGGGCAGCGCCGTGTTCGAGATGCCTGTGCAGTCGCCGCAACGGGCGCCGAAGCCGTGGTCGGTGGTGGCCACGCGCACACTCGGCCGCTTGCGCGTGGAGCGCCACACGCAGATCGAATCGAGAGCGCAGGGCCGCTGGATCACGCGCTGGCAATGCGAAGACTTCGCCGGATTCGACCGCAGCGCCTACGTGCCCGGCCAGAGCCGCGTGCGGCTGGTGGTGGCCACCGCCGTCTCTCGAGGAAATGTGGCTGTGCCACTTCCTTGATCCCCGCGGGGAACGGCCGGCCTTGGGGCGCTGATCAGTGGATGACGCGTTCCTCGGGTGCGACGAAGAGTTCGTCGAGCACCAGCGCGTCGGGCTCTTCGCCCAGGCTCCAAAAGACCATCAGCACGATGACCTTCAGGTCGTCGAGGTCGATCGGGCCGCTGCCCACCGCGAGCGCGCGATCGACGACACGTTCGCGCATCGGCGGCGGCAGCACGCCGGCGGATTCGAGAAAAGCGATGAAGCCGATCGACTCGACACCGAGCACTTCGGTCTCGACTTCGTTGTAGATGCGCATGCTGCTCGGGCCGCCGGCGCTGGCATCCGCGTCGTGCGCCAGGCCGGCCAGCCACCTCAGCGCATCGGCGATCTCGTCGGACTCGAAGCCCACCGCCGAGAGTTTGCGTCGCAGCTGATCGCGGTCGGGGCAAGCGTCGGGGCGCCAGTAGTTCTCGTAGAGATAGACCAGCACGTCGAACATGGCGTCATGATACCCGAGCGGTCCGGCCGCAGGCCGCACGGTGACGTACTCGCCGACCGGCCTTTTCGTGGTTTTCAGCCGCGGTGCAGGCGTTGGAACAGGCCGCCGGGCAGGCGCGCCACGCGGCCTTCGAGTTCGTGTTCGAGCAGCTTGGCATTGAGTTCGCCCACCGGCGTTCCCGTGCGATCCACCAGCTGGTCCAGCGTCAGCGCCTCGGTGCCCAGCGCTTGCAGCAGGGCGTCGAGGCGGCTCCGGCCGTCACCCGCGGGCAGCTGCGGCCGGGGTGCACGCGGCAGACTCGGCCGCAGGTCGTCGAGGATGTCCTGCGGCGTTTCGACGAGCAGCGCACCCTGGCGCAGCAGCGCGTGGCAGCCGCGCGATTGCTCGGCGTGGATCGAGCCCGGCAGCGCGTAGACCTCGCGCCCGGCCTCGCTGGCCAGCCGCGCGGTGATCAGCGAACCGGATTGCAACGCCGCCTCGACCACCAGGGTGCCGCGCGTCAGCCCGGCGATGATGCGGTTGCGTTGCGGGAAGTTCTCGGCCAGAGGCGGCGTGCCCGGCGCGAATTCGCTGAGCAAGGCACCGTGCGCTTCGATGCGCGACGCCAGTGCCTGGTGCCTGCGCGGGTAGACCTGGTCCAGCCCGCTGCCGAGCACCGCTACCGTGGCGCTGCGGCCTTGCAGCGCGCCTTCATGGGCGGCCGCATCGATACCCAGCGCCAGCCCGGAGACGATGACCTGCCCGGCATCGCTCAAGGTGTGTGCGAAATGGCGTGCATTGGCCAGGCCCTGCGGGGTCGCGCGGCGACTGCCGACGATGGCGATGGCCTCGGCCGAGAGCGCCGCCAGATCGCCCATCGCGTACAGCAGCAGCGGCGGATCGGCGCCGTGCATCAGCAGCGGCGGGTAGGCGCCATCGCCGAGCACGATCACATGGCGCTGCGCTGCGCCCTGCCACCAGGCTCGTGCCGCGCGGTGACGCTCGGCGAAGGTGTCGGGCTCGCGCGCCAGCGCGGCGGCCACGCCGGCATCGGTGAGCTGACGCAGGCTGGCGGGGCTGGCACTCAGCACCGCCTCGGGGCTGCCGAAAACCGCAAGCAGCCGCCGGGCGGTGTCGCGGCCGACACCGGGGGTGTCGAGCAGCCGAAACCACGCGGCGAACTCGTCGGCTTCGATCACCCGCGGCGCATCAGGGCTGCGCGATCACAGGCCTGCCGGATCAGGGCTGAGAGAAGCGATCGCCCGCCTGCACCGGTTGCTGCACCTGCAGCACCAGCGCGTAAGACACCCGGTCGAAGACGCGGAACACGAACAGCAGGCCATGCCGCTCATCAGGCAATTGCAGCGCGGTCTTCGGCGTCGTGGTGGTGTCAACGGCCGGCTGGCCTGAGCGCCACAGCGCCAGCACAT
>JANNQO010000263.1:0-11495 GCA_031400795.1 Rubrivivax sp. | reverse complement strand
GGCGATGCGGCTGATCAGCCCTCGGGCTTCGAGCTTGCGAGTCATGTGCGACATGGCCGACTGCTCGACGCCAGTGCGCTCGCATAACGTCTTGTTGGTCTTCGCACCGTCGCGCAGCAGGTCGAGCACCTGTTTCTGCTTCGGCGTCAGGCCCTCCGGTGCAACGTGGTCCCACTCGCCCACCATGGCCCACTTGCCGTCGTCGCGCCGCAACTCGTAGTCGCTGCCGTCGCGCTCCCACAGTCGGCCGCCGGCGTGAAGCCTGAACTGCTGGCCCTGCTTCAACAGGATGAGGTACCCGTCGGCCGCGGCGCTCAGGCCATAAGTGCCGCTGATGGCGCTCACTGGGTCGTCGTGCATCGCCTTGGTAGTGTGGTGAAGCACGACGACGGCCAGGCCCGGGTGTTCCTTGCACAGGTCGGCCAGCAGCTTGATGGCGGCGTAGTCCTCGGTGAAGGCGTGGCCCCGATCCGAGGGCGGCACCCGAAAGCGCGTCAGGCTGTCGATGATCACCAGCGGCGGCCGCTTGCCGTCCAGGCCCTCCAGCCACTCGCGGATGCGCTCCACGCCGGCCCCGCCTTGTGGCCACTCGAATTCCATGCGGATGCCGCGCAGCATGTCGGCCGTCGCGCCCGTGGCCGCGAGCTTCTTGCGCATGACGCGCTCGCCCTCTTCGAGCGACAGGAATAGCACCGAGGCCGTTGCACAGGGCTCCGACAAGAACGTGCCGCCGACGTTGGCTTGTAGCGCCAGGTCGCGCAGCATGGTGGTCTTGCCGATCTTCGGCCGCCCGACGTTCAGCGTGACGCCCTCGGCGACGAAAGGCCGGCAGATGTAGGTCGGCTCGGGCATCGTCATCGACACCAGGTCGGCCGCGTCATAGCTGCGCCTCGGGCGCTCGGGTGCTGGCGGCAGCTTCCGGCCGCGGCGCGAGGACAGGGCATCGACGACAGCGGCGGCGCGCTCGGCGTCTTGAAGCTGGCGCTTCGTTTGCTCGACGATGCTCACGCGCCGGTCTCGTCGAAAATCTGCTCGATGCGCTGCATTGCGAGGTTTGCGCGGTCGCGGTCCTCCGTGGTCACGGTGCCGCCCCACAGCACGTGACCCCATGCGGCCCAAATCAGCAGCGACTCGAACCTCACCGCGGCCAGGGCCTCGCGCGCGGTAAGCGCCGGCGGTCGCCGATGCTCGCGGTCCCACTGCCGGCGCCGCACGATGGAGGCGTCCAGTGCAACGGCGGCGCGGCGCTCGGGGTCAACCTCGTGCAGCGCGAGGTCTGCATGGTCGGCGGTCATGCGATCGCTCCAACCGTCCGCGCGAAGCCCTCAGCTTCGCCGAGGGGGTCAAGGCCGCCGAACTCGCGAGCGAGGCCCCAGCGCTTCACAATGAAGGTTCCGCTAAACGTTTCACGTAACTCGAAACCCCGCAGCGCGAGCTGCGGGCGCAAGGTTTCCAGCCTCTTCCGCCGAGCTTCGTCGACGACGTGCTGGGCATCCAGTGCGGCGCTCACGCGGACACCTCAGTCTTCAGCTTCTGGATACGGCGGCGCCGACCTTCGGCCAGCGTCTGAGGCTCCGCTGCGCGCTCGCGGCGCGGCAGGCGGCTCACGGTGTCGGCGTAGTCGTCTTCTGTCCACCGAAGGCACCGCGGCCCGAGTTCGAGCGGCGCGCTGACGATGCCGGCGGCGCGCAGTGCTTTGAACGTCCGTTCGGCAATGCCCAGGCGGGCGCGGAAGTCGGCTTCGGCGAGCAGCGGAGCGGATGTCGCCGCTTTGGGTTCGGTCTGTTGCACTGTACGCTCCAATTGCCGCACCACGGGGCGGCAGATGAGCGCACGTTAGTTTTGTTGTCTGCTATCTTAAACGACGTAAGGGCGCGCGCAGCGCTTCCTTAGGTAGTGCGCTCCAGGGGGCCGGCGCGTCCTTCAGGAAGCCTTGAACCTCGCGATGCCCGATGTCATCGTCCTTGCCGGGTGGCAGCAGCACGTTCGTCACATCGGCAATCAGCGTTAGCGAATGTTTGCCGCCGTACTGCTGATTGAGGATGTAATTCAGCGATCGAACGAAGGCACGCATGAGTTCTTTGCGCTCGGGCTTCGGCGATATTCGAGAACGCGTCCGTGGAAGTAGCTTCTCTAGATGATTCCCAGCCAATTCCGCAATGTCGGCTGCGAATTCTGAAAGCACGATCACCGGTGCGAAGACTCCCTCGATGCGGACATTACGCCAGCCGATTTCAAGCTCAACCGGGCGATTCGGTGGATACTCGAACGCGCGAAGCAGCAGCGTATTCTCGGGGAGCGGCGACTCATCGATCGCAGCCTTCAGCGCCCGCGCCGCGCGCGCGACATGCTCAATCTTGCGTTGTTCTTCACTAGGACGCGGTCGCCGGAGTTCGTCGCTGGCATGCTTCATCGCCTCGATAGCGTAGCTGGCTAGCCCAATTGCGGTGGTGGGCTCTAACTTGCGGAATTCGAGCCAAGTCCGATCGATGTCTTTGGCGTCGGCGAGGCCGCGCATGATTTCAATCCAACCCGCATGTTCGCCGGAATCAAAGTCGGGATCGAGGTTGACGGGATTGGTGATCCAATTGTTCAGTTCTGCACGGGCGCAATTGCCCGCGCTCAACTCGGCATCTGCCTTCGACTTGACCACTCGCACCCCCTTCGCGGTGCCCTTCATCGGGTGCCCCCGGCAGCGGTTGAAGGTGTCCCGCTTTCAGCTGGCCGGCCTAGCCGAGGGCTAACTTTTCACATTGCTGATGCGACAGTGGCTGCCGCCCGAGGTCCGAAGCCCGTCAGGCGGCGGAAACCTCCTCGTCGTTGATTCGCGGCTGCCACCGGCCGCGCGACTCCTCCACCACGATGCGCTGCTTGACCAGCCTTTCGACGGTCTGTATGCGCGCGACTGCGCGGCGGATCGGCACATTGCCCTCGGCGTGTGCCAGAACCAGCAGCCTCACCAGCTTGTCGGCCCACCGGGGCACGCGGCTGGTCTTCTCCCAGCGCGCCACCGATTGACCGTCGGCGCCCATGAGCTTGCCCAGCGCCGGCTGGGACAGCAGCATGCCCGCACTGCGCAGGTAGCGAAACTCCACGCCGGTGAGCACGCCGGCCTTCTTCGTCAACGCGATGCAGATGGCCTGCGTGAGGCCTGCCACGTCGTGAATCGCCACACCTTCGCCGAAAGGCGTTTGCTGCTTGGTGTAGCCGTTGGCCAGCCACACGTTGCGCAGGCCGCCGTCGGTGTAGTGGTACATGCTCATGCTCCGCCCACATCGATCACCGTCACCACGACCAGTTCCGGCGCAGGGTATTCGACATACACCACCGCCGCCAGATTCACGCCAGCCACGAAGTGCTGCATCTGGCAGCGCAGGCCAGGGCGCCGCGCCTCTGGCTCCGGGGGCCGGGTCAGTACGCCTCGCTGCAAGGCTTCCATGAGCATTGGCATCGTGATCCGTCTCTGGTTCATTCGCAGCCGGGCGTGGTTCGTCAGCACGACGTGTGCAGAGTCGGCAGCGCTTAAGCGGATGTGCTTTTCGAGCTGGCGTTGGGACGGGCCGGCGGTCAAGGCTCGATCCTATCAGAATGATAGGTCTGACGGCTGGTGAATGCGCGCGCCCTCGGCGCCGGCAATGCGGTAACGGCGCACGGCGCGCATGAATCGGCGCTTGTCCATCGGCCGCGACTCGCACTCGTCGGCCGCAGCGCACAGCGCCGCCGCGAGCGCGCGCATCTGGGCCGGCGTCATGTCGGCATCACCGCCCGGCAGGTTCTGCACGGTGGCCAGCGGCCGGCCATCGAAGGTTCGCGTCAACATGACTTCAAGCTCGGCGTTCATGCCGCTGCCCCTCTCTTCGAGTGCATGTCGATCACTTGCGCCGGCTCGCGCGACAGAAAGTCGGCCCATGCTGCCAGCAGCGCGCGGCGCTCGTCGTTGAACTTCGCCCGGTTGTAGGCTGCGCGGACGCGGTTGCCTTCTTCGTGCGCGAGGCAGGCCTCGATCACGTCGGGCCGCGCTGCACTCGTCTCGTTCGCCCAGGTCGAGAAGGTCGCGCGCGCCAGACCGTGCACCGTCGTGCGATCGCGCACACCGAGCCGGTTGAGCGTGACGAGCATGGCCATGTTGGACATCGGCTTGCCCGGCAGCATCGGCGACGGGAAAACGAAGCGCTCATCGGCACCTTGCATGCCCTTCACGATCGCGATCGCGCGCTCGGACAGGAACACGGCGTGCGGCTCTTTGGCTTTCATGCGCGCTGCGGGCACGCTCCAGGTCTTCGCTTCGAGGTCGAACTCGCGCCACTCGGCGAGCAGCGCCTCGCTCGTGCGCGCGACGGCCAACACCGTGAACTCCAGGCATCGCGCCGCGGTGCCATCGGCGGCGCGCAGCGCGGCCATGAACGCCGGCGCCTCGCGGTAGGACATCGCACGGAAGGCGCCGCGATCACGCCGGCCCGCAGCCTCGCGCATCTTGCGCTTGATCGCCGCCGCGGGGTTGCTCGTGCAGCGCTTGTGGAAGATGGCGTCTTCGAAGATCGCGTCCAGCCGCTGGCGGATACGCTGCACGGTCTCGGGCACCTTGTCGCCGCTGTGCCGCCGCGCGCGCTCGTGCGGCTTCACGTCGAGCAGCACCGACAGCAGCGCCGGCGGCTCGATCGAGTCGATCGGCGCATGCCACAGCGCGGCCGGCATGTGGTTCTCCAGGCTCGCGATCCACTGCGCCGCGTGCTTGGGCGTGCGGCTTGTTTCGATGATGCGCGCGTGATAGTCGCGCCCCGAGCGGGCAAGGGTCCAGCGCTCGCGGTCGCGGTCGGCTTTCTGTGCCTGCTCGGCAGCCCTGGCAGCCTCGCGGTACTGCTCGCGCGCGTCGATCGGGTCGACACCCTGGCGCAGCTGCTCGCGTGCCTTGTGGGCCGCGTCGCGCGCCGACACCAGCGCCTTGCCTGCCTGCTCGACGCTGCCGCGGTGCGCCGGCCCGAGGCCCATTTCGCGGCGCTTGCCGGTCGGCGCGGTGTACTTGAAGACCCAGGCGCACGACTTGTCGCGCACCCGCAGCAGCAGACCGCCGCCGTCCGCGTGGTCGCCGTCGCCGGCCGCTTGAACCTGCCGCGCCGTCAGCCGATGAAGCCTGCTGGGGGACGGCGCGAGCCCGCGTCCCCCAGTTCCGTCGGTTCGAATCCCCATTGCGATTCCCCTTCCCGTCCCCCACGCCGTCCCCCAATTTGAGGCGCGAGCGTGGCGCACGTTGATGCACCTTCAGTGCACGAAGTGGAGTGTGTCTCGGCTGGATTGAGTCGTCAATTCAACGACTTAGGGCTTCTGCCGCTGCACCTTCGCTGCACCTTCGTGCACCTTGGGGAGGGAGTATCCTGGCGGAAAGGGAGGGATTCGAACCCTCGTCACGGATGAATCCGTGAACCGGATTTCGAGTCCGGCGCATTCGACCACTCTGCCACCTTTCCGTGTCCGTCGGACGCGTTCCCGTGGTCGACGGGAAGGCGCGCATTGTAGGCGAGGGCGATCAGGCCTCGATCACCAGCGTCAGCGGCGACAGCCGAGACTCCGACAGCCGCGTATGCCAGCGCTGCCCTGGCGCCAGCGGCCAGGCATCGGTGATCGTGCCGGTGGTGACCAGGTCGCCCGCGCCGATGCTCCACCACGGCGTCGTGCCGGCCATCGAATCGACCATCACTTTCAGCGCCTGAAGCGGCCCGTCGAGCACGATGCGGCCTTCGCCGCGGTCCTTGACTTCGCCGTCGCACATCAACTCGACCGTTAACGCCGACAAATCATCTGCCAGCCGAGGCCAACCGCCGATGGCCACGCGCGGGCCGACGAACAGGCGCCCGTGCAGCGCGAAATCGGCCGCGGTGTCGCTGGCGGTGAATCGCCAGCCCTCGAAGTGCGTGTGCACGATCTCGAACGAGTGCGCCACCCATTGCAAGCAGCCGCGCAGCTCGGCCAGCGACATGCCGGCGCGTGGCGCCGCGGCGAAGCCGAAAGCGATCTCGGGCTCGATGCGCGGCTGGCTCAATCCGGCGAGCGACAAACGGCCCGAGTCGCCAGCGAGCAGCGTGGTCGTCGTGTCCCAGACCGGTGCCCACATCGGCTGGAAGACGCCGTAGCGTGGCCAGATGCTGCGGTTTGTGAAGCCGATCTTCCAGCCGACCGGACGCTCGCCGCGCAGGCGGCGCAGTTCTGCCAGGCGCCGGCCGACTGCATACGCCTGCTCGGTGGAAAGCCCGTCCGGCTGCGACGACGGTACGGGCACGCATTGCACGCGGTCCCATGCTGCGAGCAACTGCTGCGCCAGCGCCTCAGTGCTATCACTCGTGCGGTCGTTCGTCATGGCGCCATCAGCTCCATCCCACCCAGATGCGGCCGCAGCGCCGCGGGAATTGCCACGCTGCCATCGGCTTGCTGGTGATTCTCCAGGAGTGCCACCAGCGTGCGCCCCACCGCCAGCCCCGAGCCGTTGAGCGTGTGCACGAGCTCGGTCTTACCCAGCGCATTGCGATAGCGCGTCTGCATGCGCCGCGCCTGGAAAGCCTCGCAGTTGCTGCACGAGCTGATCTCGCGATACGTGCCTTGCGCCGGCACCCAGACCTCGAGGTCATAGGTCTTCGCCGCGCCGAAGCCCATGTCGCCGGTGCACAACGTGATCACGCGGTAGGGCAACTCCAGCCCTCGCAACACAGCTTCGGCATGGCCGGCCATCTCTTCCAGTGCAGCGTAGCTGTGCTCGGGCTGCGTGATCTGCACCATCTCCACCTTGTCGAACTGGTGCTGGCGGATCATGCCCCGCGTGTCCTTGCCTGCAGCACCGGCCTCCGAGCGGAAACAGGGGCTGTGCGCGGTGAGCTTGATAGGCAGCTGCTTCGCATCGAGCAGTTGCTCGCGAACGGTGTTGGTGAGCGAGATCTCGCTGGTCGAAATGAGGTACTGCTCGGCTTGCGTCTCATCGCCACCGCGAAGCACCCAGAACATGTCTTCCTTGAACTTCGGCAGCTGCCCGGTGCCTTCGAGGATCTCGCGGTTCACGATGTACGGCGTGTAGCACTCGGTGTAGCCATGCCGCGTGGTGTGCAGCTCGAGCATGTACTGCGCCAGTGCGCGGTGCAGTCGTGCCGCCTTGCCGCGCATGAAGGTGAAGCGCGAACCCGATAGCTTGGCGCCGGTCTCGAAGTCCAGTCCCAGCGCACCACCGATCTGCATGTGGTCGCGCAGCGCGAAGTCAAAAATGCGCGGCGTGCCCCAGCGGCGCACTTCCACGTTGCCGCTCTCGTCCACGCCGCGCGGCACGCTGGCGTGCGGCAGGTTGGGTGCCGACATCAACGCCTGGTGCAGCTCGGCCTGGATCAACTCCAGCCGCGCCGCGCCGGCAGCGAGTTCGTCGGCGATGCCGGCCACCTGGGCCATCAAGGCGCTGGTCTCTTCGCCCTTGCCTTTGCGCTGGCCGATCTGCTTGCTGGTGGCGTTGCGCTGCGCCTGCAGCCCTTCGGTGCGCGTCTGGATGCGCTTGCGCTCGGCTTCGAGTGCGCTGAAGCGTTCGACGTCGAGGAAGGGCTGCGGGTGCTGGCGCGCCTCGAGCGCTGCGATCACGCCGGGCAGGTCGCGGCGCAGTTGTTGAATGTCGAGCATGGGAGTTCTTTCGCGAATGAGGGCGATGCGGGATGGATGCGGGGTTCGATCGGCGCCCGACGGACGCGGCAGCGGCCGTCAAGATCGCGACGCGGCGCTCTCGCTCATGCTGCGGTTGCCCAGGCCTCGCGGCAGCGGGAAGTGCACCGCCTCGGTCACGCCGTCCATCTTGCGCACGCTCTTCACGCCGAGTTCGCGCAAGCGCGCGATGACCTGCTGCACCAGCACGTCGGGCGCCGAAGCGCCGGCGGTCAGCCCGACCCGCTGCACACCTTCGAGCCACTCGGCTTTCAACTCTTCGGCCGAATCGATCATGTAGGCCCGCGTGCCCAGGCGCTGCGCCACTTCGCGCAGCCGGTTGCTGTTGGAGCTGGTCGGGCTGCCGACCACGATCACCAGGTCGACCGCGGGTGCCAGCAGCTTCACCGCGTCCTGCCGGTTCTGCGTGGCATAGCAGATGTCCTGCTGCTTGTGCTCGCGCACCTGCGGGACGCGCGCCTTCAGCGCGGCCAGGATCACCGCCGCGTCGTCCATGCTCAGCGTGGTCTGCGTCACCACCGCCAGCTTGACGCCGCGCGGCTGCACCTGCGCCACGTCGTCCACGTCCTCGACGAGGTAGATGCCCTCGCTCAGCTGGCCCATCGTGCCTTCCACCTCGGGGTGGCCCTTGTGGCCGATCATGATGAATTCATAACCTTCCTTGGCGAGCTTGGCGACTTCTACATGCACCTTGGTCACCAGCGGGCAGGTCGCGTCGAACACGCTGAAGCCGCGCTCGGCCGCCTCCAGCCGCACCGCCTGGCTCACACCGTGGGCGCTGAACACCAGCGTGGCGCCGGGTGGCACGTCGGCGAGGTCTTCGATGAAGATCGCGCCTTTGATCTTGAGGTCGTTGACCACGTAGGTGTTGTGCACGATCTCGTGACGCACGTAGATCGGCGCGCCAAACTTCTTGAGCGCGCGCTCGACGATCTCGATCGCGCGGTCCACGCCGGCACAAAAGCCGCGCGGCTCGGCCAACAGCACCTCACCGACCAGCGCTTCGACGTTGTTGTTGTTGGTATTCATCAAAGCACTCCGATCAGTTGCACCTCAAAGCGCACCGGCTGGCCGGCGAGCGGATGGTTGAAATCGAACACCGCCCAGTCCTCGGCTTGCGGCCCGAGCTCGCGCACCACGCCGGCGTAGCTGCCGCCGCCGTCCGGCGTGGGGAA
Organism: Rubrivivax sp.; assembly: GCA_031400795.1. GTDB lineage: Bacteria > Pseudomonadota > Gammaproteobacteria > Burkholderiales > Burkholderiaceae_C > Rubrivivax. The sequence continues at coordinate 2,637 of JANNQO010000263.1, read as the reverse complement.
CTGGACCACGTCACCGACGCGGTACTGCTCATCCGGGTCGCCGTGCTCGCGCAGCAGCGCCAGCTTCACGCGCTGCAGCAGTTCAGGGTTGCGCTCGCCAAAGGCCTCGCCGGCGGGCAGTTCCAGCACGTTGTGGGCGCCCTCTTCCAGGCCCAGCAGGTGCGCCTCGATGGCCGGCGCCAGCTCCCCGGTGCCGATCGACAGCGTGGCCGGCGGCCCGCCGAAGGTGTTGACCACGTCCAGCCCGTTCAGGCTGGCGAGTCGGTAGTGGAGGGTCAGGAACGACCCCGGTTGAACGGTGGGCACGGTAGGCTGAAGGCTTGGCTAGACTGACTGTGATTGTAGTTTTGCCCTACCGCCATCCGTTCATGAGCCTCAAAGACCTGCCCGCTGCCCTGCGCCCGCGCGAGAAGCTGCTCGCCCGCGGGCCTGCGGCGCTGGCCGATGCCGAGCTGCTGGCGCTGCTGCTGCGCACCGGCACCGTCGGTCAGGACGTGCTGCAGTTGGCGCAATCGCTGCTCGACCGCAGCGGCGGCGTCGCCGGCCTGCTGGCCGCGCCCGCGGCCGCGCTCGAAGGCGTCAAGGGCCTTGGGCCGGCCAAGCGCGCCGAGCTGTCGGCCGTGATCGAACTGGCCCGGCGCGCGCTGTCCGCCACGCTCAGCGCGCGGCCGGTGTTCGAGTCGCCCGCCGCGGTGAAGAGTTATCTGCAACTGCAGCTGGCGCAACTGACGCGCGAGGTTTTTGCGGTGCTGTTTCTCGATCATCAGCAACGGCTGCTGGCCTTCGAGACGCTGTTCCAGGGCACGCTGAGCCAGACCAGCGTCTACCCGCGCGAGGTGGTCAAGCGCGCGCTGGCGCTCAACGCCTCGGCGGTGATCCTGGCGCACAACCACCCGTCGGGCGTGGCCGAGCCATCGCGCGCCGACGAGTTTCTGACCAAGACGCTGAAGGACGCGTTGGCGCTGGTGGACGTGCGCGTGATCGACCACATCGTGGTCGGCACCGGCAGCACGGTGAGCTTTGCCGAGCGGGGTTTGCTGTGAAACCCGAGCGCGGACTGGGCGGCCTGCGGGCGCTGAAGCGGCAGATCGACGCCGCGGCGGCCGAGGCCGAGCGCCTGGCTGCCGCAGCGCGCGAACGCGACGCGGCCGCACTGCGCGAGCGCAACGCGTTTGCGCTGGCGGTCGGCCCGATCACGGCACTGCCCGAGCGTGGCCACGCGCTGCTGCCGCGCACGCTGCCGGCACCGCTGCCGCTGCAACGTCAGCGCGACGAACAGGCGGTGCTGCGTGAGTCGCTCTCGGACGAAATGGACATCGAGTCGCTGCTGGAAACCGATGCCGCGCTCGCCTTCAGGCGCCCCGGCGTCGGCCCCGACGTGGTGACCAAGCTGCGGCGCGGGCAGTGGTCGATCCAGGCCCAGATCGACCTGCATGGGCTGCGCCGCGACCAAGCGCGCGAGCAGATCGGCCTGTTCCTGCGCGACGCCAACCGGCGCGGCCTGCGCTGCGTGCGCGTGGTGCACGGCAAGGGCAACGGTTCGCCCGGCAAGCAGGCGGTGCTCAAGGACGTGGTGCGACGCTGGCTGGTGCAGAAGGCCGAGGTGCTCGCCTTTGTGCAGGCGCGCGCGTCGGAGGGCGGGGCGGGCGCGTTGGTGGTGTTACTGGACGGGACAGCAGCGCGGGTGGACGGTTAACGCATGCCCGCGGCTGCGCGCCGTCAAACGGCGCGGTTCCGCATCCAATCCGCCGTCCCTGCGAACGACGCCGCCAGGCGCTCGCGCAGCGTCGGCTCGATCGCCGTCTCGGTCATCGCCTGGTTCATGCACGCCGTCCACTGGTCGCGCTCGCGAATGCCGATCGAGTACGGCATGTGCCGCGCGCGCAGCATCGGATGGCCGAAACGCAAGATGTAGAGGTCGGGACCACCAAGCCAGCCGCTCAAGAACCAGTAGAGCTTGTCGCGCGCAGCGTCGAGCGACGGCGGATGCACCGCGCGCAGGTCGGCATAGGCTGGCTCCAGGTCCATCAGGTCATAGAAGCGGTCGACCAGCGCTCGCACGCTGGCATAGCCGCCCATTTGCGCGTAAGCACTCGGGGTTTCGTGTTCGCTCATCGGGTATCGGCCAGGAACAGTGCCTGCAGGTCGGACAGGAAATCGAAGCCGCGCGCGGTGGGCCGCACCCGCAAACCGTCAAAGTCGACCAGGCCCCTGGCGCGTGCGGTCTCCAGCGGGCCCAGTACCGCCGCCACCGAGAGGCCGGTGCGCTCGGCAAACAGCGGCAGCTCGAAGCCCTCGCGCAGCCGCAGCAGGTTGAGCATGAACTCGAAGGGCAACTCGGAGGCGGCCACCTCGTGCTCGTTGCTGACCGCCTTGCCGTCGCGCGCCTGGCGCATGTACGCGGCCGGCTCGCGCCAACGCACCTGGCGCACGATGCGCTCGGCAAAACTGAGCTTGCTGTGCGCGCCGGCGCCGATGCCGAGGTAGTCGCCAAAGGCCCAGTAGTTGAGGTTGTGGCGGCTGGGGTGCTCGGGGCTGCGCGCCCAGGCCGAGACCTCGTACTCATCGCGGCCGCCGGCGCGCAGCGCCGCATGCGCTGCCTCCTGCAGCGCCCAGGCGGCGGCGTCGTCGGGCAGG
>JANNQO010000262.1:0-21508 GCA_031400795.1 Rubrivivax sp. | reverse complement strand
GTGGAGCCGCCAGTGCACCTGGGGGCGAGGACTATGTATAGATGCTCAAGGCATCGGGCTCGCGGGGGCCGCGTCCCGACTCATCAGCGGCCATCCGGCGGCGGGCAACTACACATAGTTGAGGTCTATGCATAGGGGTCGGCAGCGAACGTTCGACGCCAGTGGGAGCAGCCGTTGGCTGGGCTTGGTCGCCGAGTCGCTGACCCGCCTATCGGTCCCGCCGTCGAACGTCAAGTTCCGTTTAGGTTTGTCCAACACCTGCCCTCAGACCGGTGCCCTGCGCAGCAGGGTGGCATCGCGCGGGCAGGTGCCGAACAAACCTAAACGAGACCGGAGATTCCTAGCTGCACCGGTAAGCTGCCGCTCGACGAGATCAGGTCGAGATTTGAGGCAAGGCGTTTGGCTTGGAAGCATGCGCCCATCAGTGCTGCGGAGTCGATGAGCTGCCTTGCCTCCAGTCCGTCACCGAAGCAGTCGAACCCGAGGGCACGACACCTGTCCCAGAGCGGCGGCTTCGATGTGGCGCAGAAGGCGCGCGTCAGGCTCCCAAGAGCCGCCCCGAGCCACAAATCTCTGGGCAGCGTCGATGACCGGGCCGCCGGCAACCTCATCCGCAGGCCTTGAACGATCAAAACTCACGTCCAGTCGGGCCATTTGCTGGGTGTTCAGGCGCTCGACATCCAGAAAGCCATCGGGCTTGATGTCGAGAATGGAGAAGGTCGAGTGCACCATCCGCAACGGCGTGCCGTCGACCACTTGGACGACGACGCTGGCTTGGCGCACACGCTGTCCGGCAAAGTCGGGTACGCGGGCCAAGTCTTCCTGCCGAAGCATGCGCATAAAGGCGGTGCTGGCCAGCGCGTGCAGCGTGTCGTCAGCGGACAGCAGGAATAGCTTCGATGACAGCTTCACCGTATCCGCCGTTCTGGTCAACCTGACGTTGGTGGGCGATTCCGCAGGTCCCAGAGGCTGCCCTGCCAGTTCGAGATGCGTCCCTCTATGCGGCACTTGGGACAGACCCATACGACCGCGTTGTCCTGTGCCAAGACCGCTTCGACGACGCCCTTCTTGCACTTGAAGCACTTTGGCGCGGGAACCACAGATCGGGTTGCGGCGAGCACGACCGCCTCGGCTGGTACCAGCCCAGCGTGGGCTGTCAGTGGCCCCAGGGGCCCGGTTTGCGGCGTGTCTCATCCGGTCACTGACACCTTGACCCACGGCAAGCCCATGACTTCGTCGGAGGCGCATCTTTCCTTCGGGGCTGCGACCTCGTCAGCCTGAAGGTCCGGGACATCTGCCACGGGGACCAGGTCGCATCCCGGGCCACGGTGATGCAGCACAAGACCCAGCGCCCGGTGCAGTTTGAAATCACACCGGCCACCCGTGACGCGGTGCAGAAGTGGATCAAACTGGCAGCGTTGAAGTCCGACGCCTACCTCTTCCCGAGCCGCGTACACGACTCACCACATCTGGGCACGCGGCAGTACGCGCGGATTCTCGAAGGCTGGGTCGAGGAACTCGGCCTCGATCCCGCCGACTACGGCACGCACTCGATGCGACGCACCAAGGCGACGCTGATCTACCGGCGCACGAAGAACCTGCGCGCAGTGCAATTGCTCCTGGGCCATTCCAAACTTGAATCCACAGTGCGCTACCTTGGCATCGAGGTGGACGACGCCTTGGAAATCTCGGAGCAGACTGAAATCTGATCCCCAGCGGTGCCGCCCGGTCGGTGACCAACAGAACGCCTACGGGACGGCCAAGCCCCTGGTCGGCACCTGCTCGGCGCACACACCTTGAAGTTGCCGATGAGACGCAACTGGCGATTGATGTCAGCTTCCTGGCACTCCGGCGCACTCACACTCTCGGCCAGAAGCTGCCATTGCCGGGAGGCGGATGCGAGGTCGCCGCCTTGGGGCCGAGTGGAGCGGTGCAGCCGTCCAAATCCTGGTCTTGAGCGGAATCGAAGCAAGCCAGGAGGTGTTGGTGCTTGCGCGCCTAATGCCGGCTCCTGAATTCCCGCGGTGACATCCCGAATCGCAATCTGAACTGGCGGTTGAAATGCGACAGGGTCTCGAACCCGCACTCGCTGGCGATCAGGCGCACCGGTTTGTCGGTGGCTCGCAGAAGCAGACAGGTCTCGCCGCAACGGATGTCATTGATGTAGTCGGTGAAGCTCTTGCCGACCTCGCGGCTGAAGAATCGGCTGAAGGCGGCTGGCGAGACATGCGCCAGTCGAGCCGCCTCTTCCAGGCGCAGCTCGCGCGCCAGGTTGATATGCATCCACTCGATGACCCGCGCGATGCGGCGGTCCTGCTCAGTGTGGGAAGTCGCCAATGCGCGCGCAGCCTGGCTGGCGATAGGCGTCATCGAGCCCTGGTGCAACTCCAGCTGTCCCAGCACCTCGACGAAGGCCGACAGGGCTCTCAAGCCGGGCTGGTGGGGGATGCGCAAGATGGCATCGGTGATGGCCGCTCGCGCGGCGGCGCCGACCAGCAGGCCCTGCCCGGTCGTCTCGCCCAGCGCGCGCGCTGCCGCGAGTTCCGGCAGCAGCTGGGTCGTCAGGAGATCGGGTGCGAACTGGATCACTGTGGCGCGATGGACTTGCCGCTGCTCGTGCTGGCTGCTGATCCAAGCATGCGGCACGTTGGGGCCGAGCAAGACCAGGTCACCGGCCTCGTAGGGCTGAACGCTGTCGCCGACGTAGCGCAGGCCGGCGCCCGTCTCGATCCAGGTCAGTTCAAGGTGGCGGTGGCGATGGCGCACGCCCCGGAAGGCGTCGAGCTCCAGCCGCAGCAGCCGAAAGGACTCGTGGGGGTGAACAACGTGCTCTTTGATGAGATTCACACGGCCATTCTTGCAGCAACACAGTCATCAAACAGTCGGAATCGGCATCGGTAAGCCGACACGCGCGGTCCCCGGCTGCCGATACTGTGCCGCTGAACGAATGGCAAGCAACCGCATGACGTCCTTTCCCTGGTGGCGTGGCGCCGCGCTGTACCAGATCTACCCGCGCAGCTTTGCCGACAGCAACGGCGACGGCATCGGCGACCTGCGCGGCATCACCGAACGGCTCGGCCATGTCGCCAGCCTCGGCGTCGACGGCATCTGGCTGTCGCCCTTCTTCACCAGCCCGATGCGCGACTTCGGCTATGACGTCAGCGACTACCGCGGCGTCGATCCGATATTCGGCACGCTGGCGGATTTCGATGCGCTGCTGGCACGCGCACATGCCTTGGGCCTGAAGGTGCTGATCGATCAGGTGTGGTCGCACACCGCCCTCGAACACCCGTGGTTCGAGGAAAGCCGTCAAAGCCGCGACAACCCACGCGCCGACTGGTTCGTGTGGGCCGACGCCAAGGCCGACGGCAGCCCGCCGAGCAACTGGCAAAGCTGGATGGGCTGCCCCACCTGGACGTGGGAGCCGCGGCGCCGGCAGTACTACCTGCACAACTTCCTGCCGCAGATGCCGGACCTGAACTTCCACAACGCCGAGGTGCAGGACGCCGCGCTCGACATCGGCCGCTTCTGGCTCGACCGCGGCGTCGACGGCTTCCGGCTCGACACCGCCAACTACTACTGCCACGACGCCGCATTCACCGACAACCCAGCGCAGCCGCCCGACGAGTTTGGCAAACCCCGCGGCGACATCCCGGCGGCGATGCAGCAGCACCTGCATGACGTCTGCCAGCCCGAGACGCCGCTGTTCATGGAGCGCGTGCGGGCGATGCTCGATGAGTACGAGGGCCGCATGACCGTGGCCGAGATCGGCTCGCAGAACAACCTCGAACGCATGATCGAGTACACGCGCGGCCACGATCGCCTGCACACAGCCTATTCCTTCGTGCTGCTCGGCCGCCAGCCGACGGCCGCCGCGTTGGCCGCGATGATGGCGCCGTGGCAAGAAGGCGAGGGCGCCACGGCCTGGCCCTCGTGGGCCTTGTCCAACCACGACGCGCCGCGCGTGGCCACACGCTGGGCTCAGGGTAACAGCGCCCGCGCGCAGCAGCTGATCGTGCTGCTGGCCTGCCTGCGTGGCACCCTCTTCCTGTACCAGGGCGAGGAGCTCGGCCTGCCGCAAAGCGACGTCGCCTTCGCAGACCTGCAAGACCCGTTCGGCAAGGCGCATTGGCCGCGCGACCAGGGCCGCGACGGCTGCCGCACGCCGATGCCCTGGGAGGCCGGTGCGCCCGCGGCCGGCTTCAGCACCGGCCGGCCCTGGCTGCCGGCCGACCCGTCGCACCGCGCGCTGGCGGTGGATCGGCAACAAGACGACGCCGGCTCGACCTTGAACCTGACGCGCCGGGTGCTGGCCTTGCGCCGCCGCCATGCCGCCTTGCGGATCGGTCGCTTCGAGACCTTGCGCGCCGACGAGACGCTGCTGGTGCTGCAACGCCAGCATGGGACCGATACCGTGCTCGCCGCCTTCAACCTGGGCATGGCGCAGGCCGGCCACGCGCTGCCGCAGTTGCCCAAGCCTGCGGGCGAGGCCATCGCCTTGAACGGCGCGCGACTCGAGGGCCGCCACCTGCACCTGCCGCCGGGTGCCGCGTTCGTGCTGCCGTTGAGCGCGGCCGTCAGCACAACGGGCACCCCGCCATGACCCTCGCCGACGACTACCAACGCGATGGCTACCTGGTCTGCCGCGACCTGGTGGATGCAGCGACCGTGCAGCGCCTGCGCGACGAGACGGTGGCCATTGCCAGCGGGCAGCGGGGCGCCATCGATGGTGTCACCCCCCGAAGCGCGGCGGACGACAGCGCCTTGCGCGACGTGCTCGCGATCCACTTCCCGCACAAGATCTCGCCGCTGATGCGCGAGATGCTGGTGCACCGGGCCATCACTGCGGTGCTGCGGCAGATCATCGGCCCCGACGTGAAGTGCATGCAGTCGATGCTGTTCGTCAAGAACGCCGGCAAACCCGGCCAGGCTTGGCACCAGGACGAGACCTTCATCCCCACGCACGACGCCACGCTGTGCGGCCTGTGGATCGCTCTGGACGACGCCACCGTGGACAACGGCTGCCTGTGGGTGCAGCCCGGCAGCCACCGGCAGCGCCAGCTGTGGCCGAGCCGGCCGTGCCATGACCCGCGTTTCGACGGGGCGCCGGAATCCACCGGCTGGGACAGCGAGCGCTGGCCTGCCGAAGGTGGCCTGGCGGCCGAAGTGAGTGCAGGTTCGGTGGTCTTCTTCAACGGCTACACGCTGCACCGCAGCCTCGACAACCGGCGCAGCAGCGGCTTCAGGCGGGCCCTGGTGATCCACTGCATGTCGGCCGCGCACGAACTGCCGTGGTCCTTTGGGGCGTCGGCCTTTGCGCCGGCCGACTACCGCGATGTCGTGATGGTCTGCGGCACCGACCCCTACGCCCACCGTGGCGTCGAAGACCTGGCCCGGCCCTATCTGCGGCCGGAAACGGCAACACGTTGAAATGCGGCTGACAACGCTCCTGGCTGTACTGGCCGCGTTGGCCTTGTTCGGCTTGCCGGCTGCCGCGCAGCCATTGAAGCTGCATGTTCCCAGCCCCGACTGGCGCGAACAGATCATCTACTTCGTGATGACCGACCGCTTCGCCGACGGCGATGCGCGCAACAACGACCAAGGCGCGGGCGAGTACGACCCGAAGCGCAACACGCGCTACAACGGCGGCGACCTGAAGGGCCTGGCTTCCAAGCTCGACTACATCCAGGGCCTGGGCGCCACCGCCATCTGGCTGACGCCGCCGGTGCGCAACCAGTGGATGGACGAGCAGATCGACCTGGCCGGTTTCCACGGCTACTGGGCGCAGCACTTCAAGCAGGTCGACCCGCACATCGGCACTTTGGCCGACTACCGGCGGCTGTCCAGCGCCTTGCACGGGCGCGGCATGTACCTGGTGCAGGACATCGTGGTCAACCATGTCGGCAACTATTTCGACTACGTCGGAGGCTGGGACCCCCAGGACCCGACGCGCTTCTACACACGCAACCCGGGCTCGAAGCCGACGCCAGCACCGACGCAGCCACCGTTCCACCTGAACGACCCGCGCCGCGCCGCCGACCGCGCCGCGGCGGTCTACCACTGGACACCGACGATGGTGAACGTGAAGGACCGCGTGCAGGAGACCACCTACCAGCTCGGTGGCATCGACGACCTCAACACCCGGAACCCGCGCGTGCGCCGCGCGCTGCGCGAGGCGTACGGCTGGTGGATCCGCGAGGCGGGTGTCGATGCCTTTCGCGTGGACACCGCGATCCACGTCGAGCCGGAGTTCTTCGACGACTTCCTGCATGCGCGCGAGCCCAGGGCGCCCGGCATCCGCGAAGCGGCACGGCGCACCGGCCGCCAGCACTTCCTGGTCTTCGGCGAGACCTTCGGCCTGGACAAGCCCGGCGAAGACCACCACGCGCGCCGCATGGAGAGCTACATCCGCGACACCGAGCCCCCGCGCGCAACGGGCACCGCGGCGCCCATGCGCGAGCGCATGGACGGCATGCTCAACTTTCCGCTCTACGCGGCGCTGGTCGACGTGTTCTCGCGCGGCCGCCCGCCGGCTGCGCTGGCCGACCGCGTGCAGCGCATGTTGGTCGTCAACAGCCGCCCGCACCTGCTGCCGACCTTCGTCGACAACCACGATCTCGACCGCTGGCTGGCGGGTGGTTCGGCGCAGGGGCTGGAGCAGGCGCTGCTGACGGTGATGACGCTGCCGGGCATCCCGGTCATCTACTACGGCACCGAACAAGGCTTCACGGAACAGCGCGGTGCGATGTTCGCGGCTGGCTTTGCCAGCGGCGGGCGCGACCGCTACGACACCACGTCGCCGTTGTACCGGCGCATCCGGGCGCTGAGTGCGCTGCGCCGCAGCGACCGCGTCTTCACGCACGGCACACCGCAGATGCTGCATGCCGCTGAAGCCGGCCCCGGGGCGCTGGCCTGGCGCATGACGCATGAGGGGCGCAGCGCCTTTGTCGCGATGAACACCGCGCCGCATGCAGTGCTGCTGGACAACCTCGACACCGGCCTGCCGGCCGGCACGGTGCTGCAAGGGCGCTACGGCTTTGACGGCATGCCGGCGCCGCTGGTGGTGGGCGAAGGGGGCTGGCTGCACCTCACGCTGCCGCCGCAGGCGGGCCTGGTGTGGAGCACCGCCGGCGCAGCCGCGGCCGTGGCAGCCAGCGCCACCAGCAGCACCTCGGTCACGCTCGACCCGCTGGCCACGACGCCCTACGGCGGTGACTTCAGCGTGACCGGGCGCGCCACACCCGGCCACCGGCTCCAGCTGGTGGTCGACGGCGAACTCGACCGCGACATCGACGTCACCGCCGACGCCGAAGGCCGCTTCAGCGCCACCGTCGCCACCGCCCGCATGGCCGACCCCACGCTCACGCACCGCGTGGTGGCCTGGAGCAAGGGCGAGTCGGCATCGCTGCCGCAGCCCTTCAGGGTGCAGCTGCCCTGGCGCTTGCTGGCCGAGCAGGCCGACCCGGCCGGCGACGACCACGGCCTCGACGGCCAGCTGCTGTACCCGACCGACCCGACCTTCGCGCCGCGCCAGATGGACCTGCGCCATGTGCGCGTGTTCGGTGCCGGCAGCGCCTTGCGGCTGGAGCTGACGATGGCCGAGCTGTCCAGCGGTTGGGCGCCGTTCAACGGCTTCGACCATGTGCTGTTCTCGATCTTCATCGAACTGCCCGGCCGCCCCGGCGGCGCCACGGTGATGCCGCAGCAGCACTCTGAGCTGCCCGGCGGCATGCGCTGGCATGTGCGGCTGCGCGCGCACGGATGGACCAATGCGGTGTTCGGCCCGACAGGGGCGGATGCCACCCGCGACGGCGAGGCGCTGATCCCGGCGCCGGAGATTCGCTCCAACGCCGCCGAGCGCAGCGTCACCTTCACGATCCCGTCGGCCACGCTCGGCCACCCGCAGAGCCTGTCGGGGGCGCGCATCCACGTCACCACCTGGGACTACGACGGCGGCTGGCGTGCGATCGCGCGCGAACCCGGGCCTTTCACGATGGGCCTGCGCGGCAGCGGCGACCCGACGAAGGCGCCGCGCGTGATGGACGCGTCGGCCGTGATCACCTTGCCTTGAAAGACCCCACCCTCCATGGACATTCACAGCCCCTACGCCGTCACCGCTGACCATGTGGCCGCGTTCGAGCGCGACGGTTTCACCAAGCTCAAGCGGGTGCTGTCGCCCGAGACACTGGCGCACTACGGCGCCGAGATGACGCGCCTGACGATTGCACTCAACACGCAGAGCAAGCCGCTCGAAGAGCGCAGCACCTACGACCGTGCCTTCCTGCAGGTGATGAACCTGTGGGAACACAGCGCGGTGGTCAAGCAGTTCGTGCTCAGCCGGCGCCTGGGCCGCATCGCGGCCGAGCTGTTGCAGGTCAGCGGTGTGCGCCTGTACCACGATCAGAGCCTGTACAAGGAGCCGGGCGGCGGCATCACACCCGCCCACGCCGACCAGTACTACTGGCCGCTGGCCAGCGACCGCACGATCACGGCGTGGATTCCCTTGCAGGCCGTGCCGGCACCGATGGGCCCGCTCGGTTTCTACGCACGCAGCCAGTCGGTGCACTTCGGGCGCGACCTGGGCATCAGCGACGAAAGCGAAGAGAAGATCAGCGCCAACATGGCCCACCACGGCTTTGCCTTCGACGCGAGCCCTTTCGAGCTGGGCGAGGTCAGCTTCCACCTCGGCTGGACCTTTCACAAGGCGGGCCCGAACGTCAGCGACCGGCCGCGTTCGGTGATGACGGTGATCTACATGGACGCGCAAATGCGGCTGGCGCAGGCGCTGAGCCCGGCGCAGGAGAACGACCGCGCGCATTGGTGCCCCGGTGCGGTGCCGGGCGAGCTGATCAGCACGCCGAAGAACCCACTGATCTACGCACGCGCCGGTTGATCGGTCGCTGATCCGTGGTGGCGACTGCTTCTTCCACATGGGCCGCAGGCACCGCGCTGCGCGTCGGCATGGCGCAGATGCGCGTGGACCCGGGGCAGCCCGCAGCCAACCTGCGGCTTGCGGTTGAACGCATCGCCCAGGCTGCCCGCGAAGGCTGTGACCTGGTGGTGTTGCCGGAGTGTCTGGACCTCGGCTGGGGCGATGGCCGTGCGCGCGCGCTGGCGCAGCCGATTCCCGGCCCGCACGTGCAGCAGCTTGCCGATGCCGCGCGCGAGCACCGCATGTTCGTGACCGCCGGCCTCGTCGAGCGCCATGGCGCGCAGCTCTTCAACGCCGCCGTGCTGCTGGACGACACAGGCCGGCTGTGCCTGCTGCACCGCAAGATCCACGAACTCGGCGTGGTGGGCGGCCTGTACGCACTGGGTGACCGGCTCGGCGTGGCGCGCACGCGGCTGGGTGTCATCGGCCTGGCGATCTGCGCCGACCTCGCGCCCGAATCGCTGGCCGTCGGCCATGTGTTGGCGCGCATGGGCGCGCAGATCATCGTCGCGCCCTCGGCCTGGGCTGTGCCGCCGGGGCAGGGCCAACAGGCAACCGAGCCTTACGGTGGGTTGTGGCTGCGCGCGTACGGCCGGCTGGCCGAGCTGTACGGCTTGCCGGTGGTGGGCGTCAGCAGCGTGGGTCGTGTCGGAGGCGGCGCATGGCGCGGCTGGCCGGTGATCGGCGCGTCGCTGGCGATGCGCGGCGATGGCAGCGTGGCGGTACGTGGCCGCTATGGCGAGGATGCCGATGAGCTGGTCGTCTGCGAGCTGGCGCTGCGCCAGGCTTTCATGCGTGGTGATCAACTGACCGATCACCTGCGGGCGCTCGGCCACGCCGACGACGCGGCACTCGCACCGAAACACGACGCGGGCCGCGGATGAAGCGCGGTGCTCCTCCCGTACCCAAGCCTGCTGTTCGCCGTCGCGAATGGGTCGCGGGTGCGCTGGCGCTGGCCGCAGCGCCCTCGGCCTGGGCGCACGCGGCGCGTGGCAGCGATGTGCTGCCGGCCTTGAACGATGCCGACGCACAGCCGCAGCTCGAACTGGCGCGGCGTGTCATTGTGGCGTTGGCTCGACTGGGCGAACCCTTGCCGGCGACCGACGTGGCGGCCATCGACACGTTGGCGCAGGCGGGCCGGCTGAAGGCGCCGCGCACGCCGCGATGCAGCATCTGCAGCCGCGCGTGCTGGTGCGCGTGAGCATCTCGCCCGAGGCTCGAGTCGGTGTGCAGCGCGTGGCCGGCGTGCCGCGCGCCAGCCTCGTGCAGGGCGGTTGGCGCCTGTTCCTGGCGCGCATCGACAACCCGGCCGCCGTGCCGGGCGAGCTCGGCGTCAGCAGCCCGAGCGCCGTGCCCGTGCACGGCATCGATCCACCGAAGCCCGTTGCTGGCGGCCGCATGGGGCTGCCCAACCAACCGACCACGCGCGGCGACATGGCGCAGCGCTGGCTCGACATCGCCGTGAACGATGAGGCGCCGCTGCCCGCCGCGCTGGAGCCTGTGCCGGTGGACTACAAGATCCTATTGCTCTACGCCCGCGACGCCGGCCGGCGCAGCGCCGAGCTGGCCTTCGACATCGGCCCCGGCACCGGCGACCTCGGCGGCCGCGACCGCGCCACCGTGCATTTCGACATCCAGCCCGCGCGCACGGTGCAGCTCGAAGTGCGTGACGTCGACGGCAGCCCGGTCACCTGCTCCTGGCTCGTCACCGACAGCCAGGGCCGCGTGCTCCCGTCGCAGGCGCGGCGCACGCCGCCGGACTTCTTCTTCCAGCGCAAGGTCTACCGCGCCCACGGCCAGACGCTGCTGCTGCCGCCGGGTGAGTACCGCGTCGAGACCGGGCGCGGGCCCGAGTACCTCGTCGCCAGCGGCATGCGGGCGGTGGCCGCCAACGGCCCCAGCCGCTGGGCCGTGCAACTGCAGCGCTGGATCGACCCCGGCGCACGCGGCTGGATCAGCGGCGACCACCACATCCACGCCGCCGGCTGCGCGCACTACGAACAGCCCGCGGCAGGTGTCGGCCCCGAGATGCTGATGCCGCAGGTGCAGGGCGAGGCCCTGGCGATCGCCAGCGTGCTGACCTGGGGGCCGGGCTTCTACACGCAGAAGCTGAACTTCACGGGGCAGGACCACGCGCTGTCCACACCCGCGCACCGCCTGCACTACGACCTCGAGGTCTCGGGCTTCCCGTCGTCTCACTGCGGCCATCTGGCGCTGCTGCACATGAAAGGCATGGACTACCCCGGTACGACCAAGATCGAGCAATGGCCCAGTTCCAACGCGCCGGTGCTGCGCTGGGCGCGTTCGCAGGATGCGGTGACCGGCTACGCGCATGCGGGCGTGGGGCTGTGGGCGGGCACCACCGACCTGCCCAACCACGAGATGCCGGCCTTCAACGGCATCGGCGCCAACGACTTCATCGTCACGCTGCCCGAGGGCCTGGTGGACTTCATCAGCACCTGCAACTTCCCGCCCGCGGCGGAGATGAACATCTGGTACCACACGCTGAACGTCGGCTTGCGCAGCAGCATTGCCGGCGAGACCGACTGGCCCTGCTTCTACGAAGAGAGCCTGGGCATGGGCCGCAGCTACGTGAAGCTGGCCGGGCCGCTGGACTACGCCGAATGGTGCGCGGGGCTGAAGGCCGGGTGCTCCTACGTGGGCGAGGGCCGCACGCACCTGATCGACTTCGCGCTGCGCAGCGATGCGGCTCAGGCGCAGGTGGGTGGTGAACTGAAGCTCGACAGCGCACGCCCCTTGAGCGTGCAGGTCGACATCGGCGCCCGGCTCGAAGCGGTGCCCACGCCCGATACCGAGGCGCTGCGCAAGTTGGGGCCGATGGACAAGCCCTACTGGCACATCGAACGGGCGCGCGTCGGCGATACGCGCCAGGTGGTGGTGGAACTGCTGGTCAACGGCAGCGCGGTCGAAGCGCGCGCGGTCGAGGCGGACGGCGTGGTGCGGCGCCTCGGCTTCGAATTCACGCCACGCGGCAGTTGCTGGGTAGCGCTGCGCGTCTTGAACAGCGCCCACACCAACCCGATCTGGGTGACGGTGGCTGGCGCGCCGATCCGCGTGAAGCGCAGCGCGCAGTGGTGTCGCGACGCGGTGGACGTCTGCTGGAAACAGAAGATGCCGCGCATCCGCGAAGCCGAACGTGCCGAGGAAGCCGCGCTCTACGAACGGGGCCGGCGCTTCTACGGGCGCATGCTGGCCGAGGCCACGTCATGAGCAGCGCGTGGCCTCGGATTCGCGGCGCTGCCGTGGTGTCGACCGTGATGATGCTGGCGGTGACACCCCTTGCCGCCCAGCCCGCCGCGGCCCCCGGCCCTGCCATCCAGCGCGTCGCCAACCTGCCGGACGGTTCACCCGCTTTCGAGGTCTTCGACGCGCGGCGCCAGCGCATGAGCCGCATCGAGTGCATCTGGAACGGCTGGTACGACGCGGACACACTGGCCAGCCGGCTCTTGGCATCCACCACGGTGATGGCCGCCGTCATCGCCAAGGGCGGGCGCATCGCGATCGAAGACCTCGGGCCGGCCGTCTTCGACTGCACGGTCGTGCACCTCGGGGCGGCGCGATGAGCGGCAGCCCGCAACAAGCCGCAGCAATGGTGGGGCGCCCGCCGCCGCTGCAGCGCTGCTTCCACAGCAGCGCCGTCGAAGCGGCGATCGTGGCCGTCGCGAAGGACATCGCCGAATGAACAATTTCCACAAACGCCCGCATGCCTGAAGCAACTTGGTGGTTGTTCTTCATCGCCTCGATCGTGGTCATCACCACGCCCGGGCAGGACATGATCCTGGTCATGTCGCGCTCGATTGCGCAGGGCCCCGCCGCGGGCGTGGTGACGGCGGCGGGCGTCAGCATCGGTCTGGTCGGTCACACGCTGCTGGCCACCTTGGGGCTGGGTGCCATCCTGCGCACATCGGAATGGGCTTTTGTTGCGCTCAAGCTGGTGGGTGCGGCCTATCTGGTCTGGCTGGGGATCAAGTTGCTGCGCACCCGCGATGCCGAGTTGCAGGTCGGCAGCAGCACGGCGCGGTCGCTGCGGCGGCTGTTCGCCGACGGTGCGCGGTCTGGGTCTGAGGCTGGCACTGGAGCGGCGCGATTGACCACTTTCGCCACCTTCGAACACTCCGACACAGCGCTGGCACCCCAGGGCCTGCACTGCCTCACGGTCAAGAGCGCGGCCTTGGGTCAGCGGGCTGACCTCACCATCTTCGTGCCGACCCAGCTGACTGCGCAAGGTCCGGCGCTCGGCGCTCGTGACGTCCCCATCGTGACGCTGTTGCACGGTGTGAACGGCTCGCACTGGGCTTGGGCCTTCAAGGGCGGAGCGCACCACACGGCGGCGCGGCTCATCGACGCTGGTGCCATCCCACCCATGGTGCTGGCGATGCCCAGCGACGGGCTGTGGGGTGACGGTTGCGGCTACGTGACGCATGCCGCTCGAGACCGGGCGCAGGACTTCGAGCGCTGGATCGTCGAGGAAGTGCCGGCCGCCGTTCGCCAGGCCTGCGCTGCGTGCACCGCAGCGTTACCGCAATTCATCGCTGGCCTGAGCATGGGCGGCTTCGGGGCGTTGCGCTTGGCCGGCAAACACCCGCGCCAATACCGGGCAGCAGCCGCGCATTCCGCCATGACCGACATCGCCCAGTTCGACGGCCTGGTGGCCGAGGTGCGCACCGGCTGGAGCAGCGCCTTGCCCGACACCAGCGTCTGGGAAGCGCTGCGCACATCGCCGGGCCCGCTGCCGGCGTTGCGCCTGGATTGCGGCCACGACGACTTCCTCATCGAGGCCAACCGCGACTTGCACCAAAGGTTGCTGGAAGCCGGCATCGACCATGTGTACGAAGAGTTCCCGGGCGGCCACGACTGGCCGTACTGGGCCCGTCACTTTGAAGACACCTTGCGCTTCTTCGGCGCCGCGCTGCGTTCGCCAGCGGAGCCATCGACATGATCGGCCGTCGGCGTTTCTCGGCTGCACCGCTGAGTGCGCTGATGGGGGCGTTCGTGGCCTCGCTGGCGGGTTGCGCTACCGGCGTGTCGTCTCAGCCGCAAGTCGGCCACGGCCGTATCGAACGGCTGCCCGACTTCGGCTCGCGCTTCGTCGACGCCCGCCACGTGGACGTGTGGCTGCCGCCGGGCTACAGCGCCAACCGGCCGTGCCGCGTGCTCTACATGCACGACGGCCAGGCGCTGTTCGACGGCGCGATGTCGATGAGCAAGAAGGGCTGGCACGTCGATGCGGCGCTGGGGGCGCTGATCGCGCAGCGCGCGGTGCCCGACACGCTGGTCGTCGGCATCTGGAACACGGGGCTGCGCCGGCACAGCGAGTACTTCCCGGACAAGTTCCTGCCCTTCATCGCAGAGCCGCTGCGCGGCCTGTTCATCAGCAAGGCCCTCGACGGCCGGCCGCGGGCCGACGCCTACCTGCGCTTCATCGTCGAAGAACTCAAACCGGCCATCGACCGCCGATTCGCCACGCTGCCGCAGCGCGAACACAGCTTCGTGATGGGCTCGAGCATGGGCGGGCTGATCTCGATGTACGCGTTGACCGAGTACCCGCGGGTCTTTGGCGGCGCGGCCTGCCTGTCCACGCACTGGATCGGCGGCTTCGAGCGCAACACCGAGATCCCCGACGCGGCGCTGCGCTACCTGGAGCAGGCCCTGCCGGCACCCGGCGCACACCGCCTGTACATGGACCGGGGCACCCTGGAGCTCGACGCGCTGTACGACACGGCGCAAGCGCGTGTCGACGCGCTGCTGCGCGAGCGCGGCTACGCGGCGCCGCGCTTCAGCTCACGGGTCTTCGAAGGCACCGGCCACAACGAAGTGTTCTGGCGCGAGCGGCTGCACATCCCGCTGCGCTTTCTGCTGGAGGCTTGATCGTGTTCTACCGGCTGCGACGTTCTGGCATTGCGCTCATCGCCTTGGCTGCGGTCGGGGCTCTGGCGGCGGCGCACGTGATGGCCGCCGAAGGCTCCGTCACCCGCCACGTCAACCCCTTCATCGGCACCGACGGCACAGGCCATGTCTTCCCCGGTGCCATCCGCCCCTTTGGCATGATCGCACCCGGGCCCGACAACGCCGACCAGGGCTGGGACTACACCAGCGGCTATCAGTACCGCGCGCCGAAGTTCCTGGGCTTCTCCAACACCCACATCAGCGGCGCCGGCATCCCGGAGCTGGGCGACGTGCTGCTGATGCCGGCCGCCGGCACGCGCTGGAACGCCGGCTCCACCGACTTTGCCGCCGCCTACGACAAGGCCAGCGAACGCGCCCGCCCCGGCTACTACAGCGCCACGCTGCGCGGGCATGGCGTGAATGTGGAGCTCACCGCGACGCAGCGCGTGGCCCACCACCGCTACACCTTCAACCGCAGCGGGCGCGTGCAGGTGCTGGCCGACTTGCAGCACGGACTGCGCTTCGTCGATGGCCCGCAGGTCACGGGCAGCGACGTGGTCGTCGACGCCGCCAAGGGCGAAGTCAGCGGCACGGTGGCGTCCAAGAACTGGGTCGAGCGCGAAGCTTCGTTCGTGCTGCGCTTCAGCCAGCCGATTGCCGAAGTCACCACGTTGCCGCCCAAGCCCGGCGAGAGGGCGCCGCGCTACGTGCTCGGCTTCGACCTCAAACAAGGCCGTGTGCTGCAGGCCCGCGTGGCGCTGTCCACCGTGGACGTGGCCGGCGCGCGCCGCAACCTGGCGTATGACGACCGCAAGACCTTCGACCGCGTGCGTGCCGAGGCCGATGCCGAGTGGAACGCGCTGCTCTCGCGCCTCACCATCGACGCGCCACAGCGCACGCAGCGCATCTTCTACTCGGCGCTGTACCGCGTGCTGATGCACCCGAGCGACATCGCCGATGCCGACGGCCGTGTGCGTGGCCCCACCGGGCAGGTGGTGCAAGCCCGCGGCGGCCGCTACTACAGCACGCTGAGCTTGTGGGACACCTTCCGCGGCGTGCACCCCTTGTTCACGCTGCTGGTGCCCGAGCGCGTCGATGGTTTCGTCAACACGCTGCTGCAGCACCACCAGGCCCAGGGCTACCTGCCGTTATGGACGGCGTGGGGCCGCGAGACGCACACGATGATCGGCAACCCGGCACTGCCGGTGATCGCCGACGCGGTGGCCAAGGGCTTCAAGGGCTTCGACGTGCAGGAAGCACTGCAAGCGATGGCGCAGACCTCCACCGCGCCGCGCCCGCATGCGCCCGAGTGGTCGCAGCGCGACTGGACCGCGCTGGAGCAGTTCGGCTACATCCCCTTCGACCGCATCAAGAACGAGTCGGTCTCGCTGACCCTGGAAGTGGGCATCGGCGACGACGCCGTGGCGCGCGTGGCTGCCGCGGCCGGGAAGCCTGATGTCGCCCAGCGCTTTGCCACGCGTGCGCAGGGCTGGCGGCAGTTGCTCGACCCGCAGACGCAGCTGATGCGCGGTCGCGATTCGCAAGGCCGTTGGCGCGCGGACTTCAAGCCGCTGGAAGTGACCTCGCCGATGAGCCACCCCGGCAGCAACAGCGACTACACCGAGGCCAACGCCTGGCAGTACTCGCTGACCCCGGCGCTGCACGACCCGCAAGGCCTGGTTGATGCGCTCGGTGGCCGCGCCGGTTTCGAACGCTGGCTCGACCGCTTCTTCAGCCTGAAGGGCGATGGCGACGCCAGGTTCCTGGGCCAGGAAGCGCTGATCGGCCAGTACGCACATGGCAACGAGCCCAGCCACCACATCGCCTACCTCTACGCCTGGACCGACTCGCCGTGGAAAGGCCACGCGCTGATCCGCCGCATCACGCGCGAGTTCTATGCCGACACGCCCGACGGCATCACCGGCAACGACGACTGCGGGCAGATGAGCGCCTGGTACGTGCTGTCCACGCTGGGCTTCTACCCGGTGGTGCCGGCCAGCGGCACCTATGTGCTCGGCGCGCCGCAGGTGCGTGCGGCGACGCTGCGGCTGCCGGGTGGCAAACCGCTGCGCATCCGCGTCGAAGGGTTTGATGAAGGCCGGCCTTACGCAGCCCGTGCGAAGCTCGACGGCCGGGTGCTCAATCCGTTGTCGGTGCCGCATGCAGCCTTGGTCGCGGGCGGCGAGTTGCACTTCGAGATGCACGCCTCGCCGTGAACGCCGGCAGCTGCGGGATCGCCCGGATGCGTTGCGTTGCCGTCGCAACGGGCCTGGCGCCGCTGTGCGCTGGCCAAGCCGCGGCCCAGACGCAGGGCCCGCCCCTCAAGCCCCTCACGGCTCACGCAGCTCTATCGCATGAATTCGGCCAGCTGCACAGCCTCGGAGAGTCGCGGGCGATGGCCCTGTGTGTAGGTCATGTCATGGCCATCCTGCAAGTCCGGTCGGCTCAGTCCGGTCGGCTCACGTTGAGCGAGTCTGTGGTGCCATGGGCTTGAATGCGGCTTGTAGTTTTGAACGCGTCAAGGAAGTGCCAGCGCTTGCGTCCACGCGGGGGCGAAGGCTGCCAGACCACTCACGGCGACCCGCTCCGCCAGTGATCAGTGAGTGTCCGCTGGCGCACAGACGGGCCCGCTATCGCGGACATAGAGTCACACATCAGTTCGCGTGCGAGCCCCGTGTTCGTTCCATCGTCGACTTTCCGAGAAGAGATACATGAACCCATCCACCGCGATCAACGACATGTCGTCCGGCCGACGCGGGGGCCTGCGCTCGCACAAGGGGCCAGGCGGCCGAACCTTGCTCCAGCTTCGCAACGAGGCCCGTCAGCGTGGCCTGAAGGGGCGCTCCAAGATGAACCCGGCGCAGCTCGAAGCGGCCCTGACGCCATGAACGCACAACCCCCGGTCAAGCCCGGCGTCTCGCTCCCCGAAAGCCCGCCGGCGGCCGCCGCCGAGGCGCGTGCCGTAGCCCCCTTGTTGGTGTCAGGCATCGAAGCGATCGCCCGGTCACGGCTGCTGACGGTGGCTGCCGACGCCTTGCTGGTCGAAGTGGCTGCCCTGTTGTCGAGTGCCCAGATCAGCGTCGTGGTCGTGTGCGATGGCTCCGGTACTGCATTGGGCGTCGTCACCGAGACCACGCTGGTCCGGAGCCTGGGCCTGGGGCAGGCCGAGTTCTTCACCACGCAGGCTCGCGACGTGATGACGCCCGAGTTCACGGCCTGCGCACCGGAGGACCTGCTCTCCGACGTGCTGGCCATGATGCATACGCGTGGCCTCATCCATGTGCTGCTTCTCGATGCTGACAGGCACCCGATCGGTGTGCTGAACGCCCGCGACGGGCTGCGGGCGCTGCTGGCGGCCGGCAACCACGAAGAGGCGCTGCTGCGCAACTACGTGATGGGGATCGGCTACCAATGAAGTCCATGCCGTGACCGGCGCGGATGCCAGACCGATCGTCCTGGTCACCGGTGCTGCGGGCAACCTGGGTCGGTCGCGGCAGCCTTGGCCGACGGGTATCGGATCGTCGGCTTCGATCGTTCACCGACTGGTACAGCGGGTTGTCTTCGCCCGTGAAGTCCAAGTGGGCGGCCAGGTGCACGACGCTGGCGATGCGCGGGCCGAAGCCTGTGCGAAAGGCCTGCAGGGCCGCGACCACGGTCTGGTCCGTGCCGAGGTCCACCGCGAGGATCGGATAGCTACCCTCAGGCTTCGACGCCGGCGCCGCGGCCAGCTCGACCGCTACATCGGCTACTACGAGCCGTACTACACAGCCACGACGCGCTCGACAAGGACACGGCGGTTCAGGAAGAGGCACGCAACGTCGCCCGCTCGGTGCTCCAAGTGAGCCCCAGACTGCAAGTGGAAAGGCTCCACACGTCACCGACCTGCCCGACGCCACCACCACCACTACCGAGAGGATGCACCATGCTCGAAGAGTTTGCGATCCAGGACACACCGGCCCCGATGGCCGGGGCGGACTGACCGCGTGGAGACCGTGTTGCCCCCCGCCGACGCCCAGCCTGCGCCGGCCGACACGGCCAGCGTGGAGAGCTCACAGATCGGCCAGAACATTGATGCAGTGCATGACTTCTATACGCGCGAGGAACACAAGCGCAGCGCTTCGCAGCGCCACACCGAAAGCATCGGCGGTTTCGTAGGGCGGCCCGCTTTCCTGGTCGTCATCATGCTGTTCACATCGGCATGGATAGGCGCCAACCTGGTCTTGCCCGCGTTTGGGCTGGCCCCATTCGATGCGGCACCATTCCACATGCTGCAAGGCGTCGTCGCGCTGGCGGCGCTGCTGACCACGACCGTCGTGCTGATCAAGCAGAACCGGGTGGCGAAGCTGGGTGAGCAGCGTGCCCACCTCGACTTGAAAGTGACGCTGCTCATCGAACAGAAGACAGCCAAGCTGATCGACCTGCTGGAAGAACTGCGGCGCGATCTGCCCAACGTTAAGAACCGCCACGACTTGGGTGCCGCCGTCATGCAGCAGGCGATGAGCCCGGAGGGGGTGCTGGCCGCGCTGGACGAGAAGGTGACTTCGCCCGACGGATCGATCTCGAATCCTGCGCCTGCGACGGTCGACGAGCCGCCTCGTCAGGGGTGAATCACGTCCCGAATCCAGGGATGTTGCGTGGCAAATGCATGCGCACCGTGATCGACGTGAGACATTGGCCGATCGGCCAGCATGCACAGAATCAACCCAAGCCAGAGCAGCCATGTCATGTGGATTCCCCTGTTCGGCGCACGGGGCTTCAGACCATCACGGACTCGACCGGCCGACGCAGCGACGACGGCAGGGTCGGCCCGCGGCCGAAGCGCACCACCAGGTCCGGCCGCTGGCCCGTGAGGCCGAGCGCGGCGGCGAACGGCGGTCGCACCGCAGCCACCTCCACCGGTTGGTTCAGGAAAGCGTTGCGGATGCCGAGCGCCGTGGCCTGCAGCGCGAATCGCTCGTAGCAGCGGCCCACCTCCACCCAATGGGCCTTGTCAGCCGCCTCGCCGACAAACACCGCGATGCCCGCTGAGTTGCGTATCTGGCGCGCGTTTTTGTCGTTCTCGCCTTTGGGGGTGAGGAACCAGCCGAACGCCACCTTGCCCAGCCAGGCCGGAGTCTCAGGATTGCCCGTGCAAACGCTGAACAGGCCGTCTCCGGTGCGAACCGCGTCGGGGCCGTTGAAGCGGACCCAGGACTTCAGTTCCTTGACGAACGCCGGGTCCTCCAACTGGGCGGTGTTGCCTTGAACCACGTAGTCAAGCACGCGCTCCATGGCTGGACGCTCGGTCAAGAGCAGCATTCGCACGCCGTTCGATGTGCCCGCGCGTTCGAGCAGCGTCAGTTCGTCGCTGGACAGCGGCTTGCCGTCGTAGTCACCGCGCGTGCACTGCCGCACGGCAATCGCCTGGAACAGCGGGGATGCGCGCGCGGTCGTGGGTGCCAGCGCCACCTGGATGGCGCCCCGCGTGGCGTTGAAGCGGGCCTCGGCATGCACCCCGTGGGCCAGCGCAGCGTGCACCAGATTCTCGGCGGCGCAACCCAGGGTCACGAAGACATGGTGGTCGTCGGGGTCCACCGCGGGGCAGCGTCGCGCCAGGTCGGGCAGGATCGTGATGACCTTGTCCTCCACCGCGAACCTCCAGCACTGGGTGTTGTGACTGGACGGGGCCAGCGTCGCGTAGCGAACCAATTCCCGACCCAGTGCGACGCCACTGCGCCCCGTGGCTGGTTCCAACTGCCGGATGCGCCCGGCGATCGCTTCGTAGCTGTCCGCTGGAGACTCTTGGGAACAGCCAGTGAACATCAGCGGACCGGCCGCCAGCCAAGGCGTCGAAGCGACAAGCTGTCTGCGTGTGATCATGATGTGAACTGCCGGACGAAACGTGACCCAACGGCCGCGAAACCGATCTTCCGAACGTCTTGCCGGAGCAGCCGGTGCGCGGGCCACCGGCCCATCAGTTGCTTCTTGGGCCGCACTTGGGCTCGGGACTTGGGACGACGATGCACCTGTCAAAGGCTTCCGCCTTGGTTGCACCGCGCGTTGTGCGATAGGGGCCAAAGCACTCGACGCTCTCGTCGTAGATTCGCCACCACGTCGGGCAGTCCGTGGCGTCGGTGACAACCTCGATGGGCCGCTTCGCATCGGGGCTGGATGCCGACCCTGCTGGACGGGGCGAGCTTGAAGGTCCTTCTGCGGGCGGCTTGACTGCTGCTTGGCGCGCCCTTGCCCTGTCTTGAGCAACCCGTTGCTCGGCCGCCCGACGCTGCGCGGCGGAAAGCTCGTGTTGCTGCGAGTCGGTGCAAACGGCGACCTTCTTGTACTTGTCGGGGACCACCTCCGCGAGCTGGGTGCGGCCGGTCTGGTCCACCCATCGACAAATGGACGTCGCCCCTGCACAACTCGACAGCAGCACCAGCGCCATGGCGGCAAGTGATCGGTGCGCCTTCATTCGGGATGGGCTCAAAGGCATGGCGAATGCATTCGAACCGTGCCCGCAACGCTTCGCGTCAGCAAGTCCCCGGGGCAAGTCTTCAGGCGGCGACCGAGTGCGCCTCGAAATTCACGTTCAGGCGCTCACGGATGGCATGAAAGATCGCAGCCAGGTTGTCCATGCTGGGGTTGCCAGCAGGCGAGAGCATGCGGTGCAGGCTCTTGCTCGGCTTGGCGGTC
>JANNQO010000261.1:0-1692 GCA_031400795.1 Rubrivivax sp. | reverse complement strand
GGACGCCATGCCCTCGAGCACATCAGCCAACGGAGCTCCTGGGCCGTGCTTCGACAAACGAAATACGGGTCCGTGGAAACCAAGGGCGAGCGCTTCGACCAGTTCCAGATCAACGTCTGCGTCTATCGCCAGCGCATCCGCCTTGGAGTCGGCAATGACAAAGACGCTGTCTGAAAGGCTGGCCCTGGGATGAAGCCACACCACGCTGCCTCCTAGCGCCATCGCGGCGATTTGGAGGAGCCAGGCGTCAGGCTTGTTGCGCGAAAGCAGTGCCAGTCTGGGCGGCATGGATCCGCCGAGAACTCTCTGCATCCTGGACACCCGCGAGACCGCGTCAAGACCGCTCAGGGTGCGCTCATCACTGACCAAAGCGGGGCGGTCACCGCCTTTGATCAAGGTCTTCAATGCCAGACCGGCGAATGTCTCGCGGGTGGTTCCCGACTCCGCGGGGCGCTGAATATTCGGCGTCATTGGCATGCTCTGAAAGATTTCATATGAAACCTTATTGGAGCCGGACTCTAGCCCCGAACGGGAGGCGATGTCGCAGGGTCTACCCGTAGTTCTTAATCCGTAGCCTCGGGCATTTACGGGTCTTGTGGTCGACTGCTGGACAAGCATGCCGGCGCCGTCTGGATGGCGCAGGGAACGAGGTCAGGTGCTCGGTGCGCTCTGACCTGGCGCGGCGAGGCGCGTGCCGACGAAGCGGCCGATCGCGCTGGCGCTGGCGCTGGCGCTGCCGCTGCCGCTTGCTGCTGCCGCCGCCGCCGATGCAGACTTTGATAGGAGTCGTTCCGGCCGACATACTCCAGCACCGTTGCACGTTTCGCCCGATGAAATCACCCCTGCCCCAGCAAAGCGGCGCGCTCAGCCGCATGCTCGCGCTCGCGCTGGCTGCGCCGCTGGACCTGCCGGCGCGGCCACTGCTACGTGTGCCCGTAGGCACCACGCTGCAGCGCTCGGGCGACAACGTCACCCGCCTCGCATTCCTGGCCAGCGGGCGCATCGACGCGGTGCTGCATGGCAACGGCAGCGACGGCGGCGCGCCGGTAGTGCCGCTGGCCTTCGGCGCCGGCGAGATCGTTCTGCTGTCGCAGTTGTTCTGCGACAGTCGCAGCGGCGTCGATCTCGTTGTCAGCGAAGACGCGGCGCTGCGCTGGGTGCTGATCGATGAGATCGAGCGGGCGCTGCTGAAGGATCGCGAGGCATTGCTGCTGCTGGTGAAGTTCCTGGGCCAGCGCCTGCGCGAGGTGCCGATGCGCGAGCGCGCCTGGGTCGAGCGCGGCGTGCACGAGCGTGTGTGCGCGGCGCTGGCGCGCCTGGCGGCCGAGCAGCCACCGCGCGCCGATGGCCGCTGCCTGATCGCGACGACACACGAGCAGTTCGCCACGCGCTGCGGCGTCAGCCGGCCCAAGGCATCGACGGCTCTGAAGCGGCTGGAGCAGGCCGGCCACGTGCGACTGGCTCGCGGATCGATCGAGGTGCTGGACCTGCCGGGCCTGGCCTGAAGGCCCCTGTTGTCACCGCAGGAACTGACATCCGGCTGCGCAATCGTCAGACTGTGGCGATCGACAACACAAGGACATGGCACGATGGCCGATCTGTTCGACAACCCGATGGGCTTGATGGGCTTTGAGTTCGTCGAGTTCGCGTCGCCCGCGCCCGGCGTTCTCGAGCCGCTGTTCGAGCAGCTCG
>JANNQO010000260.1:0-2061 GCA_031400795.1 Rubrivivax sp. | reverse complement strand
CACCACCGAAGATCGCGGCTGCTCAAGTCCACCAACAGGCCCCGGCCGCAGCCCCCGTGTAGTGAAGACCTTTGGCCTCGGGCCAAAGCAAATCAAGCACTTGGCGGTGGTGTCGGGGGTCAGTTGAGAAAGATGGGCTAGGCGCTGGACAGCCACCAGCCGGTGCCCACGCACCAGGCGGTCTGATCGGGGGACGTGCCGCGCCGCAGTGAGCGCACCGTGGCCAGCGACTGCCGCTCCAGCGCTTTGCTGATCGATGCCGAAGTGCGCTCGTCGCGCGCGCCGATGCAGGGGATGAAGGACACGCGCAACAACGCCTTCGCCTCGAATCGCTTTTCGTCGCGTCGCGTGACCAGCAGCATCACGCCGAAGCCTTCGCCCGGCGTGAGCGGGAAGATCAGTCGGCCGCCGATGTTCAGCGCGTCGAGCCAGGAGGCGGGCGGGTGCGTGGCGCCGGCGCTGACGTAGATCACATCGGCCGATGGCAGCGCCGCCGTGGTGGCCGAGGCGGCAATCACCTCGGCCTGCGGGACGCGCGCGGCGAGATTCGCGCGCGCACGCCCGGCCAGATCGGCCTCGATTTCGTAAGCGATGACATGACCGGTAGGCCCGACCAGCGTCGCCAGCACGGCCGTGTAGTAGCCGGTGCCGGCGCCGATGTGCAGCACGGTTTCGCCCTCGGCGGGCGCCGCCGCCGCCAGGCAGCGCGCATGCAGCGTCGGCTGGCCGTTGTTGATGCCGCGCTCGGTGGCCAGGCCGACCAGCACATCCTGGTACAAGAGCCGCGCGTCGTCGCTCACGGTCGGCAGGTAGCCCGAGCCGATGAAGATCGGCCAGGGGCCCGGGCCCAGGTAGTCCTCGCGCGGCACGGCTTCGAACGCCGCGATCAGACGCTCGTCGGCAGAGCCGGCGCTGCCGATGATGAAGCGGGCGTAGAAGCGTCGGTGCTCGGCGATCGTTGTCATGGCGTTCCCTTCGAGGCCGTGGCCCACTCTTCGATGCGTGTGGCCAAATGATCCAGTGCCTGTTCGGATGCGGGCGAATCGGTCGGCCAGTCTATGGCCTGCTGCGGCCGCAGCGGCCCGAGCCGGGCTTGCGACTCGGCGGCGATCGCCGGCCAGCCCAGTCGCCCCGACAGTGCACGCGCCAGGGTGGTCTTGCCGCTGGCGGGGAGCCCGCTGACGAGCACGAAGCGGTGCACCGGCTTCATGCCGGAGTCGCCGTCACACGCGGCCAACGTTTTACGTGATCTTTTTCGACCAACACGGCGACTCGCGCGCGATGGCGACCAGGCGCTCTTCGGCATCAACAGCCTGCGCGTGCAGCAGGCACACCATCGCCACGCGACGCAAGAGGCCGGCCGCCGCTTCGCGCACCAGTTGCTCGCGCAACCGGCAATCATCGACATCGCGCGTCTTCTGAAAGCCGAGCTGCGCGTAGAAGGGCGCGTTCCACGGCAGATGCTCGAACGTCGTCAGCGTCACGCGCCGCAGGCCGCGCGCTCGCGCCTCGTCCAGAGCCCGTTCGAGCAGCGCGCGGCCGAGGCCGCGGCGGCCGTGCGACGGCAACACGCTCATCTCCTCGATGTGCAGGACGTCGGGGTACCGGGTGGCGAGCAGGAAGCCGACTGTTGCGTCGGCGCCGCCCACCCACAGCAGGCCCTCGAGCAGGGCCTGTTCCAGCCGCGCCGGGTCGATGGTCGATTCGCGCCGCCGCGCGTTCGATCGCCGGCAAGTGCGCCACGTCTTCGTGCCGCGCGAGCCTCGTCGTCGTAGGCACCGCGCTCTCCGGCCCCGCCGACAGCGGTTCAATCATCGGCGCGCCGCGCCTGCCCGCGCCACCACGCCCAGCCGGCCACCCCGCCCACCGCCATCACCCCGAGCAGCCCCCAGACCAGCGGCGACCGGGGGCTGGGCGAGCTGCGGTGCGCGATCGAAGTCTCCAGCAGGAACACCAGCGCGATGACTGCCACGCCCAGCGAGATGGCCGCCTTGCGGCGCAGTTCAGCGGCGCTCTTCACGTTCTCATCGCGTACGCGGATCGAGCAGCCGGTACAGCACA
>JANNQO010000259.1:0-6128 GCA_031400795.1 Rubrivivax sp. | reverse complement strand
GTTCAACCTCGGCTAAATTACTTTCTTCCTGTTGAGCCTCAAGGGATGCCGCCATGGTATCAAACGAACGTGACAGCACACCAATTTCATCTGCACTGTCCGGCAATCCGGTTCTGACAGAAAAATCCCCACGCTGGGCCGCACCCGAAACCTCTGCCAATCGCTCGAGCGGAGCGACCAGGAACCTGCCGGCAAATGCACGTGAACACCACAGGGCAAAGAGAGCCGCCAGGACAAACAACCCGCCCGAAAAAAACAGATATCGGTATACACTGGCCAGAGCCTCTTGTTCCGGTATGGATGCCCGGATAAAGATATAGGGAGCATCATCATGCGTCGTGCCGTAGCTTTCGCCGGCCAGGTACAGCGCCGAGCCCCAGCGCTTGTGGCGCGTCAGCCAGACGCGCATCACCTCGGCCAGCGCGTCGACGTCGCCGTTCACGGTGAGCATCTTCTTGCGCGCGGCTTCACTGGCGCACATCGACCAGCCGGTGTGCGGCGGGTCGATGAAGACGAGGTCGAAATGTTCGAACCAGCTCAAGGGGTTGTCGCTCAGCGTGTACGGCGCGCGCGGCATGCTGCCGTCGTC
Organism: Rubrivivax sp.; assembly: GCA_031400795.1. Lineage (GTDB taxonomy): Bacteria > Pseudomonadota > Gammaproteobacteria > Burkholderiales > Burkholderiaceae_C > Rubrivivax. The sequence continues at coordinate 5,539 of JANNQO010000259.1, read as the reverse complement.
GGGAACGACCACGCGTTTCGGGCCCAGCGCGCCCAGGTGCAGCCAGATCGACGACGAGCCCGGGCCGCCGTTGAAGGCGAAACACACCGGGCGCGCAGCGGGTGCGGCACCCTTGGCGAGGTAGGCGGTCGTCATCACGGCCGCTTGCGGCTCGGCCGTCGAACCGGCCAGCCCTTCGGCGATCACCGGCAGAAACGCGACATGCGCGGTGTAGTCAAGGCTGCCGGTAGCGAGCTTGCAGCTGCCGCTGCTCACTGCGGCGTCTTGCGCGAGCAGCTTCTCCATGCGCTCGCGCAAGCGCTTGTCGGCGTCGCTCTCAGTGGGCTTGACAGGGTCCTGGGGCTTGGCGGTGTCGGGCATGTGGCCTCGTCGGAGGGTGATCGAAGGCCGACACCATAACCGAGGAGAGAGCCTTGTTCAGACCGGCCTGCCGCCGCCGATCATCGCCGCGTAGCGCGCGATGTCGACGTTGCCACCGCTCAGGATCACACCGACGCGCTGGCCACGCAGCTCCACTGCGCCTTCCAGCGCCGCCGCCGCCGCCAGGCAACCCGTCGGCTCGACGACCATCTTCAGCCGCTCGGCGAAGAAGCGCATCGTGCTCACGAGCTGCTCGTCGCTGACCGTGACGATGCTCTTCACCAGCGCCTGGATGACCGGGAAGGTGAGCCGTCCGCTGTGTTGCGTCTGCGCGCCGTCAGCGATGGTCTTCGGCGTGTCGATGTGCACGATCTCGCCGCGCGCGAGGCTGAGCTGCGTGTCGTTGCCAGCTGCGGGCTCGACGCCGATCACCGCTATGCCCGGCGACAAGTGGTGCGCCGCCACCGCGCAGCCGGAAATCAACCCGCCGCCGCCTACGCACACCAGCAGCAGATCGAGCGCGCCGGTCTCCTCGATCAACTCGGCCGCCGCAGTGCCCTGGCCGGCCATCACGTGAGGATGGTCGTAGGGCGGGATCAGCGTCATGCCGCGCTCGTCCGCAAGCCGCGCGCCGATCGCTTCGCGGTCCTGGGAGTAGCGGTCGTACAGCACCACTTCGCTGCCCGGCTGGCCCTCCTGGTAGCCGCGCGTGGCCGCCAGCTTGGCGGCCGGCGAATCCTGCGGCATCACGATCAGCGAAGGCATTCCGAGCAGCCGCGCCGACAGCGCAATGGCCTGCGCATGGTTGCCCGACGAGAACGCGATCACGCCGGCGCGCCGCTGCTCGGGCGTGAACTGCGCCAGCGCGTTGTAGGCACCGCGGAACTTGAAGGCGCCCATGCGCTGCAGGTTCTCGCACTTGAAGAAGAGCTGGGCGCCGCAGCGCTCGTCGGCGGTGCGCGAACGTTGCACCGGCGTGCGATGCGCCACGCCGGCCAGGCGCTGGCGGGCGGCAGCGATGTCGTCGAAGTTGATGGCCAAGGATCGCTTCATACGGGGTCCTGGAAGCCGTGACGGCGGAAAGTCAGCACCAGGGTGTCGCGGTGCGCGGCTTGCCCCTCGGCGAGCGGCTGGATCGGCGTGCTTTCGTGCACCACCCGCTCGTCATCGAGCAGCAGCGCGCTCCACGGCTCGCTGAGCGTGAAGCGCACGCCCTGCGGCCCGTGCGCATCGAAGACCCGCGTTTCACCGCCCTTGATGTGGTGGCGCGAGACCAGCAGCACGGCCACCAGGTCGACACCGTCGCGATGCGCCCCTTCGGGCGTGGGACGGCCGATGCCGTCGGTGGTGTCGATGCGAAACGGGTGCGCCTCCACATACCAGGGCTGCTCGCCGCGCAGCGCCGAGGCCTGTGCCGCCAGGCCGACGAGCAGGCTGGCCCAGGCGGCATCGCCCGCGAGACTGTCAGGCAACGGCTCGAACCAGCGCTCCAGCCCCCCGTGCAGCGCGTTGTAAGACACCGGCTGCCAATGCGCGCGGTGCGGCACGCCGCGCAGCTGCGTGCCTTCGACGACGAAGCTGCCGTGGCGGCGGCGCCGGTAGCGGCCGCCATCCTTCAGGTAACGATCGGCGGGCAGTTCGGCCCAGACTGGCAGCCAGTTCGTGAACATCGACACGGGCACGCCGGCCAGCCGCGCCAGCGAGGCAGCGTCGAGCACCGCGAAGCCGGCACTGCGCAGCTTCGCCGGCAGATCCGTAAGGGTGGTGAAAGGTGGATAGGGCGTCATCGCGGCGCTGCAAAGCGTCCGGAATTCATGGCCGCCAAGCAAACCCCTGTCAGCCATACCGGCCGAAGGTCGTTATCCCCCACAGGGCACGCCAACGCCCGGCCCCAAATGAACGCCTTGACCGAATCCACGAACCCCAACGAGTTGCTGGACATCATCGACCTGAAATGGTTGTTGGCCGGCGCCGGGCACCGGGTGCATGTCGAGCGGCTGCTCTCCGACGGCGAGTACGCACGGCATTGCCTCACGCTCGCGGCCGCATCGCCGAACGCTGCCACCCAGGCGGCGGCCCGGCGCATCGCCGAGCGCTTGGGTATCACGCTGCATCAAGCCTCCTCGTAGCGCCCCAGGCGCACCGTGGTGTTGCCGGCCTTCAGGTTGGAGATGCCCGGCATGACCAGCACCGTGTGGTCGTAAGGCGCGACCCAGACCCGCTCGCCATCGCGGGCGATCGGCGTGCCGGCCTTCTCCACCACCGACAACCCGACCACCGGCACCAGGAAGTGGAACTGCGTGGTCTGCGCCACCACCGCTTCGGTGACGCGAACGAGTCGCTGCTTCGGCGGCAGCTGCAGCACCAGTCTCGGCTCGGTCCAGGCCCGGTCGACGACACCGGTGAGCGCCAGGAAGCGCAGCAGACAGTCCCAGGCGACATCGGCAGCGGCGCGCTCCCAATGCTGGCCGCACTCGATGAGCAGCGCGCGCCGCGGCGAGGCCGGGTCGCCGAAGCCGCCGCGTTCGACCATGCGCAATCCCGACGGGTGGCCGGTGTCGATGAGCAGGTCGGCAGGCATGCCGAGTTCGCGCGCGCAGTCTGCGTTCTTGTCCAGCCGGCCGCACACCATCAGCGGCTGACACGGCTCGCCCATCGAGTGGATGTCCAGCAGCATCTCGGCCTCGTCGACGTAGGCTTGCAACTGGCGCGCCCGGCGCAGCTCCACAGAGTCGCGCGGGCCGAACAGCGCATCGTCGGCCCAGATGCGGTTCAGGTCTTCATCGACAAATCGCGAGCGGTACGGGTCGGCGCTGTCGAAGCGCGCATAGGCCTCGATGTTGGCGAAGCTCAGGGTCAGCTGACCGCGCGCCAGCGGCGGCATCTCGCGCATCAAGCGGTCCAGCGCGATGGCGCCGCAGATCTCGTTGCCATGCGTCAGCGCCTGCACCATCACCTTCGGGCCGGGCCGGCCGCTGTTGCGCACGTGCACGTAGGGCACAGCCTGGCCGCCGTCGCGCCAGCGCGCGATGTCGGGGGCTTGCAGTTCCACCGGCGTGCTCATAAGGCAACCTCCCGGCTCATTGCCCGGCCCCGGGCGCGAAGCGCTCGCACAGGGCGTCGAGCAGACCCATCAACTGCTCTTGCAGCACCCGAAAGTGCGCGGTCGGCCGGCGTGTCTTCTCGTCCATGTAGAGGCGCTTGTTGATTTCCAGTTGCAGGCTGTGGCGCCCGCCGGCCGGGTCGGCATACGCGCGCACCAGCTCCACACCCTTGAAAGGATCGTTGATCTTCACGTCGTAGCCGAGTGCTGCGAGGTGCCCGTGCACGAAGGCGGTGAACTCCGGCGCGCAGGTGGTGCCGTCGCGGTCGCCGAGCACGAAATCGGCGCGCGCGACGCCGGCGCCTCCTTCGCCCATCTTGCCGCTGACCGCGTTCATCGAATGGCAGTTGATGTGCCACACCGCGCCGAAGTCGGCGTGCGCGGCGTCCAGCAGCTCGCACAGCATGGCGTGGTAGGGCGCGTGGTAGCGGGCCACGCGCTCGCGCACTTCGTGCACGCTCAGCTTGCGCGCGTAGATGGCGCGGCCGTCGTCCAAGGTGCGCCAGATCAGCGCCTTGCCGATGCGCGCCTTGCCGCTGGGCCGGTGCTCGTCGGGCCAGGGGGCGTCGAGCAACTCCAGATCGATGTCGGCGGCGTGGCGGTTCGGGTCGAGGTAGGTGCGCGGGTACTGCGCTGCCAGCAGCGGAATGCCCTTCTGTGCAGCGGGCTTGTAGAGCTCGTCGATGAAGGTATCTTCGCCGTCACGCAACTCGAACTCGCTCACCGCGGCGCCGAAATCAGCCGGGAAGTGAAAACCCGAATGCGGCGAGTCGAGCACCAGCGGCCGCGCCGGGCGCCGCGGGCCATGCACGAGCAGGATCGGTTCTTGCATCAGACCAGTATCTCAAGGAAATGTCGGGCCGACCCCGATATGCACCCGCGAGCCGCCCGATAGCATTTCTTCCCTCTTGTTCATCCCGCCCCGCGCCGGAGGTTTTCCATGAAAGAAGTCGAACTGCGTGCCTTGATCGAAGACGTGCGCGAAGGCAAGTTGCCGCGCCGCAGCTTCATCCAACACATGGTGGGCCTGGGTCTGACGGCACCGATGGCTTCGATGATGCTGATGCATGAAGGCATCGCGCAGACGGCGACGATGCCCTACAAGCCCACCAAGCGCGGCGGAGGCGGCACGCTCAAGCTCATCTACTGGCAGGCTGCGGTGCACTTGAACCCGCACTACGCCGGCGGCACCAAAGATCAGGACGCCAGCCGTGTCTTCTACGAGCCGCTGGCCAGTTGGGACAGCGAGGGCAACCTGGTGCCGGTGCTGGCTGCCGAGGTGCCCACGCGTGCCAACGGCGGCCTCTCCGCCGACGGCAGGAGCGTCACCTGGAAGTTGAAGCGCGGCGTGAAGTGGCACGACGGCCGCGACTTCACCGCCGACGACGTGGTCTTCACCGCTCAGTACAGCGGCGACCCGGCCGCGGCGATGACCACCGTGAGCGTCTACAAGGACATCAAGGTCACGAAGGCCGACTCGCACACCGTGCGCATCGACTTCCCAAAACCCACGCCCTTCTGGGCCGAGCCGCTGGTGGGCAGCGTCGGCCTGATCCTGCCCAAGCACGTGTTCGAAGGCTTCATGGGCGCCAAGTCGCGCGAGAACCCGGCCAACCTGAAGCCGGTCGGCACCGGCCCCTACAAGGTCGTCGACTTCAAGCCCGGCGACACGCTTCGGGCTGCGGCCAACATGGAGTACCACGTCGCCAACCAACCCTTCTTCGACACGCTCGAGATCAAGGGCGGTGGCGACGCCACCAGCGCCGCGCGCGCCGTGCTGCAGACGGCCGAATACGACGTGGGCTGGAACCTGGCCGTGGAGGACGTGATCCTCAAGCAGCTGGAAGGCGCCGGCAAGGGCAAGATGAACTTCTACTTGGGCAGTGATATCGAGTTCGTGATCTTGAACCCCACCGACCCGTGGAACGAGGTCGACGGCGAGCGCGCCAGCGTCAAGAGCAAGCACGCGGCGTTCACCGACAAAGCCGTGCGCGACGCGATGAGCCTGCTCATCGACCGCAAGGGCATCGCCGAAGTGATCTACGGCCGCGGCGCCATCACCACGGCCAACTTCCT
>JANNQO010000258.1:0-16406 GCA_031400795.1 Rubrivivax sp. | reverse complement strand
CCTTGTTGCCGCTGGGCTTGACCAGGCGGCGGCTCAGGATGATGCCGCTGGGCGCGGCGCGCACCTCGACATCGGCGGCCGGTTTGCCGGGCACCGTATCGGTCAACAGGATATTGGGGCGGATGCGCGCAATCAGCTTGCCGGCATAACTGGCCGAAGGCGCAGCGTCCTGCGCGGCCGTGCCGGTGGATGACGGCGCGCCGGTGGCGCCGGCCTGGCCCATCATGCGCTTCAGGTTGTCTTCGCGCAGCTTGGCCAGCCGGGCGTCTTCGGCGTTCTTCTCCTTCAACTCCTTCTGTTCCTTCTGCTCCTGCGCCTGTTTCAGTTCACGCTGGCGGGTGTCTTCCCTGGCCTTGGCTTCGCGTTGGCGTTTGTCGCGCTCGGCCTGTTCCCGCTCCAGCATTTCACGCTCGGTCTTCAGTCGTTCGGTCTTTTCAGCGCGCGCCTTTTCAAGGCGTTGTCTCTCGGCTTCTTCGAGCGCTGCCTTCCTGGCCTTTTCGATCGCGATCTGTGCGTCGACCGCGGCAGCCGGCGGTTCGGGTCGGGGTGCCGGTGCCGGCGTCGGCGGTGGCGTCGGCGCTTTCACCTCGGCGGCGGGGACGGGTGTGGGTTCAACCAGGCGAGGCGCCGCAACCTGCGGCGCAGCGGCCCACAGCTCGGCTGCAAAGGTGGGGGGTGTCTGGCTGCGCCACACCAGCGACACAGCCAGGGCCACCACCAGCAAGCCATGCACGCCCAGTGACAGCAGGGCGCCGCGCCGCATGCCGTCGGGCGAGCGCGGGCGAAGTGCATCGGCACTGCCCGACTTGTCGATGACGCTGGCGTTCAATTCAAGCGCCCTGCTTGACCGAGAGCCCGACACGCTTGATGCCGGCGCGTTGCAGGATATCCATCACCCGCACGACACTTTCGTACTTGACGTTGCGGTCGGCGCTGATCACCACCGGCATTTCGGCATCGCCGGCCTGCGCCTGTTTCACCTGCGCTGCCAATTGCGCCAATGAAACGGGCGCGGGGTCCTTCTGGTCGATGCGCATGCGCAGCTTGTCGTCCACGCCCAGCACCAGTTCGATCACCTGGTTCGGCCTTTGCCGTGACTGCCCGACGCTGGGCAGATCGACCACGCCAGTGGTGATCAACGGTGCCGTGACCATGAAGATGATCAGCAGCACCAGCATCACATCGATGAACGGCACCATGTTGATCTCGTTCATCGAGCGTCGCCGCCGCGAGCCGGCATGTGGAGTTACCGCCGCCATCTCAGTTCCCGACGACGCCGAAGCGCCAAACGTCTAGGAGTCTGTCGGACTTGGGGATCGTCGGCTGCAATTTGGCCGCAGCGGTCCATTTTTCACCGGCTTTTTGTCCCATAGCTACGGCTATGGGCCTGCAAACCCGGCAAAAACTGTCCTCGCCGGGGCCAAATTTCGCTGCGACGCCCCAAGCCCGACAGACTCCAAGACCGACCCAGTATGCTGCGCGGTGATGGCCATTGAACTCAAGCCTGGGATTGCACTCACCGTACCCCAAAGATCGTGCCGGAGGCAGCTCGCCGCGCTGTCGATGACGATGCTGCTGGTGGCCTGCGGCAGTGAGCAGTCGGCCGAGCGTGCACAGCCGTCCAACGGCCAGGTGGCACCTCTCACCACCGCGCCCAAAGTCAGCTTCTACGCCGCCAGCCGCTTCGCCGAGCAGGCCAGCTTCGGGCCAACGCCGGCGCTGGTGGCAGAGCTGCAAACCAAGGGCTTCGAGAAGTGGATTGACGAGCAGTTCGCAATGCCTGCAACCCCACTGGACATGCGCTTTATCGGCGTCTGCCTCGCGAAGTCAAAGGCCTCGAAGGTCGATGGCATCGTGCTCGAATCACCTCGACAGTTCCACTCTGTCTTTCCGTCACCGATCCCGCCCAACTCGCCCAAGTACCACCTGCGTCTGCCCGGGGACCTGGCCACCGCGCTGGGCGCACAGGCGGCAAGGCAGAAGGGCTTTCGCGGTGAAGGCGTCAGCGTGGCGATGCCCGATTCGGGCTGGTACCGGCACCCCTACTTCACGGCCAACGGCTACAAGATCAAGAAGCCGCTGGTGGCCATTCCCGGCACCAACCCGAGCAAAGACCCCGTCGGCCATGGCACGGGCGAATCGGCGAACATCTTTGCGATTGCGCCCGGCGCCGTGCTGCAGCCGCTGCGCGCCACCGATGCCAACGGCAAGTTCTTCGGCGCCGTCACGGCCTTTCTCAAGGCCAAAGCCCTGGCCCCGCGGATCATGACCAACTCGTGGGGTGGCGACAGCTTCTACCCGCCCTTCGCCGGACCCGACGCGGGCGACCTGGCCTGGGCCGCCGAGATCCTGGATGCCGTCGAGAACGGGATCCTCGTCATCTTCTCGGCCGGCAACGGCCAGTTCTCCGTCGAGCCGCAGGTACCGGGCGTGCTGTCTGCCGGCGGCGCATTCCTCGACTCGAACGGCCAGCTGCACGCGTCGAGCTACGCCAGCGGCTACCGCAGCCCCTGGTTCAACCAGGAGATCGTTCCGACCGTCTGCGGGCTGGTCGGCATGCAGCCGCGTGCGCAGTACCTCATGCTGCCAGTGCAGCCGGGGTGCGAACTCGACCGCGAAGAGAGCGCGTTTGCCTCCGCCGAGGCCGGCGACGGCACCACCGCGACCGACGGTTGGGCGCTGTTCTCCGGCACCTCGGCGGCGGCACCGCAAATCGCCGGCGCCGCAGCGCTGATCCTGGGCGCCAAGCCGGCGCTGCGGCCGGCGCAGGTGATCGAGGCGCTGTCGAAGACCGCCGTCGATGTGCGCAACGGGCGCAGCTTTCCGCAGGTGTTCAACGAGCCCGCGGGGCCGGGCCGAGACAACGCAACCGGCTGGGGCTTGATCAACGCGTCGGCAGCGGTCGAATACGCGCTGGCAAAGTTCTGAGCATCGATTGGGGAACCGACGGATGAAGTTCACGACCTTCGATCCTCCGGCCAACGTGCCGGACTTCAACACCGCAGCCCTGGCCGGGAAGTACTCTGCGCATGTCTCGAAGCTTTTCGACGATGCCGTGGCGCGCATCGACGCGAGCAGCGGCGGCGGGCCGCAGCACCTGCCGCAGTTCTACAACCCGGTGACGCAGGGTCTGCCGGATGCGGACACGATCCTGGACATCCCCTGGAACGGCTTCCCGCGCCGCTTCATCGCTACCACGCCAGGTGCCAAGCCCGCCTATGCGCAAGCCGAGCCGGCGTTTTCGGGCCTGCCCGCGGCGCAAGGTCGCCGTCACCGTCCGCAGGACGAATACCTCGAATGGTTCGTGCATCGCGATGCGCAGCAGCGCATTGTTCGGGTGGACTTCACCTGCGAGGCCTACGACTACTACCAGTTCCTCGCCAGTGTCAAACCGCAGGCGGTGGTCAATCTCTACAAAAAGCACGTCGATCCGCTGGCAAAGAAGGCCGATCTGTTCGATTCGCAGGGCCGCTACAACCCGTGGAACGAGGTCAACCTGAAGAAGGGCGCGATGCACCTGACCCACCCCGCCAACGCGCTGGCGGCCGAGATCTTCCTGGCCGGCGACGCCACGGTGCGGCGACGCCGCAACGGCGCCGAACCCGCCACCGCCGCAGCGTTGATCGCCTGCGCAGGCTTCGGCGATGGCGCGCGCAACAGCGACCCCAAGATCGGCTTCGACGTGAACTCGCTCGCCCGCCAGGGCTTCATGGTCACGCTGACCAACCCGGTGGGCCTGTACATGGTGGGCTTCAACGATGCCGGCTGGAAGTTCGCCGATGGCGTGTCGGCGCGGGGCCTGCTGAAGATCCTGCGCGGCGCGCCGGGACGCGCCGTGCGGGCAACGTTCGAGCTGACACCCGCGCTGAAGCAGCAGGGCAGAACCGTCAGCGATGTGCTGATCGGCGGCGTGCCGATCGCCTTCGGCGGCCAGATCGCCGAGCGCATCACGATGGGCATCCAGGGCGCAGCCTGCCGCCCGGGCAGCGTGAACAACGGCCTCGTTGCTTGTGCCCCCCTGCTTGCGGCCGGACCCGGCTTGATGGCCGGGCAGCCGAAGCAGCTCACGCGCGCATGATGCTCGAGCCCCTGCTGGATGTTCGCAACATCCAGGGCAACATCCTCGCCGGCTTCAACAAGGACCATTGGGTCCTCGTCTTCGTCCGCATCCGCGAGGTCGTGGCGTTCAAGCGCTGGTTGGCCGCGGTCTGCCCGCGCCTGGCCTCCACAGCCGACGTGCTGCAGTTCAATGCCATGTACAAGACGCTGCGCGGCCGACTAGGCGGCGTAGAACCGGTCGGTCTCGCGGCAACCTGGTTCAACATCGCGTTCACGCAGGGCGGCATCAGCAAGCTGACGACGAAGCAACAAGCCGATGCGCTGCCGGACGAGGCCTTTCGCATCGGCATGCTCGAACGGGCCACCGCGCTTCTCGGCGACTCCGATGTTGCCGGGGCAGCCTCGAACCCCGCCCAGTGGAAGATCGGCGGGCCCGGCCGCGTACCGGATGCCGTCTTCATCGTCGCGAGCGACCGGGCGGAGTTCGCCAATGACTTCGTCGCGTCGCTGCTGGCCGCCAGCGGCGCCGAAGGCTTCGAAGAGATGGCGCGCGATGTCGGCAAGGCGCGCAGCGACTTGAAGGGCCACGAACACTTCGGCTTCAAGGATGGCATCTCGCAGCCCGGCGTGCGTGGCCGCATCGGCCGCGGCGCCAACCAGTTCTTGACGCCTCGTCTGCTGGATGCTTCAGACCCGCTGGCGGCGGCCTTCGCCAAGCCCGGGCAGCCTTTGATCATGCCGGGTCATTTCGTGCTCGGTTACGCCACGCAGAATCCACACGACGGCAAGACCTTGCCGGCGGCGCGCCTGCCGCTAGCCTGGTTCAAGGGCGGCTCGTTCCTGGTCTACCGGCGGCTGCGGCAGGATGTCGCGGCGCTGCGGCGCTTTCTCGCGCGTACGGCCACACAGCTCGGCATCCCGAACCTTGGCGCCGATCGGCTGGCCGCCCTGTTCGTCGGCCGCTGGCCCGACGGCACGCCGCTCGTGCGTGCGCCACGCGCCGCAGACACCAAGATGGCACGCGATGTCGCGGCCAACGCCTTCGGCTTCGACCAGGCCTCACCGGTGTTCAGAATGCGGCCCGGCTTGCCTGCCGATGCAGTACCCGCGGCACCAGCCGACCCGCTCGGCCAAATTTGCCCGCATTGGGCGCACATTCGCAAGGTCAATCCGCGCGACGAGCAGACCGACCTCGGCGACGCTTTCGACACCCTCGTGCGGCGTATGCTGCGCCGGGGCGTGCCTTATGGCGAGCCGATGCCTGAGCCCGGGCTGCACGACGATGGTGTCGATCGCGGGCTGCTGTTCCTGGCCTACCAGGCGTCGATCGAACAATCGTTCGAGAAGGTCAGCGAGGATTGGGTCAACAGCATCGACCGTCCCAGCCCCAAGGGCCATGATCCGCTGATCGGGCAAAACGCCAGCGGACCGACGCGCCAGCGCCAGGTCTCGATTCCGATGGACTCGGGAGCCGACCGGGCACTGCTCATCGACCAGGAGTGGGTCACCGCCACCGGCGGTGGTTACTTCTTTTCACCGTCGATCCGGGCGGTCGCCACGCACCTGGCGTTGCGCTGACAGGGCGGCCACTCTTCACGCCCACATCAAGCCAGGTTGCGCAACTCCCGCATCGCCACCGACAGCATTGCCAGATCGGCCTGCTTGGTTTCGGCCAGATCGGCGAGCAAGCGGCGCGCTCGCTCCAGCGCCGTGGACTGGGCCGACTCCCAGCGTGCGATCAACTCGCTCGAGTCGCCGCTGCCGCCACCGTCGCCGCTCAGCACCTGCTGCGCCAGCGAGCGCTGCAAGCCGGCCAGATCGTCGCCGAGCGCCGCCTTGGCGCGGCCTTGCCAGTACGAGTCGCTGTGCAGCGCGTCGATCTGCGCGCGCAGCCGCGCCAGACCGAGCCGCTCGCCCACGCCCACATGCACTTCGCAGACGCGCTCGAACGGTCGCTGCGCATGGTCGGCCACCTCGGCGATGTCCAGCGCGTCGAGCAGCCCTTCGCCGCTGGCGATGCGCGCGGCCAGCTCGGCGGGCACGCCGGCGGCGATCCAGCCCACCGCCTGCGCCGACTTCGACGCCGCCGGCGCCAGCCGCTGCGCCAACGCGGCCACTGCCGGCTGCAGCCGCGCGATGGTCGGCGCCATCGGTTCGGCCAGGCGCCGCGAGCGCAGGAACCAGCTCGTCGCGCGTGAGCTGAGCCAGCCCTCCTGGATCAGCATCTCGGCCTGAAGCTTGTCGTTCACGCGGTTGTCCAGCGCCTCGATCTGATGCCACAGCGGCACCGCGCCGAACACCTCGCGCGCCAGCAGGTAGGCGCGCACCACCTGCGCCGGCTTGCTGCCGGTCATTTCGGTGATGCGGTGCACGTAGGTGGCGCCGACGCGGTTGATCATGCTGTTCAGCACATGCGTGGCGACGATCTCGCGCTTCAGCGGGTGGCGCGGGATGTAGGCGACCATGCGCTCGCGCAAGCTGGTCGGGAAGTAGCGCGCCAGTGCCGTGCCGACCCACTCGTCCTCGGGCAGATCGGAGCCCATGATCTCCTCGAACAGCCACATCTTGCTGTAGGCCAGCAGCACCGCGCGCTCGGGTGTGGTGAGCGTGCCGCCTGCGGCCTTGCGCTCGGCGATGTCGTCGTCGCTGGGCAGGTACTCGATGGCGCGGTTCAGGCGCCCGTGCTTTTCCAGGAAGCGGATGAAGCGCGATTCCTGGTCGAGCAGCCGCGCGCCCAGGCGGTGCGTGATCGACAGGCATTGCGTCTGGAAGTAGTTGTCGCGCAGCACGAGTGCTGCCACCTCGTCGGTCATCTGCGCCAGCACGGTGTTGCGCTGCTTGGCGGTCATCTCGCCGTCGGCAATCGCCAGGCCGAGCAGGATCTTGATGTTCACCTCGTGGTCCGAGGTGTCGACCCCGGCCGAGTTGTCGATGGCATCGGTGTTCAGGCCGACGCCGGCACCGCCATTGCCGAAGAGGGCGGCTTCGATGCGCCCGCGCTGCGTGAAGCCGAGGTTGCCGCCTTCGCCGATCACCTTGCAGCGCAAGTCGCGCCCGTTGATGCGCACCGCGTCGCTGGCGCGGTCGCCGACATCAGCATGGCTTTCGCTGCTCGCCTTGACGTAGGTGCCGATGCCGCCGTTGTAGAGCAGATCGACGGGTGCCTTCAGGATCGCGCTGATCAGCTCGGTGGGTGTCATCCGCTCGGCCGTGATGCCCAGCACTGCGCGCGCCTGCGGCGAGATCGGCACGCTCTTTTCGTTGCGCGACCAGATGCCGCCGCCTTCGCTGATGAGCGCCTGTTGGTAGTCGGACCAGGAGCTGCGCGGCAGCTTGAACAGGCGCTCGCGTTCGGCGAACGAGGCCGCGCGGTCGGGATGCGGGTCGATGAAGATGTGGCGGTGGTCGAACGCGGCCACGAGCAGGATGTGCGCCGACAGCAGCATGCCGTTGCCGAACACGTCGCCCGACATGTCGCCCACGCCGGCCACGGTGAAGTCGGTGCTCTGGATGTCGACGCCGCGTTCGCGAAAGCACCGCTTCACGCTCTCCCAGGCGCCGCGCGCGGTGATGCCCATCGCCTTGTGGTCGTAGCCGACGCTGCCGCCGGAGGCGAAGGCGTCGCCCAGCCAATGGCCGTATTCGGCGCTCACCGCGTTGGCGAAATCCGAGAAGGTGGCGGTGCCCTTGTCGGCCGCCACCACCAGATACGGATCGTCGGCGTCGTGGCGCACCACCAGCGGCGGCGCTTGCACCTTGCCGGCGACGAGGTTGTCGGTCACGTCGAGCAGGCCGCGCAGGTAGTCCTGGTAGCAGGCCACGCCTTCCTTCAAATACGCTTCGCGATCGGAGGCCGGCGGCGCCTTCTTCAACACGAAGCCGCCTTTGCTGCCCACCGGCACGATGACGGTGTTCTTCACCATCTGCGCTTTCACCAGGCCAAGCACCTCGGTGCGGAAGTCTTCCGGCCGGTCGCTCCAGCGCAAGCCGCCGCGCGCCACCTTGCCGCCGCGCAGGTGCACGCCTTCGAAGCGCGGCGAATAGACGAAGATCTCGAACAGCGGCTTCGGCTCGGGCAGCCCGGGCACCTTGGCGCAATCGAACTTCAGGCTCAAGAAGCTGCGCCGCGGACCGCTTGCGCCGCTGTGGCCGGCGCCGGTCCGCCAGCAGTTGCTGCGCAGCGTGGCCTGGATCAGCGCCAGCAACTGGCGCAGCACGCGGTCTTCCGACAGGTTGCTCACCTTCTCCAGCGCCAACTCGATCGCGTTGACCTGGCTGGCCGCCGCCACATCGTCGCGCTCGGCAGGCGACAGCCGCAGTTTGAACAGTTGCACCAACAAGCGCGCGATGCGCGGCTGCGCGGCCAGCGCGGCTTCGATGGTGGCTTGCGAGAGCGCGAAGCCGATCTGCTTGCAGTAGCGCGCGTAGGCACGCAGGATCACCACCTCGTCGGCCGGCAAGCCGGCGCGCAGCACCAGGCGGTTGAAGTCGTCGTTCTCGATCTCGCCGACGAAGGCGCGCGCGAAGGCGTCTTCGAACAGGCGCGCCACTTCCTGCGGCTCGGCGTGTTCGGCAATCGGCGCGCGCAGGTCGAAGTCGTGCAGCGAGATGCTGGTGTCACCATCATTGATGCGGTGGTTGTGTTCGCCCATCACGCGCACGCCCATGCGCTCGAGCATCGGCAGGCTGTCCGAAAGCACCACCGCGCCGCCGCGCCGATAGACCTTCAAGCCCCAGACCTCGGCCTCGGCGCCCAGCGGCCGGTACAGCGCGAGCGCGAGCGGTTTCTGCTCCGACAGCTGTGCCACCTTGCCCACGTCGGCCACCGCCGCGCGCGCCGGCACCCGTTCGCGGTAATCGGCCGGGAAGGCGCCGCTCCAGCGCTTGAAGAGCTCCAGGCCGCGCGCTTCGCCCTCGGCATCGACCAGCGCATCGCGCAGCAGATCGGCCCAGCGCCGCGCGGCGTGCGCCAGCTTGGCTTCGAGTTCGCGCCGCTCGTAGGCCGGCATCGCGCCGGGCGTGGTGCGCACCACGAAGTGGATGCGCGCCAGCGCGCCGTCGCCCAGCAGCACGTCGAACTCGGTCGCGTGGCCGTTGAAGGCCGCCACCAGGATCGCCTGGCACTTCACGCGCAAGTCGGTCGCATAACTCTCGCGTGGCACGTACAGCAGGCACGAGACGAAGCGGTCGAACGGGTCGCGGCGCAGGAACAGGCGCAGGCGCTGGCGGTCACCGAGCGCAAGGATGCCCAAGGCGGCTTCGTACAACTCGTCGTCGCCGATCTGGAACAGGTCGTCGCGCGGGTAGGTCTCCAGGATGTGCGCCAGCGCCTTGGCGCGATGGCCCCCGCGCGGAAAGCCGGCGCGGCTGGCGATCGCCTCCACCTTGCCGCGCAGCAGCGGGGTTTCGGAGACCCGCGCCGTATACGCATTGGAGGTGAAGAGGCCGAGGAAGCGGTGTTCGCCGGCCACCTCGCCGGCAGCGTTGTAGCGTTTCACGCCAACGTAGTCGGTGTAACCCGGGCGGTGGATCGTCGAGCGTGTGTTGGCTTTGGTCACCACCAGCAGTGGCAACGGCGAGCGCGCCAAAGCCCGGGCGCTGGGTGGCAGCGGCGAGTAGCTCGGCGCGCCGAGTTCGGCAGCGCTTTCGCGCAGCACGCCCAGGCCGCTGCCGCTCACCACGCGCAGCGCATCACCGCCTTCGTGCGCTACCAGCTCATGCTGGCGGTAGCCCAGCAGCACGATGTGGTCCTGCGCCAGCCACTCGAGAAAGGCCTTGCACTCGGCGGCCTGCGCCGCCGGCAGACTGGCCGGCAGACTGGCGAACTCGGCAATCGCTTCTTCGAGCCGCTTCACCATCTGCGGCCAGTCGCTGACCGCGGCGCGCACGTCGGCCAGCACCTTGTCGATCGCCGCCACCAGCGAGGCGCGCTGCTCGGCATCGACCAGCCGATCGACCTCGATGTGCATCCACGATTCGCGCATCGCCTTCGGTGCGGCGGCCGGGGTCGACAGGCTTTGCAGCACACCGGCCGCATCGCGCGCCACGGCGAAGATCGGGTGCACGATCAGGTGCAGCGTCAAGCCCTCGCGGTTGATGTCCACGGTGGTCGAATCGACCAGGAACGGCATGTCGTCGTTGACGATCTCCACCACCGTGTGGCGCGAGGCCCAGCCGTCCTCGGCGATGGTCGGCGACAGCGCGCGCACCTTGGGCGTACCGCTGGCACGCTGCGCGCCGAACTGCCAATGCGACAGCAGCCAGCCGGCCATGTCTTCGACACTGCGGTCGGCCAGGTCGTCGATGTCGAGCTGGCCGAAACATTCGGTGGCAAAAACCTCGAAAGAGGCGTGACGCTCGGTGGGCAGCCGCGCGCGTGCCAGGCTCACCAACTCGTCGAGCCGTTCGCGGCGCAGGGCTTCGGTGGATGCATCCATGTTTGTCTCCTCGTTTGCGTTTTTCGGCGGCCTCAGTGACGGCTGGCGCCTGCGGTGCGGGCGGACAGCTCGATCGCCCGGCAGCATACGCTCGCACGGGGCCGCGCAGGTCGAGCCGCGAGCCTTCGAGCAGGTGGGAGCAGGCTGGCGCTTGACGCGTGCCTATATTTCGTTTATTGTAGAAATAACGAGATAAAGAATGACGAGATGAGCGCACGAAACGACGCCGAAAGGACTTCGCGCTATGCCGACATGTTCTCGGCCATGGGAGCCGAGCCGCGACTGCGGATCATTCGCCTCCTGCTGAGCGCGCATCCGCACGGCTTGGTCGTCGGCGGGATCGCCGGCGAGCTGGGCATCGCGAGTTCCACGTTGTCGCACCACCTGGAGAAGCTGAAGAACGAAGACCTCGTCAACGTGCGGCGGGAGGGCACCTTTCTTTGGTACTCGGCCAACACGAAGGCACTCACCGAGTTGCTGGGTTTTTTGTACGCCGAGTGCTGCACCCGCAACAAGGCCATCGAACCGCAGCGGATCGTCTGCTGCGGCTAAACCATAGGAGATCATGATGAACACCGGCGATGTCAGAGAACTGGTGCGACAGAAATACGGCGAGGCCGCAGCGCGCGTCGCCCAAGGCAGTACGAGCAGCTGCTGCGGCGGCGCGGCGGGCAGCGGCGCCGGTTGCGACCCCATCACCTCGAACCTGTACGACGCCGTCCAGTCCGGCGAGGTGCCGCAAAAGGCTTTGCTGGCATCGCTGGGCTGCGGCAACCCGACAGCGCTGGCGGAACTCGCCGCGGGCGAAACCGTGCTCGACCTGGGCTCCGGCGGCGGCATCGATGTGCTGCTCTCGGCCAAACGTGTCGGGCCCACCGGCAAGGCCTTCGGCCTGGACATGACCGACCAGATGCTCGCGCTGGCCGAAGAGAACAAACGTAAGAGCGGGCTCGCCAACGTGCACTTCCTGAAGGGCGAGATCGAGAGCATTCCGTTGCCGGACAACTCGGTCGATGTGGTCATCTCGAACTGCGTCATCAACCTCTCGGGCGACAAGGACCGGGTGCTCCGGGAAGCGTTTCGGGTGTTGAAGCCCGGTGGCCGATTCGCCGTGTCCGACGTGGTCGTGCGCGGCGACGTGCCGGCGGCCATCCAAAGGAGCGCCGAACTCTGGGTCGGCTGCGTGGCGGGCGCGCTGTCGGATCAAGAGTACCTGACCAAACTGGCCGCGGCAGGGTTCGAGAGTGCGGACATCGAGGTCACACGCGTCTACACCCTCGACGATGCGCGGGACTTTCTGGCTGGACAAAGCGCCGAGATCACCGAACTCGCGCGGCAGGTCGATGGCAAGTTCGTCAGCGGCTTCATTCGCGCTGTCAAACCGGCGGCCGATCGTGCCGGCCGCAACGAGCAGCGCAACACCAGCCAGCCTTCCGGGTCGTCTGCCTGCTGTGCGCCGGCGTGCTGCGGCGCCGGGGCGGGCGCGAAAGAGACCCCTGCCCGCCCCGTCAGCGCTTGATGTTCTTGTCCATCCACCGAATCCGCGTGCGCAGCCAGTTGCGCATGCAGTCTGCGGATCGCCCTCCCGTGCTTGATATCATTACTTGATGTCACATTGACACTATGACTTGCCATTATGGCCAACCTCAGCATCCGCGGACTCGATGACAAGGCGCTCAGCGCACTCAAGCGGCGAGCTGCACAAGAAGATGCCAGCGTCAATACGCTGGTGTTGCGGCTCATCGAACAAGGGCTGGGCCTTCGGCGCGTCAAGCCGGCCCTGACCCGGCACGACGACCTCGACGCCCTGGCTGGCACTTGGCGCAAGCAAGACGCCAGCGCGTTCGAGCGCGCAACGGCACCCTTCGCGAAGGTCGACACCGAGCTTTGGAAGTAGATGCGCCCGATCCTGATCGATACCAACGCCTACACGGCCTTCATGCTCGGCGATGCCGCAGTGGTCGAAGTCGTGGCGCACGCCGAACGGATCTGCCTGAACAGCATCGTGCTGGGCGAATTGCTCGGCGGCTTTGCGGCGGGCACGCGTGAGTCGAAGAATCGCGCGGACCTGGCACGCTTCCTGGATTCGCCGCGTGTCGAGCTTGTGCCTGTCACGGCGCAAACAGCCGACAGCTATGCGCTGGTCTACTGCGGTCTGCGCCGCAAGGGCCACCCGATCCCGAGCAATGACTTGTGGATCGCCGCCAGCGCGCTGGAGCATGGCGCCGCGCTGCTGACGCGCGACGCGCACTTCGCTCAGATCCATGGCCTGCGCTGTGGGCAGAAGCTGGAGGACTTCCTGCCCTGACTATCCCGCGTCGACTGCCGCCAGCTCGTGCCGCACAGCGGCACAGAGTGCATCGCCGTCGACCTGACCGGCCTGCCACACACTCAGGGCCAGCCGCCACTGTTGCGCGGCATCGGCCGCTTCGCCGGCCAGCCAGTGGCAGCGCGCTGTCTCGGCGAGCAACAAACCCTGATACAGCGCTGGCCCATCCAGCGCTTTGCCCAGAGCCAGCGCCAAGCGGGCGCAGGCAAGGGCATCCTTCCGGCGGTCGAGCTGGCGCAGCGCCATCATTCGAGCGCGCCAGAGCCGCAGCGCAATCGAGCTGGCGGCCTCGTACTGCGGTAACAGCGTTTCAGTGGCGGCCAGCACTTCTTCACTTCGGCCAGCAGCGGCCAGCGCTTCTGCATGAAGAACGAGCTGGCCTGCCTTCAGCGCAGCGCCTGCATCTTCCAACAAACACTCGATCTTGTCGGCTCTGGCCAGGTGCACCAGCGCAGCGGCACCGTGTCCCTGCAACACACTGACCCGAATGAGCCAACGCAAGATGCCAAACCCTTCGTGGTTCAAGCCTCCTGTCAGACGCCGGTGCAAGGCGTCTGACAGCTCAAAGTGAGACGCAGCTTCTTCGAAGTGACCGCCCGCCATGAGCGCTTGGCCCAGGAAGGCTATCGCCGTGCGCACGCGCCCGGTCTCTTCGCCGTCCAGCGCGCGCTGATCGGCCAGCACCCGTCGTAACAGAGCAGCGGCGTCTCGGGGGCGGTGGTTGTTGAGGAGGGCCACCGCCATGTCTCGTTCCACAGCCGCCAGCACGAGATGAGGCCGTTGAGAAGCCAACACCTGCTGTGCCAGGATGTAGGCCGGCTCGACGGCTTGCAGCGATTCGGCGTGCTGCTGAAAGTGCATCAGCGTGTTGGACAAGGTGGAACGCGCCAACAGCGCATCGCTGCTGGATGCGCCGAAATGCTCTGTGGCCAGATCCACGCATTCATGCAGCGCCGCAATCGACTCGGGCTGGCGCCCGCGCTTCGTGTGCACAAACGCCTGGCAAGTCAACCCAAGCAGCAGCCACTGAACCTGCAGGGGCTGCGCGGCACGCAGGTCGATCAGCAGCGCGGGCAGGATCGCTTCAGACACCGCCAAATTGCCTTGGCTGTTGGCCGCTTCGGCCAGCTGACAGCGGCTTTGCAGCGTCAAAGGGTGCGTCGGCCCAAACTCGCGCGTGCAGCGTGCCACCGCTTTGGGCAGCCACGCCAGGCCCGCTTGGGTTTCGCCCAGCGCACTGAAGCTGGCGCCGATCAAGGCACTCAGTTCTGCCGCCACCTCTGGCTGGCCCGCCAGGTCCGTTTCAACCCGATGCGTCGCCGTGCGCAACAAGTCCGCCGCTGCCACGGTGCCACCACTGCCAGCACGCGGCACGGCCTGCGTGAAGATCGAAGCGATGAAGTCCTTGACCTGCGCCGTGCGCTGCGTTGCCGTCCGCGCGGCCTGCGCATGTTGCAGCGCGCGGTTGCGCTGCCACAGCGCCACCAGGGTGCCGGCGCCCAAGGCCAGCAGCACCAGCACCTGAGCATGCGCACCGCCCACAGTTGCCACCCCCACCGCCAGCATCACAGCCGTTTCGAGCTTGTGGCGGCGTACCCATCGCTCGGCAACGTACCAGCGCGACGGGGCTCGCGCCAGCACCGGTTCGCCACGCAGGTGGCGGCTGATCTCATCGGCCAGCGCTTGAACCGTGGCGTAGCGCTCGTGCGCAGCGGCTGCCAGGGCCGTCGCCAGGATTGCATCGAGATCCCCTTGCAAAGCGCGTTGCAAGTCCGGCGTGGACGCCACCTCGCTGGCCTGCGGTACCTTGATGCTTGCAACCGCCTCGGCCAGCGCCGCCGAGCCCAACCCCGACTTCAGCGCGTAGGGGCGCCGCCCGGTCAGCAGCTCGAAGGCAACCACGCCCAACGAATAGACATCCGACGCGGTGCCGATGGGGTCGCCACGGATCTGCTCGGGCGACGCATAGACGGGCGTCAACGCGCGGCCCGAAGCCTGCGTCAAGACACCGTCGTCGGTGCTGGCTGTCGCGGATTCGGCCGACATCAGTTTGGCGATGCCGAAATCCAGCAAACGCACCTGGCCCTCGTGGCTAACCAGGATGTTGGACGGCTTGAGGTCGCGGTGGATCACCAGCCGGCTGTGCGCGTAAGCCACGGCCTCGCACACTTGCAGCAGCAGCCGCACACGCTGCTGCACGTCCAGCGATTTTTCTCGCGCATGCTCGTCGATGGGCCGGCCCTGCACGTACTCGAGCGCCAGCCAGGGCCGGCCTTGTTCGTCGAGCCCGGCGTCGTAAAGCCGTGCGATGTGAGGGTGTTCCAGCGTGGCCAGGATGTCGCGTTCGCGGGCCATGCGTTCGGCCAGGCCAGGCACCCAGCTCAGCCGCGGCAGTTTCAGCGCCACCTGGCGCTTCAAGCCGCCGTCTTCGCGATCGGCCAGCCAGACGCTGCCCATGCCGCCTTCGCCAATTTCGCGCAGCAGCCGCCAGGGACCTACGCGCTGGCCCGCTTGCGCCGAGGACACCTTCGCCTCCGGCAGCACCGGCAGGGCTGCGGATTTGGCCAGGAAGTCGGCGGTCTCCACGGCGGCGCGTCTGGACAGCAGCTGGCGCACCTGCGCCCGCCGAATCTCGGACAAAGCGGCCAGCCAGGTTTCGCGCTCGGCCTCGGGCAGCTCCAACGCCGTGTCCAGCAGGCGCAGCAGCTCAGCCCAGTCGTGGCGGTTGGGTTTCATGTTGTATCAAACGCAGACACGGCCTATGGGCAGTTGAACCGCCACGGCAGGCCGCCGAATGCGTGTCAGCTCTCTTTGAGCGTGCTGTAGAGGAACAGGCGTGCCCGTTCCCAGTCGCGTTCCACGGTGCGCAGCGACACGTCCAGCACCAGCGCGATTTCGCTGTTGCCCATGCCACCGTAGTAACGCATCTCCACCACCTGGGCCAGCCGCGCGTCAATCTGACCCAGTTCTTCCAGTGCCTCGTGCACACGCAGCACTTCGGGGTCGGTATGGGCAGCGAGGCCGTCACCCAGGCCGGTGGTCAGGGTGACGAGGGCAGCACCGCCGCCACGGCGCTCGGCCAAGCGTTCGCGGGTGTAGTCGATGATCACCGAACGCATCACCCGCGAGGCGTAGGCCAGGAAATGCGCGCGGTCGGTGACGTCCAGCTTGGCCAGGCGGGCAAAGCGCTCGTAGGACTCGTTGACCAGCATGGTCGTGTTCAGCAGCGCGTCGTGTCGACTGTCGCGCAGCCGCGCATGGGCCATCTGTCGCAGTTTGCTGTACAGGGCCTGGAAGAGGCTGTCTTTGGCTGCGCTGTCACCAGCGCGGGCGGCGGCGTACAGCGGCGCCAGCTCGGCTTCGGGACTCTCGGACATGTCACCAGCATAACCCTGGCGTTTGACGTCTGGCAATCCAGCCAATGTCAGTGGACTGCCGAAGCAGGACAGCGCACCCGTTCCACACCGCTTGGCGGCGCCGCATGAGGGCGCGTGACTGCAGGCGGGCGATGCAGTCGGGTGTGCATGGCGGATTCGCCGAGCCGAATGCGTGTAAGGGGACAAGCGGGCCTGTCGTTCGGG
>JANNQO010000257.1:0-4705 GCA_031400795.1 Rubrivivax sp. | reverse complement strand
TCGAGCAGGAGGCCGAGGTCGAAGCACGACAGGTCGAGTTCCATCTTGCCGGCTTCGATCTTGGAGAGGTCGAGCACGTCGTTGATCAGCATCAGCAGGTGCTGGCCCGACGAGTGGATGTCCTTCAGGTACTCCATCTGCTTGTCATTGACGTCGCCGAACATCTGTTCGGTGAGCACTTCCGAGAAGCCGATGATCGCGTTCAGCGGCGTGCGCAGCTCGTGGCTCATGTTGGCCAGGAACTCGCTCTTGTGGCGGTTCGCGGCCTCCAGCTGGTTCGTCTTGTCCTGCAGTTCGTGGAACAGCCGCGCGTTCTGGATGGCGATCACGGCCTGGTCGGCGAAGGTGCGCAGCAGGCGCAGCTGTGCGCTCGTGAACGCGCGCGCCGGCGTCTGCGTCATGAACACCGAGCCGACGCCGCGCCCTTCCCACAGCATCGGCGCCAGGCCGATCGCGTACGAACGGCCGCTGGCCTTCACCGCGTCGCGCACCACGGCCGGCAGGTCGGGATCGTTCATCACGTCGTCCAGGTGCAGCACCGTGCCTTGGTCGATCGCGCGTTCGGTCTCGCTGCCGGCCAGCGGCATCGGGAAGGTGGCCTTCAGCCCGGCGTCGAAGTCCTCGCTGTGCGCGGCCAGCGTCAGGCGCTTCTGCGCATCGATGAGCGTGATGCCGACGGGCGCACCACCGAAGAGCCGCTTGGCGCTGCTGATGATGGCCTCGAAGGCCCTTGTGCTGTCGGCCACCGAAGCGCTGATGACGCGCAGCACGTCGGCGATGGCGGTCTGCTGGTCTAGTGCCGATTGCAACTCGGCCGTGCGCTCGTCGACCTTGCGCTCGAGCCCGGCGTACGACGCCTTCAGCGCCACGCCCATCTGGTTGAACTGTGCGGCCAGCGCTTCCAGTTCGTCGCCGGTCTTCACGCCGATGCGGTGATCGAGCTCGCCGGCTTCGACACGCGCGGCGCCGTCCTGCAGCGCGCGGATCGGGCGCACCAGCGCGCGCGCCAGGTAAAAGCTCGCCAGCACCGAGATCGCCAGCCCCGCGGCCAGCACCGCGGCCATGCGCCACAGAGTGGCCGCGAGTGGCGCCAGTGCTTCAGCGCGCGGTGTCTCGACGAACACCGACCAGCCCAGCGACGGGATTGCGGCCGCAGCTGCGAGCACCGTGTGCCCGTTCAGGTCGCGTGCGGCGGCCGCGGCCACGGCGCCCGGGCCAGCGGCCAGCGCCGCGGCCACCTGCGGCAGCGCACGCATGTCGGTCTTCTTCAGCACCAGGCTGATGTCGGGGTGGGCGATCAGGTTGCCGCTGGCTTCCACCGCGAAAGCGATGCCACGTTCGCCGACCTTGATGCGCGAGACCACGTCCCAGACGAACTTCAGGTTCACGTCGGCCACCGTCACGCCGCCGTCGCCGCCGGCCGGGCGCGCGATCGCCATGTAGGGCTCGGTGCCCTTTCTGAACTGCACCGGGCCGAAGTACTTCTTGCCGGCTTTCGCGGCGATGAAGGCCGGGTCGGCGGCCAGGTCGGTGGCCGCACCCACACCGTCCATCGCCAGGCGCGAGACGCGCAGCCGCTCGCGGCCGTCGGCGCCGATCCACACCAGCTCGGTGATGGCCGGCGCCTGGCGCAGCAGCTTCAGGTATTCGATGCGGCGCTGCTCGACCGGGTCACCGGCGGTGTCCATGCGCGGGAACGCCGTCCAGCCGAGCTGGTGTTCGATGTCGAGCAGGTACTGCTCGATGCGGTTCGCGGCGCCTTGTGCCTTTTCGGCCTGCAAGGCTTGCAGGTTGGACTGGATTTCGCGCCACGAGAAATACAGGCCGATCGCGCCGCTGGCGATCAGCATGCCGCCGACCAGCAGGATGATCAGCGTGGCGTACTTGGGGAACAGGCGCCAGCGCGGAGCTTGCAGGGTCATTCGATCACCTCGGTGGCACGAAGACGCATCGAGGGCGACATCGTGAGGCCGATGGCCCGCGCCGTGGCCATGCAAGCCAGCGCGGGCAGCCCGGCGACGATGCGGCGCCGCTTCATGGGATGACCTCGCCGAATGCGATGGGCTGCCCCGGTGGCGGATCGGCGATTCCGCCGCTGACAGTGAGTTCGGCGGTCCATGGGTGAATACCTCGCGTCAAGCCTTCAGCAGCGCTACTGCGAGCACGCCGGCCCTGGGCGCACGCCGGGCGAGCTGACGATCGAAAGTCATGAAACGCTCGCCATCGCGCCGTTGTCCTGCATGCAGGGCATCGGCGAAGTCGAGCCCCGCCTCGAAGCCGCGCAGCGCCTGGTGGGTGAGCACCGGGTCCAGTGCTTCTATGTTGTGCAGCGCGAGCAGGTCACGAAAGCTGGCAGCGATGAGCGCCGCATCCAGTCCGTAACTGCCGCGCAGCACCCACTCACACTCCATCAGCACCGACGGCGCCACCGTGCAGGACTCGGCCGCCACCTGCTTCTCGGCCGCACGGGCCTGCCTGGCATCGTCGCCGACGATCAACCGAAGGACCACGTTGCTGTCCAGCGCGGCCATCAGCGCGGCGTCTTGCGGGAACGCTCGAGCGAGGCGCCTTCGCGCAGCCTCGCCTCGCGCAACACGGCCGCGTCCATATCGGCCAGGCTCAGCACCGGACCGCGATACGCCACGCGCGCACGAATCGCCGCCAGGCCATCGGCGAGCGCGACTTTTTCGGTCGGCCTGGCCGGTCGAAGCAGCACGCCGTCCGGCGTGTCGCGCACTTCCAGCTGCGTGCCCGGGCCCCAGCGCAAGGCCACGCGAAGCGTCTTCGGAATGATGACCTGGCCCTTGCTCGACAAGACGGTGGTCTGCATGCAGCATCTTTCAAGAGTAAGGAGTCGATCTTACCGCGACCGGGCCGCACGCCGGGGCCGGCCGCGCGACGCCGGGCGGCTGGCCGCAGGCGGCGGTGGGTGCGGCTGCAGTCATCACGGCGCAAGTCAGCAGGGTTTGCGCGCCGGTGCGGCGGTGCGGGTTCATTCGATCAGCTCGTCGGCGCGCAGCAGCAGCGACTGCGGGATGGTGAGGCCGAGCGCCCGGGCGGTCTTCAGGTTGATGACCAGCCCGAACTTCGTCGGCTGCTCGACCGGCAGGTCGGCGGGCTTCGCGCCCTTGAGAATCTTGTCGACGTAGATGGCACCGCGCCGGAGCAGGTCGGGGAAGCTCACGCTGTACGTCATCAGGCCCCCCGCTTCGACGAACCCGCGATCCCAGTAGATGCCCGCCAGGCGGTGCTTCAGTGCAAGTTGGACCAGCGCGTGCCGGTGCTGGCCCGTGAAGGCATCGAGCGGCGCGATGATCCCGGTTGCGCCCGCTTGCTTCGCCTGTTGGAGTACGCCTTCGATATCACCGGGCCCGTGCACGTGCAGGAACTGCAGCTCGATGCCGAGTCGCTTCGACGCGCCCGCCAGCTCGCTGCGGATTTCGGGCACCGGGTTGGGCGGGCCGGCGATAACCGCCAGCCGCGTCGCCGTGGGCAGCATTTCGCGCAGCAACTCGACATATTTCTGGTTCAGACCGGGGACCATACTGGTCAGTCCGGTCACATTGCCGCCGGGGCGGGCGAGACTCGCGACGAAGCCCAGCGCAACCGGGTCCTGCACCAGCAGCATGACGATCGGGATCGCGGAAGTGAGCTCGCGCGCCCACCGCGTTTCGCGAATCCCCGTCACGACCATGACATCCACGTTGCTGCGCGCGAGATCGGCCATGAGATCTCGCGTGCGCTCGGCATCGCCGTTGCCGAAGGCGTGCCGGATTTCCAGGCTGCGGCCCTCGACATACCCGAGTTCGTGCATCGCTTTGCGGAACGGTTGCCAAAGGGCGGAGTTCGACGGATCTGCTCCAATCGATCCGATGCCGACCCGATACACCCTGCCTTGCGCACCGACGGCGAACGGCGCGGCGAACAGCGCGTTCGCCATCGTGCCGAGCAAGGTTCGGCGCTCGATCATTCGATCACCCCGTCGGCGCTGACGAGCAGGCTCTGCGGCAGCCGCAGCCCGATTGCGCGCGCTGCCTTTGCGTTGACGACGAGTTCGAATCTGGTCGCCTGCTCCCAGGGGATCGCACCAGGCGGAGTGCCTTTGAGGATCTTGTCCACGAAGCTCGCACCGCGGCGGAACATCTCTGCGATGTCAGCCTGGTACGACGCGACGCCGACCGAATCCAGGTAGCCGGCCCCGCCCATCACGGCCGGCAGGCGGTGCTTCGTACACAGCGCTCCGAGCGCAGCACGGTGGGTCCAGAACGTCGCATCGGCGAGGATCGCCAAGCCCGCGATCTTCTGGCGCACCAGCGTCGCGAAGGCGGCGTCGAACTGGTCCGCGGCGCTGGCGTTCTGCACGTGCAAGGCGATGTCGAGCTTGCGCTCCCACTCGGGGACCTCGCGGAGCAGGGCATCGACCCCGTGCGTGAGCGGGTTGGCCAGGATGCCCAGGGCGCGCGCACCGGGCAGCATGTCCTTCAGCAGTTGCAGCCGCCGTGGCAGGACACCGCCGGGGCCGGAGATGCCGGTGAAGCGGCCGCCCGGCCGCTGGTAGCTGATCGCGACGCCCAGCGTCACCGGATCGTCGACATGCAGCGCCAACACCGGCAGCGCGACGCCGGCGGCGCGCGCCACGAGCAGCGGCCGCGGCCCGGCGGCCCCCAGCAGCGGGGGGTCGAGCGTCAGCAGTTCCGCCAGCAGC
>JANNQO010000256.1:0-2299 GCA_031400795.1 Rubrivivax sp. | reverse complement strand
GTCATGGCTTGCAAGCGGTCCATATTGTTTCGCCCCTGGGAATGCTGAATTGGCCTGGCCGTCGATTCTCGCCGGCCGAACAATGGGCGACAGTCTGGGCGCCACTTTGACGCAGACTGCTCAGGAGCACCGCCCATGTCGACGACCCCGGAATCACGCCCTCCGCTGCCGCCCTTCACCGCAGAGACGGCGCGGCAGAAAGTGCGCCTGGCCGAAGACGCCTGGAATTCGCGCGACGCGCAGCGCGTGTCGCTGGCCTACACGGTGGATACGGTGTGGCGCAACCGCGCCGAGTTTCCCGTCGGCCGCGCGCAAGCTCAGGCCTTTCTGGAACGCAAGTGGGCACGTGAACTCGACTACCGGCTGATCAAGGAACTGTGGGCTCACGACGGCCACCGGATTGCGGTGCGCTTTGCCTATGAATGGCGTGACGACGCCGGCAACTGGTTCCGCTCCTACGGCAACGAGAACTGGGAATTCAACGAGCAGGGCCTGATGCACCGGCGCTTTGCCAGCATCAACGACAAGCCCATCGCCGCTGGCGACCGCAAGTTCCATTGGCCGCAAGGTCGGCGCCCCGACGACCACCCCGGCCTGAGCGATCTCGGCTTGTGAGCGTCACCCGGGCGCAGCCGCGACGATGGGCCGGTGCCAGAACTTCGTCCAAGCCGAGCGCACGATCACGATCGACGTCTACACCGCCGACACGCCCAGGGCGGCGTGATCCTCGGAACCGTCGGTGTGGAAGCTGGGGCGAACCCACGCAGTAGGCCGGGCAGCGGTGGCTTTGCGATCAGTCTTGGCGCGGTTCACGCCACGCTGAAGGTGCAGGGGCAAGAGCACCTGTCGGCCTATCGCGCCCGGCTCGATGGCGGCGAGCTCAGCACCGGCCAGCGCCACTTCTGCAAGCACTGCGGCACGGCGCTGTGGCTGTGGGATCCCACCTGGCCGGAGCTGGTGCATCCGCATGCTGGCGCGATCGATATGCCCTTGCCGCAGCCGCCGAGCGTGACGCAGATGATGCTCGGCTCGAAACCCGAGTGGGTCGCGGCGCAGGTGCGGCCTGGCGATGCTTCGTTCAATGGCAATCCTGATGGATCGCTCGCCGAGTGGCACCGGTGGAATGGGCAGGTGTTTTGATGGAGCTGCGGTGCGCGCGCGACTTGGCTGTTGACCGCTGACGGACGATCGAGCTTGGGAGTCGCCGGGCTCCGGGCGCCGCACGCGAAGGCGCACGGTGACCGTCTTCCTCCGTCAGTGCACCGCGCGGTCGCCGTCCAGATAGCCTTCGGTGCGCAGCACCGCGCGGATGGCGCCGCGCAATACCTCCGGTGCCTGGTAGGCCGGATGGGCGCGGAACACAGCGGCCGCGTCGCCGATGCGGACCAGGCCGGCGAACTGCATCTCGGCCTGCACCAGCTCGGCGCGGTGGATGGCGATCGTTCGCGGCGAGGGCGCCGCCGCTGATGCGCGCACCTGTCGCACGGCCGGCAACTGTTGCTCGCAGCGGCACGCGGCTGCGTGGTTCACGTGGCCGCAGGTCTGGCCGGCAAAGGCCTCGAGCTTCGCGCGCGCCCGCGACAAGCGCTGGCGATACGCCTGCGGGCTGATGGCCAGCACTTCCGCGGCCTGCGCCGAGGGCAGGCCGAAGACGATGTCGAGCACATAGACCAGACGCTGATCACGGTCGAGTGCCATCAGCATGTTCTGCGTGCAACCCAGCGCGATCTGGCGTGCTTCGAGCTTGTCCTCCGGAGTCAGCGAACGTGCCGTGCCTTCGGGATCGCCCAGCGACGCAGAGAAATCCAGGCCTTGCTGCAGCCGCTCGGCGATGCCTTCGAGCGAGACCTCGGGCGACTCCTTGCTGCGCGTTGCCGCCGTCAGCAGGTGGTTGCGCGCCACCTGGTAGACCCAGGTCGTAAAGGCGGCATCGGCGCGGAAGCTGCCGAGGTGGGTGACGACCTTGAGCAGGATTTCCTGCGTCGCATCGGCCGCGTCTTCCCGGTTGCCCAGCATGCGCACAGCCAGGTTGAACACGCCCGGCTGAATCGCCAGCAGGATCGTGTCCAGCGCCGCCAGGTCGCCGCCGGTGGCGGCCTGCAGCACGGCCGGACCGGGGTCGGTGATCTTCATGGAGAGGCGGCCTCTACTGTTGCGTGGCCAGGTTGTTGTTCGCCACGTTGGCGACGGACCGCGCCGTCTCCTTGGTCAGCACGGTCGGGCCTTGACTGGCGGCCTCTGGCGCAACGGCGGTCTTTGCGGCCGCTGCGCTGAGGCCGACTGCGGCGTTGCGACCTCG
>JANNQO010000255.1:0-7661 GCA_031400795.1 Rubrivivax sp. | reverse complement strand
CATGAGCCGGTCACCGCCGGCGTGGTCGACGACAACGCCGACTTCGGCGAGTACCTGCTCTACCGCCAACGCAGCCAGTCACGACTCGGCGCATTCAAAGTGCGCGACCGCGACATCCGCGAGCGCTACCAACTCACCGTGCACGACGCTGCCGGCCGCCCGGTGCCCGACGCACTGGTCTCGGTGTACGGTGGCGCGATGGGCGCGCAAGCCTGGCCGCTGTGGGCCCGCACTGATGGCGGCGGGCAGGTCTGGCTGCACCCGCGCGCCGCCGGCATCACCGACGAACGGCTGACCCTGCGCGTGAGCAAATCGTCGGCCGACGGCGAACTGCGCGGCAGCGCCGTGTTGCGCCGCGGCCAGCGCGACGCATTGCAGGTGCGCCTGGACGGCAGCTTGCCGGCGGAGAAGGCGCGGCTGGACCTGGTCTTCCTGATCGACGCCACCGGCTCGATGGCCGACGAGATCGACAAGCTGAAGCGTTCGATGCGTTCGATGGCCGAGCAGATCGCGCGGCTGCCCAGCCAGCCTGATGTCTGCTATTCGCTGGTGGCCTACCGCGACCGCGGCGATCAGTTCTTCGTTCGCGCCTGGGACTTCACCGACGACCTCGGTGCGTTCCAGCAAGCCCTCGGTGGCTTGCAGGCCGCGGCCGGAGGCGACTACCCCGAGGCGATGAACGAGGCTCTGCACACGGCGGTGCACCGCCTGTCGTGGCGCGGCGACGGCGCGACGCGGCTGGTGGTGCTGGTGGCCGATGCGCCGCCGCACCTGGACTACGGCCAGCCCTGGTACGACGACGACATGGGCGCGGCGCTGGCGCGCGGCATCAAACTCTTCGGCATCGCCGCCAGCGGCCTGGATCAGAGCGGCGAGTACATCCAGCGTCAGATCGCGCAGTACACCGGCGGGCGTTTCGTCTTCCTGACCTACGACAAGGCGCGTGATCCGTCCAGCGGCCCTGGCCGCGAGACCGTGCACGACGTCGGCAACTACTCGGTGGAGACGCTGGACAAGCTGGTGGTGCGGCTGGTGCGCGAAGAGCTCGCGCGGCGGGCGCCTTGATCCGTGGGCACGAAGGCGGTTCCCGGCACCACGCGCAGCACGCCTCGGCCGATGCGCACCGTGATGCGTTGCGCATCGGCCATCGCCTCGCCATCGGCGGCCAGCGGCAGCGGTGTTGTCGATTCGATGTGCAGCTTCTCGAACGGCGCGTGGCGCACCCGCGGATGGCCCAGGTGAGCGCCCAGCAGCAGCCGCGGCAGCATCGCCAGCGTGGCCAAGCGGCCGAAGCGCCCGGCCAACAGCAGGTCCAGCCGTCCATCGTCGATGCGCGCCTTCGGCATCGCCGGCATGCCGGCGCCGTAGCTGGCGGTGTTGAAGGCCGATGCGAAGAGCGCGGCGCCGTCGTGCAGCGGCTGATCGTCCAGCGCCACGCGCAGATCGAACGCGCGCAGCGCAGTCACCTCGCGCAGCGTGGCCAGCAGGTAGCGCGGCAAGCCGCGCAGCCAGCCGGGGGAGGCCGCCGCGCGCTGCGCCACCGCAGCGTCGAAGCCGGCTGCCAGGCTGGAGAAGAACGGCCGCTCTTCATGTTCGGTGCGGGCCCAGCCGATGTCCATCGCCAGCGCTTCGCCGGTGAGCGCGCGCGACATCGCCCGTGCCCAGCGCAGGCCGTGCAAGCCGAGTGCCCGCGCACTGTCGTCGCCGCTGCCGGCCGGAATCAGCGCCAGTGTGTGAGCGCCGTCCAGCAGCGCGGGCAACAGCTGGTGCAGCGTGCCGTCGCCGCCGACCACGACCACGCGTTCGCCGCGCGGCGCGTCGGCCACCGCGCGCCGCGCCTCGCTGACACTCAGCGTGGCGTGCAGCGCAACGCCCGGGTGGTGGCGCTTGAGCGCTTCACGCAGCGGCGCTTCGAGTCGCGCCGTGCGACCGCCCGCTGCTGCGACGTTGAGGATCACGACGGCCACGAACTGCCTGTGCGCGTGGTGCCTTCAGGCGCCACCTTTCTGCTTCGGCACACGCCCCATCAGATAGAACTGGTCGTTGGGACGCATGCCCGTGAGATTGGCCATGCGGTTCGAGAGGCCGAAGAAGGCCGTGATCGCGCCGATGTCCCAGATGTCCTCGTCGTCGAAGCCGTGCGCCTTCAGCGCGTCGAAGTCAGCCTCGTCGATGCACTGCGACTCGTTGCAGACCTTCACCGCGAAATCGAGCATCGCACGCTGCCGCGCCGTGATGTCGGCCTTGCGGTGATTCACGGCGATCTGGTCGGCGATGAGCGGTTTCTTCTCGTAGACGCGCAGGATCGCGCCATGCGCCACCACGCAGTACAGGCACTGGTTGGCTGCCGACGTGGCGACGATGATCATCTCGCGCTCGCCTTTGGTGAGAGAGCCCGTGTCTTTCACGAGCAGCGCGTCGTGGTAGGCCATGAAGGCGCGCCACTCGGCCGGCCGGTGCGCCAGCGCCAGGAAGACGTTGGGAACGAAGCCGGCCTTCTCTTGCACTTCGAGGATGCGCGTGCGCAGGTCCTCGGGCAGGTCTTGAAGGTCGGGTACCGGATAGCGGCTGATGGATGTGGACATTGGGTGATCTCCTCACAAGGATTCATCGGACACGAACCAGGACTGAAGCCACAGCGAGAGGTCCAGCCACAGGCCGGCATGGGGTTCTTCGCGAAAGAACTGCGGCTGGCCGTTCTCGCCGCGGGAATGCCACTCGACCGAACGGCCGTCGGCGCCCAGCTGCAGCCGGTACATGCTGGCGAAGGCGTCGGCACGCAGCATGCCGAGTGCCTGCTGCACCAGCGGCGGGCAGTCGATGGTCACGCCGAGTTCGGTGTTGAGCAGCGCCGAGCGCGCGTCGAGGTTGACCGAGCCCACCACCAGCCAGCGCCGGTCCACCGCCGCCACCTTGGCGTGCAGCCGCGGCGTCGAGGCACCGAAGCTGCCGAAATTGCCGGAGCGCCGCACCAGGTCGGGCCCGAACTCGTAGAGCTGCATGCCCAGCGCCAGCATCTCGGCGCGGTAGCGTGCGTAGGCGCGGTGCACGAGCGGCTCGTCGGTGGAGCCCAGCGAGTTGGTGACGATCAGCGCCTTTGTGCCGCGCGCATTGGCCTCGCGCATCATTCGCATGCCCACCTCGCCGGGCAGGAAGTAGGGATTCACGATCACCACCTCTTCGCGCGCCGAACCGATCACCTCGAGCTTGCGCCGCATCGCCGCGCTGGCCTGGTTGGGCACCACCGGGCCGCCCACCTTGTCCGGCGGGTCATCGTGCACGGCAGCGCTGCCGCTCAGCATCTGCAGCCGGCCCTGCGCGATCTGCTCGCGCACGCCGCTCTGGCGCAACGGGTCCAGCGGCGGCACCACCAGCGGTGGGCCGGCCAGCTTCCCGAGCCGTTCCTCGAAGTCGGCGCGGCGCTCTGCCGCGCCCAGGCCACGCTCCCAGCCGTGCAGCCGCTGCTCGAGGCTCCACACCTGCTCGCTGTTCCAGTAACGATCGAAGCTCGCCGACAGCTCGTTCACCACGGCGCCGGTGGAGATCACGTCGAGGTCGATGAAGTTGGCGCTGCCGTGGCGCGAGAAATACTCGTCGGCGATGTTGCGCCCGCCGTAGACGGCCACCGCGTTGTCGGCCACGAAGAGCTTGTTGTGCATGCGGTGGTTGACGCGCGCGAACTCGCGCAGCGACAGGATCATGCGCTTGAGCGGCGTGCCGTAGCGCACCAACAGCGGGTTGAACAGCCGCACCTCGGCATTGGGCTGCGCCGCCAGGCCGCGCAGCAGCGGGTACAGCGCGCCGGCGTGGAAGTCGTCCACCAGCAGCCGCACGCGCACGCCGCGCATCGCGGCGTCGCGCAGCGCGGCGAGGAAGGCGGCGCCGGCGCTGTCGGCGTGCACGTGGTAGTACTGCGCGTCGAGCGAGCGCTGAGCGGTTTCGGCCAAAGCGATCCGCGCGTCGAAGGCGTGTTCGCCGCTGGGCAAGAGTCGGAAGCCCGAGCTTGCGGCTGGCGCATCGGCCGGCAAACTGGCGGCGGCCAGGCGACCGAGCCGGGTGTTCTGCGTGTCGGTGTAGGCACTGCTGGGCGCCGGCGGCTCGCGCGGCGGCAGTGTTGTGCAGCCGGCCAGCAGCCAGATCGTGAAGACAATCCACGCGCATCGCTTCATGCGGTCAACTCCTGAACTGCATCGCATGCAGCCGCGCGTAGAGCCCGCCCGCAGCGAGCAGCTCGGCATGGCTGCCCGTCTCGACAATGCGCCCGGCGTCCATCGCCACCACGCGGTCGGCGTGTTCGATGGTCGACAGGCGGTGCGCGATGACGAGCGTGGTGCGGCCCTGCATCAGCGCGTCCAGCGCCGACTGCACGGCGCGCTCGGATTCGGAATCCAGCGCCGAAGTGGCTTCGTCCAGGATCAGCACCGGTGCGTCTTTGTAGATCGCTCGCGCGATCGCCAACCTTTGCCGCTGGCCGCCCGAGAGTTCACTGCCGTTGTGGCCGATCGGCGTGTGCAAGCCCTGCGGCAAGCCGTTCACGAAATCGAGCAAATGCGCGGCACGCAACGCATCACGAGCGCGGGCCTCGCTGGGCTCATCACCCAGCGCCACGTTCGCCAGCACGGTGTCGTTGAACAGCACCACGTCCTGGCTGACCAGCGCGAACTGCCGGCGCAGCGCCGCGATGTGCCAATCGGCCAGCGGCACGCCATCCAGCAGCAGCGTGCCGCGGCCGGGCTCGATGAAGCGCGGCAGCAGGTTCACGAGTGTGGTCTTGCCCGCGCCCGAAGGCCCGACCAGCGCCACCGTCTCGCCGGCTCCGACACGCAGATCGATGCCCTCCAGCGCCGGCGTGCCGTCGGCGCGGTAGGCCAGGCCCACGCCGCGAAACTCGATCTCACCCATCGCGCGTCCGGCGTCGTGGCGCCCGCCGGTTTCGGCCAGGCTGTGTTCGATGAGGTCCAGGCCCCGCTCCACCGCTGCCAGGCCGCGCGTGATCGGCGCCATCACGTCCGACAGGTGCTTGATCGGTGCGATCAGCATCAGCATCGCGGTGATGAAAGCGACGAACGAGCCGACCGTGCCGCCGGCCGCGCCGGTCTGTACGAGTGCCACCACGATCACCGCCGACAAGGCGCAAGCGGCCAGCACCTGCGTGATCGGTGTCATCGTGGCGCCCGCGGCCACCGACTTGATCATCAAGCGGCGCAGCCTGTCGGCGTGCACGTCGAAGCGCGCCGCCTGCTGCCGCGCTGCTGCATGCAGGCGCACGATGCGCCAGGCCAGCACGTTTTCTTCCACCACGTACGCCAGCAGATCGGTCGCCGCCTGGCCCTGCACCGTGAGCCGGTGCAAGCGCTTGCCGAGGGTGCGCATGACCAGCGCCACCACCGGAAAGAGCAGGGCCACGAAGAGCGTGAGCTGCCAGTTCAGCCACAGCAGGTAGGCCAGCAGCGCGGCCAGCGTCAACGAATCCTTGATCAGCGTGAGCAGCGAGGCGACGAGCAGCCCGGTGCCCGATTGCACTTCGTAGACCAGCGTGTTGGTGAGGCTGCTGGCCGAGTGCTGCGTGTACATCGAAGGCCGCGCGCTGAGCAGCCGGTCGAACATCGCGCGGCGCAGCTCGAGCACCGCGCGATTGGCCGTCCACGCCAGTCCGTACTGCGCGACAAAGCCGGCCGCGCCGCGCACCGCGAACAGGCCGACGATGACCAGCGGCACCAGCCACAAGGGCAGCCGGCCGGCCGTGAAACCCTGGTCGAGCAGCGGCTGCAAGAGGGCCGGGATCATCGGCTCGGTGGCCGCACCGACCAACGCGCCGAGCAGCGCGCCCACCAAGCCGGCACGGCCGCTGCGAAGATAGGGCAACAGGCGGGCAAAGCGCTGGGTCAGCGTGGGCATCGAGGCGTGAGGGGGGACGCGCGCGAAACATGGCGACGCGCTCGCTTGATTATCGTTGCGGGGACCCGGCCCGGGCGCTTCCTACAATGCGTGCGCCGCCGCCCGAGGAAGTGTGGCTTCGTCACTTTCCTCGATCCCCTCGGGGGACGGTCGCCGCAAAGCGGCGGCTTTGCCGCACTCCATGAACCTTTTGATGCCCACGCACTCTCTTCCCCGCATGATGCAACGACGTGAGATGTTGGCGGCACTCGGCGCCGCCGCCACCTTTCCCGCCACGGCCCAGTTCCGCATCGAGATCTCCGGTGTCGGGGCACGCCAGATCCCCATCGTGGTGGCGGCCTTGCGCGGCGAAGAGCGCGCCGCGGTGGCGATCTCCAACGTCGTACGCGCCGACCTGCAACGCAGCGGCCTGTTCGCGCCGGTGGCAGCACCCATGCCGCTGGACGACCGCAGCACGGTGGCCTCCGCCGAGTGGCGCGCGCGCGGCACCGATGCGCTGGTGGCTGGCTCGGCGAACCGCCTGGCCGATGGCCGCTGGGACCTGCGCTTCAAACTCTGGGACGTTGTGAAAGGCGAAGAGCTGTTCGGCCAGAGCCGCGTCGTGCAAGAAGCCGACCTGCGCCTGGCCGCGCACCGCATTGCCGACGAGGTGTTCGAAAAACTCACCGGTGAGCGCGGTGTCTTCGCCACGCGCATCGCCTACGTGATGAAGGCCGGGCCGCGCTACACCTTGCACGTCACCGACGCCGACGGCGAAGGCGGGCAGGTGGCGCTGACCAGCACCCAGCCGATCATCTCGCCGGCCTGGTCGCCCGGCGGGCAGGAGCTGGCCTATGTCTCGTTCGAGACCAACAAGGCGGTGGTCTGGGTGCAGGACGTGGCCAGCGGCCAGCGCCGCACGGTGGCCGATTTCCGCGGCTCCAACAGCGCGCCGGCCTGGTCGCCCGATGGCTCGCAGCTGGCGGTGGCGCTGTCGCGCGAAGGGCTCACGCAGCTCTTCGTGATGCCTCGCGCCGGCGGCGCGCCGCGGCGCCTGACCTCGAGCCCGTCGATCGACACCGAGCCCGTGTTCAGCCCCGACGGCAGCCAGATCTTCTTCGTCAGCGACCGCAGCGGCGGCCCGCAGATCTACCGCATCGCCAGCGGCGGCGGTAACGTCGAGCGTGTCAGCTTCAACGGCAACTACAACATCAGCCCGGCAATTT
Source organism: Rubrivivax sp. (assembly GCA_031400795.1). GTDB lineage: Bacteria > Pseudomonadota > Gammaproteobacteria > Burkholderiales > Burkholderiaceae_C > Rubrivivax. The sequence goes on along the minus strand of JANNQO010000255.1, from coordinate 558 downwards.
CGCCCGACGGCAAGCTGCTGGCCTGCGTCAGCCGGCAGAACGGCAGCTACCGCGTGGTGCTGCAAGACCTCGCCGGCGGCACGCCGCAGACGCTCACCGACAGCAGTGACGACGAAAGCCCCAGCTTCGCGCCGAATGGCCGCCTGCTGCTCTATGCCACACGCCAGCAGGGCCGCGACCTCTTGATGACGACGACGCTGGACGGCAAGATCAAGACCCGCCTGCTCGGCAGCGGCAGTGACTTGCGCGAGCCGACCTGGGGCCCGTTCAAGCGCGAGAAGGACTGACGATCCGATCCACACGACAAGGAGCCACGATCATGACTGCACAACGAACTGTTCGCTACACCGCGCTGGCGGTGGCCTGCCTGGTAGTGGCCGGCTGCGCCTCCAAGGTCGACCTGGGCGCAGCACCGGTCGAAGACCGCAAAGGCGCACCCCCGGCCACCGCCTCGGGCAGCATCCCGGCACCCGGCGGTACCACGGCGCCGGCGCAATCGCGCGTCACGCAGGTCGACGCCGCCAGCATGGCACTGCAAGCCGCCAACGCCGCCGGCCG
>JANNQO010000254.1:0-2623 GCA_031400795.1 Rubrivivax sp. | reverse complement strand
CGGTCAGACGCCAGCGCCGGGCTGGCGTGGCTGGTTGTGGCCGGACGGCACATTGAGCCGGCGACTGCGCACCACCTGGTGCGGTCGGAACAGGAATGCCACCGTGGCGAACCCGCTCCACACATGCACCAGCCGGCTGAACGGAAACAGCAGGAAGATCGTCATGCCCAGCACCAGGTGCAGCTTGTACGGCCAGTCCAGCGCCACCAGGCCATCGGCATCGGGGCGGAATGTGACGATGCGCTGTGCCCAGTCCGACAGCACCCGCATCACGCTGCCGTCTGAATGGCCGAGCGAAAACGGCAGGGTGATCAGGCCGATCGTCAGTTGCACCCACAGGATGATCAGGATCGCGATGTCGGTGCGGTGGCTGGTCAGGCGGATGCGCGGGTCGAACAGGCGCCGGTACAGCAGCAGGCTCAATCCGATGAAGCAGATGAAACCAGCCGTGCCGCCCGAATAGATGGCGACGAGCTGCTTGTTCTGCGGCGTGATGAAGTGCTCGTAGATCCAATGCGGCGTCAGTAGTCCGGCGAAATGGCCGAAGAACAGGAACAGGATGCCGACGTGGAACAGGTTGCTGCCCCAGCGCAGCGTGCCGGCGCGCAGCAGCTGCGACGAATCGCTCTTCCAGGTGTACTGGTCACGGTCGAAGCGCGCCAGGCTGCCCATCAGGAACACCGCGAGGCAGATGTACGGGTAGACGTTGAAGGCGAAGTTGTGCAGGTAGCTTGGCAGGGCATTCATGCGGCGGCTCCCGGTTGTGTGTTCTTGCGGATGATGTGGATCGGTTGCGCCTGGCCGGGTTTGGCCTGGGCCGGCCTGGATTGACCAACGGCCGAGCAGCCGTCGAACACCACCGGCTCGGCCCAGCTCTCGTCGAGCGGCTCCTCGGCGGGCGGCTGGACCGGCTGCGCCTTTTCACCGGCCAGCTCCAGCAGCGCGCCGAGCACACTCGCATAGGCGCTGCCGCGGCTGCGCAGCGCGCCGAAGATCGCGTTGAAAATGTGCGCCATCTCGCCGAGGAAGGCCCGCGCTTCGGCCGGCGGCTGGGTCGAGACGAACTCCAGCACCGCGGGCAGGTAGTCGGGCAATTCGCCCTCGGCGAGGATCAGGCCGGCAGCCGCGTAGGTCTGGCCGAGGTCGATCATCGCCGGGCCGCGATCGCGCGAGTCACCGTGCACATGCTCGAACAGGTGCAGCGAGGTGGCGCGGCCGCGGTCGAACAGTTCGACGTAGTCGGCCTCGGCCGCGAGCGGGTCGGCGCGTTGCAGTGAGTCCATCAGCGCATCGAGCTCGCCCAAACGCGCGTCCGGGAGCGCGCGCTCTTCGCGCAACAGGTCCCTCATCTCCGGCAAGTGACGTCGCACCTGCTCATCGGGATAGCCAAGCAACGCCGCCAGGATGCGCAGGCTCTTCGTCATCGGCCGGGCCGGGTTGAGTGTGAACATGGTCAAACCTCCGCCTTGATGGGAATGGTGCGCCGCTTCTCGCTGCCGAACAGGCTGGTTTCGCCGGTGCCTTCCGAGCAGCCGTTGCCGAAGCTGAAACCGCAACCGCCGCGCACGTTGAAGGTGTTCTCGGCGTATTCGCGGTGGGTCGAGGGGATCACGAAACGGTCTTCGTAGTTGGCGATCGCCATCACGTGGTACATCTCTTCCACCTCGGACTGGCTGATGCCGACCTGCTTCAGGACTGCGTTGTTGATACGCCCGTCGACATGTTTTTCGCGTTGATACGCGCGCATGGCCAGCATGCGTTCCAGCGCACGCACCACCGGTACGGTGTCGCCGGCGGTCAGCAGGTTGGCCAGATACTTGACGGGAATGCGCAACTGGCCGACATCCGGAATCTCGCCGTTGGCCCCCACGTGCCCGGCGTTGGCCGCCGCGCTGATGGGTGAGAGCGGCGGCACGTACCACACCATCGGCAGCGTGCGGTACTCGGGATGCAGCGGCAGTGCCACCTTCCATTGCACCGCCATCTTGTAGACCGGACTGTTGCGCGCGGCCTCCATCCAGTTGTCGGGAATGCCGTCGATGCGCGCCTGCGCAATCACCTTCGGGTCATTCGGGTCGAGGAAGATGTCGAGCTGCGCCTGGTACAGGTTGCGGTCGTGTTCGACACTGGCCGCCTCCTGGATGCGATCCGCGTCATACAGCAGCACGCCGAGGTAGCGGATGCGCCCGACACAGGTCTCGCTGCACACCGTGGGCTGGCCGGCCTCGATGCGCGGGTAGCAGAAGATGCACTTCTCGGCCTTGCCGCTTTTCCAGTTGTAGTAGATCTTCTTGTACGGGCAGCCGCTGACGCACATGCGCCAGCCGCGGCACTTGTCCTGGTCGATGAGCACGATGCCGTCTTCTTCGCGCTTGTAGATCGAGCCCGAAGGGCAGGACGCGACGCACGCCGGGTTCAGGCAGTGCTCGCACAGCCTGGGCAGGTACATCATGAAGGTGTTTTCGAACTGGCCATAGATGTCTTTCTGGATGTCGTCGAAGTTCCGGTCCTTGCTGCGCTTGGCGAACTCACCGCCAAGGATCTCTTCCCAGTTCGGACCCCAGACGATCTTGTCCATCTGCTTGCCGGTGATCAGGCTGCGCGGCCGCGCCGTCGGCGTGGC
>JANNQO010000253.1:0-3051 GCA_031400795.1 Rubrivivax sp. | reverse complement strand
GGAGCCAGGCGGCTCGGTGTCAGCCGAGTCGACGATGGCAACCGCATGGCCCTCGAGCGGCTGCGCGGATTGCGCGGCCGAATGCCCGCGGACTTCAAGTTCGATCGTCTCGAGGCCAGTGGGCGTGGCAAGTGAGCACCGAGGGATTGCCCTTCGTCGATACCAAGGTCTTGCTGTATCTGCTGTCTGCCGACGAGGCCAAGGCGGCGCGAGCCGAGGCGCTGCTTTCACGTGGCATCGTCGTCAGTGTCCAGGTGCTCAACGAGTTCGCCAACGTCGCGCGGCGAAAGTTCGGCATGGAGTGGGTCGAGATCCAACAATCGCTGGCCGACATCCGCCGTTTCGCGGACGTGCGTCCACTGACGATCGAAACGCACGAGCGCGGCTTGGCCCTGGCCCAGCGTTACGGCATGGCTCTGTATGACGCGATGATCGCCGCGGCCGCGCTCGAGGCCGGCTGCACGACGCTGGCCAGCGAGGACCTGCAAGACGGGCAACGTCTCGAGCGCCGGCTCACGATTCGTTGTCCCTTCGACTGAGAGCGATCGGTCGCAGGGTTCGCCGCCGTACCACGGCTGACCCGGAGACAGCCCGCGCGTGGGCGCGCGAGACACGTTGTGTATGAATGGCCGCCGGAAGTAGGATGCACAAGGCGTTTCCGACAATGCTACGGTGGTAGGATGTTGTTCGGACTTTTGGAGAATGCTCATGCAGGCTACCGTCAGCGAGAAGGGCCAGGTGACGATCCCCGTCGCGCTGCGCGAGCGGTTGGGCATCAAGCCCGGCAGCCGGCTGTCTTTTGCCGTCGACGCTGAAGGGCGGCTCAGCGCCAGCGTGCTGCCGCACGGCTCACGGGGATTGGCGGGTCTGCTGTCCAGGCCCGGCGAGCGCACGCGCAGCCTCGAGGAGATGGACGTCGCGGTCACCGGCCAGGTGCGCGAACGTTCGCGGCGCCGGCCGTGATCGCGGTCGACACCAACATCCTGGTGCGGCTGCTGGCGGCGGACGACCCCGCGCAGTCGGCGCGGGCGCAGAAGTTGTTCGACCAGCTCGGCGAGGCCGATCAATCCGCCTGGGTCAGCGACACCGTGCTCGTGGAACTGGTCTGGACGCTGGCGCGAGCCTACGGCCACAGTCGCGGGGAATTGAGTCTGGCGATCCGCGCGCTTGCCGACCACGGCTCGGTGACGCTGGAGTCCGACGCTGCCGTGAAGCAGGCGCTGCCCTTGTTCGAACAGGGAAGCGCCGACTTCTCCGACTGCCTGCTGGCCACCAAGGCAGCCCTTGCCGGCTGCGAGCGCCTGGTGACCTTCGACAAGGGCATGAAGAAGCTGCCGCAGGTGCACCTGATCTGACGCCTGATGGAAGCCACAATCGAAGCAGCGCCGCACGCGCTGAAGCTCGACCCCTTGAAGCATCCCAGGATCGCCATCACGATCGTTGCCCTGCTTGTCTTGGGCATCTTGCCCCAGCTTGCCCGCGCGGCCGACGTGCCGACCTACGCTGTGCTGTCCCTGGTGGGCGACCGGCTGGGCATTGTGATCAACGAGCCGAGCACCGGCTCGCACCTCGATCGGAACCGGCGTGAAGCACCGGTGGCGGTGACGGGTGATGTCTTCGACGGTGCGGTGGTTGCGGTGGCGGCGCAAGGCATCGCGAAGCTCGTTCCCGGCGCCCAGCTGGCGGCGTTGAACACGCGAAGCCCGGCGCTGTTTCAGGATCAGGAACAGCACTTTCGAGTCACTGCCGGCCTGGTGAACTGGCCCGAGGCCATCGGCGCGGCGCTGTCGGCGCAGAAGGCGACCCATCTGGTGCTGGTCACCAAGCATCGCGCCGCGACGCGTGTCGAGTTCCTGGATTCCGGCACCGGCTCGGGATCGCTCGAGGGCCTGGGCTTTTATGTCGACGGCACGACCAGGCTCTACGACGTCGACAGCGGCAAGCGAGGCCAGGGATTCGTGGCCCCGTACTTCTACGCCAAGATGTCGCTGATCGACGTGGGCAGCCGCCGGCTCATCAAGTCGCAGACGATCGCCGCCACCGCCGCCGTTTCGTCCGCGCAGGCTGAAGTGGCGACGGGCGGCCCGTGGGAAGCGCTGTCGCCGGCGGAGAAGGTCAACGCCATCCGCAGCCTCATCCAGGCCGAGGTGGCGCGCGCGGTGCCGCTCTTGTTCAAGGCTGATTGATCGCAGAGCGCCTCATGGCCCTCCAGCGTCTGCGGGCGCTGCGCGGGCGGATGCCCGCCGACTTCACGTTCGATCGTCTCGAAGCCTATGGGCATGGACGGTGAATGCCGGACGTTTGTCCCGAATCCTGTCTGTCGAGGAAAAGTGTATTTTCCGGACACTATCGTCCATATAAATGGCATTCTATGGACATGCTTGCCGCTATTGCAGCCACAAAGCCCCGATTCATGGACGCACTGCCCGAAATCCTGTTCAGCCAGGCCACAGACCCGGCCCAGTCCAAGCGTGTGCGCCGCCTGGCTGCCGATGGTCGCTTGCGCAGGCTCTACGCCGGTGTCTACACCTCGAATCTGGAGGCGCCGGCCGAGTCGGTGGTGTTGCGCCAATGGCGCGTCATCGTCGGCCATCTGCTGCCGCGCGGCGTGATCTCGCACCGCTCGGCTTTCGACGGCCGGCCGCACGCCGGCAAGCTTCTCGTCACCCGCGGAAAGACGCGCCGCAAGCTGGTATTGCCCGGGTTGGCGGTCGAGATACTGCCCGGCGTGCCAGCGGTCATCGACGGCGCCGCGCGGGACGTGCCCTACGGATCATTGTTTCTGGCGAGCGAGCCCCGGCGGTTTCTGGAAAACCTGAGTCGCCGGCGTGGCTGGTCGGAGCGCGTGCTGCCTCAGCAGGAGGTCGAGGTGCAGCTCGAAAAGATGCTGGCCTTGCGCGGCGAACAGCGGCTGAACGATTTGCGCGACGCCTGTCGTGCCCTGGCCGGCACACTGGACACGGCCGCCGAGTTCGCTCGCCTGGACGGCATCGTCGGGGCGTTGCTGGGCACGCGCGCCGCGCAGAGGCTGTCCGCGCGCCAGGCCCTGGC
>JANNQO010000252.1:0-12957 GCA_031400795.1 Rubrivivax sp. | reverse complement strand
CGGCGACCCGCCCGCCGGCAATGCCAACTACGCCTGGCTGCAGCACATGCTGCACCACCTGAGGCCCGGCGGCCGTGCCGGCATCGTGCTGGCCAACGGCAGCATGAGTTCGAGCCAGAACAACGAAGGCCAGATCCGCGCCGCGATGGTGGATGCCGACGTGGTGGAAGTGATGATCGCGCTGCCGGGTCAGCTGTTCTTCAACACGCAGATTCCGGCCTGCCTGTGGTTCCTGGCCAAGGACAAGCGCGCGCGACGGGGCGAGGTGCTGTTCATCGATGCGCGCAAGCTGGCGGTGATGATCAGCCGCGTGCAGTGCGAGCTGACCGGCGACGTGATAGCCCGCATCGCGGCACGGTGGCCGCGTGGCGCGGTGAAGCGGCGACGGACGGGTATGCCGACGTGGCGGGCTACTGCCGCAGCGTGGGTCTGGCAGAGATCGCCGAGCACGGCCATGTGCTGCCGCCGGGCCGCTACGTGGGCGCCGAGGCGGTCGAAGACAACGACGATGACTTCGCCACCAAGATGCAGGCGCTGACCGAGAAGCTGGGTGAGCAGATGGCCAAGGGGGCGGAGCTGGATGCGGTGATCCGGGCCAGGCTCGGGGGGCTGGGGTATGAGTTCTGAGGCCATCAATTTCGATGGCCTGGTGCAGGTCATCGAGCAAACGCATTCCTCCTTCGCCGGCCAGGCCAGCAAGGCCGTCAACATCAGCCTGACGCTGCGCAACTGGTTCATCGGCCACCACATCGCCGAGTTCGAATTGCACGGCGCAGACCGGGCCGGTTATGGCGACGGGCTGCTCGATGCGCTGTCGCGGGCATTGCGCAGCCGGCAAGTCAGCAATACGGGCCGGCGCCAGCTCTACGGCTACCTGCGCTTCTACCGCAGCTACCCGCAGATCGTGCGGACAGCGTCCGCACTATTGCCAGGACTGCTGGCGCCGGGGCTGCCTTCATCGATTGTGCGGACGGCGTCCGCACAACCCGGCATGCCCGCAACGCTGGAGCCCGAGCGTTTGCTCAGCAGCCTGTCCTACAGCCATTTTGAGCTGCTGGCCGAGATCGACGAGCCGCTCAAGCGCCTGTTCTACGAGGTGGAAACCTTGCGCGGCAACTGGTCGGTGCGTGAACTCAAGCGCCAGATCGCCACCCAGTATTTCGAGCGCAGCGGCCTGTCGACCGACAAGGATGCGCTGGCGCGGCTGACGCACAGCCAAGCCGAGCCGCAAAGCCCGCAGCACGTCATCCGCGACCCCTATGTCTTCGAATTCCTCGGCCTGCACCCGCAGGAGGTGATGACCGAACGCAAGCTGGAAAACGCCTTGCTCGACCGCCTGCAGCAGTTCCTGATCGTGTCCCGGTATCAGATTGCTTTGCCGGCGGCCAGCGAGATGGAGGCGTTCTTGCGGCGGGCGTTGGGGGAGTTGGGGGTGGATGAGGGTGTGGGTGGGACATGAGTTCTGACTGGCCACTGCGCGCACTCGACGAACTCGCCGAGGAGGTGACCGTGGGCTACGTTGGTCCGATGGCTTCCGAGTACGTTGATTCGGGTGTACCGTTTTTGCGGTCACTTAATGTTGAACCGTATCGAATCAACAAGACTGACCTGAAATTCGTCAGTGCTGAATTCCATCGACGCATCAAGAAGTCGGCACTCCGGCCTGGCGACGTGGCTATCGTTCGTACAGGCAAGCCTGGCACGTGCGCGGTCATTCCAGACTGGCTTCACGATGCCAACTGTTCTGACCTTGTGATCGCACGCTGCGGTGGTTCACTCCGGCCCCGCTTCCTTTGCTACTGGGTCAACTCAATAGCAGCCCATCACATTGCGTCGCACACGGTCGGCGCGGTGCAACAGCACTTCAACGTCGGCGCCGCCAAGACCATGCAGGTGGCAGCACCGAGTCTGCGCGATCAGGACGCTGTCATTTCGGTCTTGGGTTCCCTCGACGACCGAATCGCCCTCCTGCGCGAGACCAACGCCACCCTCGAAGCCATCGCGCAGGCGCTGTTCAAGTCGTGGTTCGTCGGCTTCGATCCCGTTCGCGCCAAGAGCCAAGGCCTCACCCCGGCCGGCATTGACGAAGCCACGGCGGCCTTGTTCCCGGAAGCGTTTGAGGAGTCGGCGCTCGGGCCAGTGCCGCGCGGCTGGCCGGCTGAGCCGGTAGGTCGGGTCGTCGAAGGCATCTACGACGGCCCGCACGCCACCCCGCCTGAGGCCGATGACGGCCCGGTCTTCCTGGGGATCAAGAACCTGACGGGCTCTGGCCTTGAATTTGGCGACGTACGGCATATCGCTGAAGCCGACTTCGCGCAGTGGACACGCCGTGTGCTGCCGCGGGCGGGAGACATCGTCTTCAGCTACGAAGCGACGCTGGGCTTCTTCGCCATCATTCCGCACGGTCTTCGCTGTTGCCTGGGTCGGCGGCTTGCGCTCATTCGGCCGGCGATGGGCAGCGTTGATACGCACTTCCTCTTTCATCAGTTCATTTCCGCGCCGTTTCAGCGGCTCCTCGAGCGGCACACGATTCATGGCGCCACCGTGAACCGTATCGCTCTCAAGCAGTTTCCGAGCTACCCCGTGCTCAATCCGCCCGCTTTGTTGAAGGCGGCCTTCAGCGCCACGGTGTCGCCGCTCTGGGCCCGGATTCACGAAAACCAGGCCAGCGCCCAAACCCTCGCCACCCTCCGCGACACCCTGCTCCCTCGCCTGATCTCCGGCCAACTTCGCCTGCCGCAAGCCGAGGCGCTGGCGACCTGATCCGCCACGAAGCCACGGCGCGCGCAATTTGCGGCGCCCCTCGAAGTGCCTTACGATTGCTTCGTTCGTAAGGAGCCGCCATGTCCGAATCCACCATCACCGCCAAGGGCCAGACCACCGTGCCGCGGCAAGTGCGCGAGCAACTCGGCGCCGGCCCGGGCACGCGGCTGGTGTGGCATGTCTTGCCTGATGGCCGACTCATCGTCCGGGCCAAGACACATTCGGTGCTCGATCTGGCCGGCAGCCTGAAGTCACCCAAGAAGAAGCCGGTCGCCATCGACGACATGAATCCCTGGCGCTGAGCGTGGCCGCGCTGGACACCAATGTGCTGGTGCGCTTCCTGGTGCAGGACGATGCCCGGCAGGGCGCCGCCGCCACCCGATTGATGCGCAGCGCTGTCGAGGCCGGCGCTGCCTTGTTTGTGCCCGTCACGGTGGTGCTGGAGCTGGAGTGGGTGTTGCGCTCCTCCTTCAGCTTCGACAAAGCTGCCGTGCTGCAATCCTTGTTCGGGCTGCTGCGCTCATTCGAGCTGGCTTTCGAGTCCGAAGGCGCGGTGGAGGCCGGTCTCGGGCAATACGCGGACGGCACCGCAGATTTTGCCGATTGCCTGCATGCAGCCCTTGCGCTGATGGCCGGCGAACAACCGTTGTGGACCTTCGACAAGGCAGCGGCCAAGGTCGATGGTGCCAGGCTGCTGACGGTCTGAGCTTTCACCTGTGACCGAAGACCAGCTCGAACAGGAGGCCTTGGGCTGGTTGGCCGACGTGGGCTACCAGCACCGGTATGGCCCTGAACTGGCGCCTGATGGCAGCACCCCTGAACGCGGCGACTACCGCCAGGTGCTGCTGATCGAGCGCCTGCGTCAGGCCGTTGCGGCGCTGAACCCCCACCTGCCGCAGGCGGCGCGTGACGATGCGGTCAAACAAGTGGTCGATCTGGGCACACCGGTGCTGCTGGCCGCGAACCGGCAGTTCCATCGGCTGCTGGTCACGGGCGTGCCGGTGCAGTACCAGCACGATGGCGAAACGCGGGGCGACTTCGTCAGGCTCGTCGACTGGGCCGCACCAGCGCGCAACGAGTGGCTGGCAGTCAACCAGTTCTCCATCACCGGCCCGCACCACACGCGCCGGCCCGACATCATCCTGTTCGTCAACGGCCTGCCGCTGGTGTTGATCGAGTTGAAGAACCCTGCGGATCAGAACGCCGATGTGTGGAAGGCGTTTCAACAGATCCAGACCTACAAGGAACAGATCGCCGACGCCTTTCAGTACAACGAAGTGCTGGTGATCTCGGATGGTACCGACGCGCTGCTGGGCTCACTGTCGGCCGATACCGAGCGCTTCATGGCATGGCGCACGATCGATGGCGTCACGCTCGACCCGCTGGGCCAGTTCAACGAGCTGCAGACGCTGGTGCGCGGCGTGCTGGCCCCGGCGTATCTGCTGGACTACCTGCGCTTCTTCGTGCTGTTCGAGGACGACGGCGGCCTGGTCAAGAAGATCGCCGGCTACCACCAGTTCCATGCGGTGCGCGCCGCGATCGTCCAGGTGATCGCAGCCTCGCGCCCCGGTGGCGCGTCCAGCTTGCGCGGCAAGGGCGGCGTGGTGTGGCACACCCAGGGCAGCGGCAAGAGCATCACGATGACCTGCTTTGCGGCGCGGGTGATGCAAGAGCCGCTGATGGAGAACCCGACCATCGTCGTCATCACCGACCGCAACGACCTCGACGGCCAGTTGTTCGGCGTGTTTTCTCTGGCGCAAGACCTGCTGCGCGAGCAGCCGGTACAGGCGGTAACGCGGCAGCAACTGCGAGCGCTGCTGGCCAACCGGCCCTCGGGCGGCATCGTGTTCGCAACGATCCAGAAGTTCATGCCGGGCGAGGACGAAGACGCGTACCCGCTGCTTTCCGATCGGCACAACATCGTGGTCATCGCCGACGAGGCGCACCGCACGCAATACGGCTTCGAGGCCAGGCTCAAGACCCGCAAGCTGCATGTGGCCGAGGGCGCAGCGCGCCACCTCGAGCGCTACGAGGCGGGCTATGCCCAGCACTTGCGCGACGCGCTGCCGCAGGCCACTTTCGTGGCATTCACCGGCACGCCGGTGTCGGGCGCGGACCGCGACACGCGCGCTGTGTTCGGCGACTACATCAGCGTCTACGACATGCAGCAGGCCAAGGAAGACGGCGCGACCGTGGCCATCTACTACGAGTCGCGCCTGGCCAAACTGGGCCTGAAAGCCGACGAGTTGGCGACCATCGACGACGAGGTGGACGAGCTGGCCGAGGACGAAGAAGAGAGCCAGCAGGCCAAGCTGAAGAGCCGCTGGGCGGCGCTGGAGAAGGTGGTCGGCGCCGAGCCCCGCATCACCAGCGTGGCGGCCGATCTGGTGGCGCACTTCGAGGAGCGCGGCAAGGCTCAATCGGGCAAGGCGATGGTCGTCGCGATGAGCCGCGACATCTGCGTCCATCTCTACAACGAGATCGTGACTCTGCGGCCCGACTGGCACAGCGCCGATCCGGAACAAGGCGCGATCAAGATCGTGATGACCGGCTCGGCCAGCGACAAGGCGCTGCTGCGCCCGCACATCTACAGCGCCCCGGTGAAGAAGCGGCTGGAAAAACGCTTCAAGAACCCGAGCGACCCCCTGTGCATGGTGATCGTGCGCGACATGTGGCTGACCGGCTTCGACGCACCGTGCGTGCACACGCTGTACATCGACAAGCCGATGAAGGGCCACAACCTGATGCAGGCCATCGCGCGCGTGAACCGGGTGTTCAAGGACAAGCAGGGCGGCCTGGTGGTGGACTACATCGGCATCGCCAACGAGCTGAAGTCGGCGCTGAAGGAATACACCGCGAGCAAGGGTCGAGGCCGGCCCACGGTGGATGCGCACGAGGCGTACAGCGTGCTGGCCGAAAAGCTGGACGCGCTGCGCGGCATGCTGGCCGGCACGAACCACATAACTGCGGGCCATGGCTTCGACTACAGCGACTTTCTGACCGGCGGCCACAAGACGCTGGCCGGCGCTGCCAACTTCGTGCTGGGCCTGTCTTCTTCGCAGGGACGGGACGGCAAGAAGCGCTTCTGCGACCTGGCGCTGGCGATGAGCAGAGCGTTCACGTTGTGCTGCACGCTCGACGAGGCCAAGGCAGTGCGAGAGGAGGTCGCGTTCTTCCAGGGGGTGAAGGTGATCCTGACCAAGCGCGAGATCAGCCAGCAGAAGAAAACCGACGAGGCCCGCGAACTGGCCATCCGCCAGATCATCAGCTCGGCCGTGGTCTCGGAAGAGGTGGTCGACATCTTCGACGCCGTGGGCCTGGAAAAGCCCGATATCGGCATCCTCGACGACGCCTTCCTTGCCGACGTGCGTAACCTGCCCGAGCGCAACCTGGCGGTCGAACTGCTGGAGCGACTGCTCGAAGGCGAGATCAAGTCACGCTTTGCCGGCAACGTGGTCCAGAACAAGAAGTTCTCGGACATGCTGAGCGACGTGGTGCAGCGCTACCAGAACCGATCCATCGAAGCCGCGCAGGTGATGGAAGAGCTGGTGCAGATGGCGAAGAAGTTCCGCGAAGCCGCGGCGCGCGGCGAGCAGTTGGGCCTGACCGAAGACGAGGTGCGCTTCTACGACGCGCTGGTCAACAACGAATCGGCCGTGCGTGAACTGACCGACGAGACGCTCAAAAAGATCGCCCACGAGCTGGCCGAGAACCTGCGGAAGAACCTGACCGTGGATTGGTCCGCGCGTGAGAGCGTGCAGGCCAAGCTGCGGTTGATGGTCAAGCGCATCTTGCGCAAGTACAAGTACCCGCCAGATCAGCAGGATGCAGCGGTGGAGCTGGTGCTGCAGCAGGCGAAGGCGCTGGGAGAGGCGTGGGCGTAGAGGATCATGGGCAACCGAAACTAACGTCGGTCTCAACATGTCGGCGCCAACAGCTGAGGGGCCAGCGGCTACAGTGCCCGCGATGGAGCTGTTGATCATCGGAGGCACGAAGTTTCTCGGGCGGCATGTCGCCGAGCAGGCGCTCGAGCGCGGCCATGAGCTGACCCTGCTGCACCGCGGGCGCAGCGGGCCCGACCTCTTCCCGCAGGCCCGGCACCTGATCGCCGACCGTGATGCCGACTTGACGGTGCTGAGCGAGGAGCGCTGGGACGCCGTGATCGACACCAGCGCCTACGTGCCGCGCCAGGTGCGCAGCCTGGCCGCGCGGCTGGCCGGGCGCGTCGGCCACTACCAGCTCGTCTCATCGATCAGCGTCTACAGCGATCTGTCCCGGGCCGGCATGGACGAACGGGCCGACACCGCCGTGCTGGCCGATCCGCTCACCGAGACCGTGACCGGCGAGACCTATGGCGGACTGAAGCGGCTGTGCGAAGAAGCAGCGCTGCAATGCTTCGGCGCGGCGACGCTGATCGTTCGCCCCGGCCTGATCGTCGGCCCCCACGACCCGACCGGCCGCTTCACCTGGTGGCTGGCGCGCATGCAACGCGGCGGCGAGGTGCTGGCGCCGGGCGACCCGGCGGCACCGGTGCAGTTCATCGACGTGCGTGACCTGGCGGCATGGATGTTGGCAATGGCAGAGCAGAACGCGAGCGGGGTCTTCAACGCCACCGGACCCGAGGCGCCGATGACGATCGGCGAGTGGCTCGAACAAGCGCGCGAAACGCTGGCCCCCGCAGGCACCACGCTGCGTTGGGCCGACGAAGCCTGGCTGTTGGAACATGGTGTTACACCCTGGTCCGACCTGCCGCTGTGGTTGCCCACCGCATCGCGCGGCCTGCTGGAGGTCAACGTGAACGCCGCGCGGACGTTGGGGCTGCGCTGCCGGCCGCTCGTGCAGACCCTGGCCGACACCGCGACCTGGGCCCGTATGGCCGGCGCCGCCAACGCCGCGCCGGGCGACCCACCACCACCCGCGGTCGGCCTGGCGCCCGAACGCGAGACTGACCTGCTGGCACTGCTGACGCAGTCAACGCACTTGCGATGATGCGCCACCGCTTCACCGTCAACACTCTGGGGAGACATGCATGGCCGCCATCGACAACCTGACACCCAACGCCGCTGCCGTCGTCAAGCTGTTCGCTTACGCGTTCCGCTCGGCACCCACCGCCGACATCGTGGTCTGGGGCGCCAGCCAGATCGCCAGCAGCGGCGGCGCGCCCGGGCTGCTCGACTTCCTCTTCAACTACCCGGTGGCGCAGTCGCCGTTCACCGCCTATTCGAACATTTCGTCGAACAGCACCTTCGCCACGGCGCTGGTGGACAACCTGAGCGTGGGCACCAGCGTCAGCGCCGCGGTGAAGTCAGGCTGGGTCACGGCCGTGCTCGAGTTGATCCCGGCGCACACCAGCCGCGGCGCGCTCACCTGGAGCGTGGTGCAGTACATCGAACGCTACGCCGGCAGCGATGCGAACCTGCTGGCGCTGAAGACCTCGCTCGCCGCGCGCACCGAGACTGCGGCGCTGTTCTCGCAATCTCCCGCTGGTGCGCTGTGGGATCAGCAGGGCTTCACGCAGCTGCTCGCGCCGCTGGTGCCGCCGACCTACCAGCTCACGGCGGGCTCGGCCAGCGTCGACGAAGGCAGCTCGATCGTCTTCACGTTGCAGACGACGAACGTCGCGGTGAACACCAGCTTCGGCTACACGCTCACGGGCATCGACAGCGGCGACACGATCGTCGGGGGCCTCTCGGGTGTCATGACGGTCGACGCGAACGGCCGCGCCAGCGTCAGCATCCCGCTCGTCGCCGATGCGCGCACCGAGGGCAACGAGACGCTGCGCATCACGCTTGCAGGCGGCCTCGCCCTGGCCGAGGTGATCGTGAACGACACCAGCCGCACGCCCGCACCGCCGACACCGACCTACGCGCTGAGCGCCACCGCGACCAGCCGCGACGAAGGCGGCAGCGTCAGCTACACGCTGACCACGACGAACGTCGCGCCCGGCACGGCGCTGCCGTATGCGATCACCGGCACCGGCATCACCGCCGCCGACATCGTCGCGGGCACGCTCGCCGGCACGATCAACGTCGACGCCGCCGGCTTCGGCGTGCTCACGCTGACCTTCGCCACCGATACATTGACCGAAGGCCCCGAGACGCTGCGGCTGACGGTGAACAACACGCTGGGCAGCATCGCTGCGCAGATCGACACGACGATCGTCGACACCAGCCTGACCCCGAGCACCGGCGGCCCCGACACGGTGATCATTGCCGACGCCATGCCCAACGGCGGTGCGAGCTTGCCGCCGACACCCGAGATCGGCGAGATCCCGCTGGACAGCTACCTCACGGTGGATCTGCTGAACCAGTCCGGCGGCATCGCCACGCGCATGACGGTGGCGGCGCTGAAGGCCAGCGGGGCAGTCGCCGGCGCGCCGCTGAACACGGGCAACCAGAGCGCCGAGCGCGGCAATCTGCCACAGCTCAGCAACCAGAGCCTGTTCACGTTCGACCTGGGCGCGATGCTCGACCGGGTCGACTACAGCGCGGAGACCGGCCGCATCGTCGCGCTGTTCAACGCCTCGGTGGCGGCGACGACGCAGTACATCCTGGTCAACAACGACGGCATCAACAACGACTTCGCCAGCGCCACCGACCGCATGGACACGCTGAAGAACGTCGAGGAGGTGGTCGCGTCGGCCGGCGGTGGCGTGATCGACCTGACGGCATCGAACGTCGCGTGGCAGCTGACGTTCAGCCGCAACTTCAACCCCGCCACAGACATCGATGCGACGCTCGATCGGGCGCGGCATCGTGTGGAGATGATCGACATCGGCACCGGCGCGACGTCATCACGCAGCTTGCTGGAGTATCGCGACGGCGGCACCAACGGCGCGGTGACGCCCGCGGCGCTGTGGAGCATGGTGCAGGGCAGCGACCGGAACGAGACGCTGATCTTCACCGGCGTGCAGTCCGGCGAAGCGCGCACCAACCTGCTGCGCGGCGGAACGAACACCGTGCGCTACAACGAGCTGACGCGCAGCCTGCTGGCCGAAGTCGCGATCACGCCGTGGACTGCGAGCACGAACCTCGCCGACGACAGCAACGCCAGCGGCCGCACGCAGGCGACCATCACCTTCACCGAAGGCGACGGCGCCACGCCGGTGCCGGGAACGACGACGCTGAACAGCTCGCACACACCCGACAACGCCATCGCCGCGGGCAAGCTCGTGCTCATCGCGACGCAGGACGCCGAAGACGCCGTGAGCTTCGGCTCGACGGCGCAGCCGAAGTGGTTCGAGCTCGGGCTTGCCGTCCCGGGCGGCGATGGTGCCAGTGTGCGCCTGGCTGCGGCCAGCGGCGGTGCGGCGCTCGAGCTGCGCGGCTTCGAGCTGCTCAACGACAACGGCGCGAGTGACGATGTCTACGCCATCGACACCCTGCTGCGCGCCACCGGCGGCAGCCCGCGCCTGATCGACGCCGCCGCTGCCGACCA
The DNA here is from genome assembly GCA_031400795.1 of Rubrivivax sp. Lineage (GTDB taxonomy): Bacteria > Pseudomonadota > Gammaproteobacteria > Burkholderiales > Burkholderiaceae_C > Rubrivivax. The sequence goes on along the minus strand of JANNQO010000252.1, from coordinate 2,757 downwards.
CGACACCGTGCGCCTGCGCACCGAAGCGCTCGGCTCGGCCGCGGTGGGCGGCGCGGTGGCGGTGGTCAACCTGGTGACGCTGACCGGGCCGTCTCCGGGGTTCGGTTTCGACTTCGACGTGCTCGATCTGTCGGCGGTCACGGCCTTCACGCCGCTCACGGTCATCGGCACCGCTGGCACCGACGACGAACTGGTCGTCGGCAAGCTGGCGACGCTGTCGTCGGTATCGTTGTTCGAGGCGCTGGTGCTCACCAGCGCGTCGACCGACAAGGGCAGCGCGCTGATTTTCGACCTCGATTCCGGCACGCTGAAGGCCGGCGCGACGCTGCTCTTCAACTACAGCGGCAGCGTGCTCAGCGCCGGCGGGCTCGTGCACTCGACGCAGGCCAGCACCGTGGCACCGGTCGACTCGGTGCTGTCGATCACCATCGTCGACACCACCGCCGGTGCCGGCGCGACGGTGTGGGGAGGCGCCGCCGGCGACGGGCTCATCGGCGGTGCCGGCGACGACGTGTTGCGCGGCGGCGGCGGCGACGACGTGCTCGACGGCGCCGGCGGTGCCGACCGCTACGTCTTCGAGCGTACCGGCGCTGCCAACGGCCGCGATGCCATCGTCGGCTTCGTCGCCGGTGTCGACAAGCTCGATGCGACGGCTTTCGCCGCAGGCGCCATCACAGCTGCGGCGCCGTCGATCAACGGAGCCACCGGCGGCACCTTCGTCGGCCCGCCGACCACCGCCCAGTTCGTCTTCAACAAGGCGCTGGGATCGCTCGCCGCGAGCGACTTCGCCACCGTGCCGGCGGCGGGACGCTTCGTCATCGCCGATGGTGCACGCTGCGTCGTCGCGGTGACCATTGACCCGACCGGCGCGGCCGGCGATGCGGCGAACACCGCGGTCTCGATCTACTACGTCGAGAACGGCGCCACGGCGGGCCTGGCGGATCTGAGCGTCTCGCTGGTGGGCACCGTGTCGGGGTCGGTGGAGCTGACGCTGGCGCAGATCTTCACGGCGTTGAGCTGATCGGGTCTGAACCCGGATCAGCGCGTCTGGAGGAGGAAGCGCAGCATCTGCGGCAAGCGCGCGGCCCAGGCGGGCTCGTGGTGAGCAGCGCCTTCGGCCTCCGTGTAGGCGAGCTGCGGCGCCGCGCCGTCTTCGCGCCAGCCCTGGCCACGCAGCGCAACCGCCAGGCGGCGCGCACCGGCCACGGCTTCGGCGCCTTCTTCGAGGCCGATGTCGAGCCAGACTCGGGTGCGCCGCGCCGCCGGTGTTGCTGCAGCCACGTCGCGCAGGATCGCTTCGCCGCCCCACCACACCGACGGTGAGACGACGAGCCCGGCACCGAAGGTTTCGGGATGCTTCAGCACCATCCACATCGTCACCAGGCCGGCGAGCGACGAGCCACCCAGCGCGGTCTGCTTCGCGCCGGGCAACGTGCGGTAGCGGCGGTCGATGAAAGGCTTGAGTTCTTCGATCAGGAAGCGCGCATAGGCCGCCGCGCCACCACCCATCGAACGACCCTCGCGCTGCATCGCCACCGGGGTGTAGTCGCCGATGCGATCCGGGCCGTGGGCCACCGCGACCAGGATCACGGGTGCGATGTCGCCGCGTTCGATGAGCTGCGCCGCGGCTTCGTCGGCGCGCCAGCCGCCTTTCATGCCGCTGCCGCTGAACTGGTGCTGGCCGTCATGCAGGTACAGCACCGGGTGGCGGCGCGCCCCCCCGCGGCCCGGCGGGAGCCAGACGCGCACGTCGCGCGGCTGCACATGCGCGGAGGCGAAGGCCGGGTGCCGTTCGATTCGGCCGGCAGCGCTCGCGGCGGCGCCGGCCCAACCGGCCGACGCGAGGGGCAGCGCGAGCCAATCGCGGCGCCGCATCACCGGCACGGCCGCGAGACGACGCGCGGCGTGTCGATCGGCGTCTCGCCCAGGCTCCTGAGGAAAGCCACCAGGTCGGCACGCTCGCCTTCGCTCAGATACAGCGGCGCGAGGATGCGCTCGCCGTCGGCATGCAGCCGCTCGAGGTCGATGCGGTCGTAGTGGCGCACCACCTCGGCCAGCGTGGCCAGGCTGCCGTCGTGCATGTAGGGCGCGGTCAGCGCCACGTGGCGCAGGCTCGGCACCTTGAACTCGCCGAAGTGGCGGTGCTCGGCGTGCACATGACGCGTCTTGATCGCCGCCTCGCCATCGCGCACGTTTGACCAGGGTCCGAGCAGGTTGTAGCGGCTCGCATTCAGTTCAGCGATGCCGGCGTGGCGCCCCGCATCGACGACGCCCGGACGTACGAAAAACGGGATGCCGATGTCGGCGAACTCGCCGTTCGTGAAGAGCGGCCCGAGGTGGCACAGCGCGCAGCCGGCGCGGCCGACGAAGAGGCGCGCGCCGCGTTGCGCGTCCAGCGGATAGCGTGCGGCGGCGGCTCGGTCGCCGCGTTCGAGCGCGTCGCGGAAGTCATCGAACGGCGTGCGCGGCGATTGCAGCGTGCCGACGTAGGCACCGATCGCCTGCGCCATCTGCACCATCGTGCGCTCGGGGTTCATCGCGTCGACGCCACGGAAGACCTGCCGCCGGCGGCAGTTCAGCTCGCGGTCGTTTTTTACCAGCCGATGCAGCTGCTCAGGCGTGGCCGCGAACTCGCGCGGCTCCTGCATCACGCGCAGCGCCTGGCTCCACAGGCTGTCGCTGGCGCCGTCCCAGCCGTACCAGCGCTGCTGCGCGGCGTTGAGCAGCGAAGGCGCGTTGCGGTCGAGCAGCTGGCGT
>JANNQO010000251.1:0-45260 GCA_031400795.1 Rubrivivax sp. | reverse complement strand
GGCCGACAGCGAAAAGCTGCCGGTGCGGGCCACGCTGAGAAAGTCTTCGAGCCACTTCGCTTCCATTCACGGTCCTCATTTGCGGTGTCTGGCCGCGGTGCCAGTGTGCCGTGCCGGTTCGGCCAGCGGCTATGCGGCCGTTAACGTGAAAGTTCGCGCCAAGCGACTTTCAGCGCTTCGCTGGTAGGATTCCCACTTCCTTTTCCTACCTTCAGAAGCCAAGCGCCATGCTCGTCACCGACAAAGGCCAAGTCACCATCCCGAAGCACATTCGGCTCGCAGCCGGTGTCGCTCCTGGCAGCGAAGTGTCCTTCAGCTTGGAAGGCAGCAAGATCGTCATCACACCACTCGCAACGAGCGTGAAGAACGATCGGCGAGCTCGGCTTCGTCTAGCCGCGGCTCGCGTCCGTGCCAGCTTCAGCGCCGAGTTCCGCCAGTTGGGCGCAGACGAAATCATGGACTTCCTGCGCGGCGACAAAAGCGCTCCGAAACGTGGCCGCCGCTAGCCTTCTCAGCTATGACGGCAGCGCCGGAGTTCTTGTCGACACCAACATCTGGGTTGATTGCATAGACCGGGCAAGCCCCTGGCACGACTGGGCAGTCGAACAGCTGCAAGCCTGCAGCGAGCGGTCTCCATTGCATGTGAATCTGATCATCTACACAGAGCTGCTTGTGCCTGATCCAGATGTCGCTGCTCTCGATAGTCTGCTGGACGTCTACGAAACCTTGCGCAGCCCACTTCCTTGGGCCTGCGCTGCCCTGACCGCCCGAGCCTTCGCTGCATATCGGCGCCGAGGCGGGAGCAAGCAGCTTCCGTTGCCAGACTTCTACATTGGGGCGCATGCTGCTGTATCGAATTTGAGCGTCTTGACCCGCGACCCCGGCGGATATAGAAGCCACTTCCCTCGATTGCTCGTGCTTGCCCCGTGAAACACGCTCACCGCCCAATGCGACGCCTGACCCGCGCGGGCCTGAACTGGGCCTGACCTACTTCCTGAAGGACGGTTGCCAACTGCAGCACGGACGCAAAGCACACCCATCAATCGCGCCGTGACCACAGCGCGAACACCGCCGCTGCCACCACCGGGCCCAGCAGATGGCGCATCGGGTGGTCGATCAACAGCATGCCGCCGGCGCCGGCAGCCCAGGCGACCAGGCCCGGTGCATGCCAGCTCACATCGCTTGCCGCTCCACGTTTCAGCCAGAGTGCAGCCACCATGGCGCCGGCAATGGGCGTGACGGTCAGCGTGAGCAGGGACAGGAAGCCCGTCAACTGGCCCAGGATGCCAGCGGCGGCGAGCGCCGAGCCGATCACGCCGGCCGCCAGGGTGGCCCAGGGGCGCGTGCGCGGGGTGCCGTGCACGAGACCATTGAGCGCGAGGCCGGCCGAATAGACGTTGATGACGTTGATGGTCCAGGTGGCGATGATCAGCACCGTCAGCGCCAGCAGCGGCATGCCCAGGCGGGCATAGATGTCGACGATGTCATGCGTGCGTTGCGCCACCGCCAGCAGCGCGCCGGCTGCCGCCAGCAGCGTGGCTGCGGGAATCAGTCCCAGCACACAGCCGATCACGCCATCGCGCACCGTGCGGGCGTGTCGCGAGTAGTCGGGCGAGATGACGCCGCCCACGGCGATAAATCCGATCGCCAGCCCGATGGCGGTCAACGCATCCATCGCCTGCGCCGGATCGGGCTGGTGCTCGGCCAACAGCGCCCAGCCGCCGCCCCGCAAGGCCACAAAGACCCCATAGACGACGAGAAAGACCTTGCAGGGCACCGCAATGAAATTCAGCCACTTGAGCCAGCGAAAGCCGAGCACCGCGGTCAGCATCATGGCCAGACCGAGCAGAAACGAGGTCGCCGGCAAGGGCCACTTCAGCGCGAACTCCAACTCGAGAATCCTGACCAGCGACGCACCGGCGATCGCCGTCTGTACGCCGAACCAGCCCATCAGCGACAGGCCGACGACAACGCCGATGACGAGCGCCGCGCCGTTGCTGCCGAAAGCCTGGGCAGCCAGCGTCACGGTATTCGCGCGCCGGGCCACGGCGTGAGGCGCCAGCAGCGCCATCACCAGCGCCACCAACGAAAAGCCGAGGGCGCCCAGCCCGATCGCCTGCCAGAACGGCAAGCCCGAAACGAGCAGGCTGCCGATCAGCAGCGCCGGTACGCTGATGATGCCGCCGAACCAGATCGTCGCCAGGCCGAACCAGCCGACCTGGGTGGACTGCTCCTCGGCGTTCAAGGTCAGAAACGGAACTTGGCGTCGACGCCGTAGGTCCGCGGCGGCGCGAGCCAGCCCAGCAGGTAGGGCAGTCCGGAGTAGCGCGGCGCATTCACGTCTGCGTAGTACTTCTCGTCGGTCAAGTTCTTGCCCCACAGAGCGACCGACCAACGGTCGCCGACGCCGTTCCACGCCAGGCGCGCGTTGAGCAGGCTGAGCCCGGGCTGGACGTCCAGGTTGTCGGCGTGCCAGTACTTCTTCGAGCGGTGCTCGAGGTCCACGCGCGCCAACAGGTTGCTGCCGCCAGCGAGGCGCCATTCATGTTGTGCCCCGAACGTAAATTTCAGCGGCGAGTTTTTCGGCGTGTGCTTGCCCACGGTGTCGGGCAGGCTGGTGTTGGCCTTGATGATGCTGTCGGTGATGCCCAGGCCGGCATCGAGTTCGAAGTCTCGCGTGACGCGCCAGCGCAGGTCGATGTCGGCTCCGCGCATGCGCACGCGGTCGATATTGCCGATGATCTGCGCCGCTCGCACGACGTCGACAAAGAAGTACTGGAAGTCGCGCGAGCGCGCTTCGAACAGCGCCGCGTTGAGCACCATCGAGCCGCCGAGCAGGGTGTTCTTGGTGCCGATCTCGTAGTTCTTCAGGTGCTCGTCTTTGAAGTCGGGCAGCCCGGGGGCGTTGAGGCCGCCTGAGCGGAAGCCCGTGCTGTAGGTGCCATAGACCAGCGCATCGCGGCTGAACTTGCGCGTCAGTGTGAACTTCGGTTGCACCGCATTGAAGCTGATGTCGCGCTTGACGTTGGTCACCAGATCGTTCTGGGTGCGCGCGTCACGGTCGTAGCGCAGGGCGGCCGACAGCGTGAAGTCACGGCTGCCCAGGTCCATGTCGACCTGGCCGAAAAGGGCGGTGGCTGTGTTGCGGTTGCTTTCGGCCAGACGCAGGATCACCTGCGCCGGCACGTCGATCTGGTCGCGGCTCGAGTTCACGTCGATGAAGGCGCGGGTGGTCAGTTCGCGCTCGGTGCGCAGGTAGTACAGGCCGCCGATCCAGCGCACGCTGCCCTTGTCGGGGGACGTGAGGCGCAGCTCCTGGCTGGTCATCCTGAGGTTCAGGTCCTGGCCCTGCCCGGCCTGGAAACCAAAGCCGAGAAAGCCGCCGGGCAGGTCGGTCGCATTGCTGAAGTCGAGGTCGCCGCGCACCAATTCCTTCAGGCGCGTATGGGCGGTGATCGAGGTCAACGTGCCCGCGGCGGTCTGCCAATCGATCTTTGCAGACAGGTCGGACACCGTGCCCCAGGACTTGCCGGGGATGTTGGTGCGCGGGTTGACGATGGCATCGGCGCGCGGCGGAGTGCCGTCGCGGATTGCACCGGCGCGGAAGTCGTTGTGGCCTGCCCGCAGGTCGATCGTGACATCGTTGCCGAGCACGAAGTTGAGCTTGCCGCGCACCAGGCGATCGTGGTCGATGCCGTCGACCTTCTGCTTGAGGAAGGTGTTTTCGATCAGGCCGTCGGACGAGCGGTCCTGCGCCACCAGGCGGAAGAAGGCGACGCCCGGTTGCAGTGCACCACTGAATCCGCCATTGATGCTGCGGTCCGAGCCGTTGCCGAGGCTGACGCCGGCGAAGCCCTCGAACTTGTCGGTCGGCGCGCGCGTCACGATGTTCACGGCACCGCCCAGCGCATTGCGGCCGTAGAGCGCGCCCTGCGGGCCCTTGAGCACCTCGATGCGCTCGACGTCGAACAGGTTCATGCGGAACTGCTTCTGGCTGTTCTGCGGCACGCCGTCGACGATGATCGCCACCGGCGAATCGGCGTTGTTGATCTGCGTGACGCCGCGCAGCACGACGAACGAGTTGAGGTGCGTGTACGAGGTATCGAAGGACATGTTCGGGATGCGGTCGACGAAGTCCTGCGTCGACGTGATGCCGCGCGCTTCGAGCTGACGCGCGGTCAGCGCGTTGACGGCCGCCGGCACGTCCTGCAGCGGTTCGAGGCGGCGCTGCGCTGTGACCTCGACGCGCTCGATCTGCGCGTCCTGGGCCCATGCGGCCCCCTGCGCGGCCAGGCTTCCGAGCAGCGCCAGGCGCACGGCGCGGGCCAGCGGCGCGGGGGCGATCTTCTTGCGAATGCTCATCGTCGTCTCCTTGTTGTGCACGGTGGAGTGCGTCAGGATTGCCGCACCAGTTGTTCGATCGGAACGAAGGGCTCGTCGATGCCGAAGGCCTGCGGCCCCCACACCGCCAACGCGGCAGGCGAACGCATGATCGGCGGCACGCTGGAGGCCAGCACCTTCACGCGCTGGCCGTAGCGCAGCGATTCGGCGGTGATGGCTTCCCCGCTGTCCTCGTCGAGCACGGCGATCAGGTCGGGCACCACGGTGACGATGCGGCCGTCGCGGCGGGCAACGATGAATTCGTTCTGCACCACGAGCTCGAGCACGCCGGCGCTGCCTTCGATGCGCGCATGGCCCATGCTCCAGCGGCCGGTGATGCGGCGCTCGACATCGGTGATGCGGCCCTCGAAGATCAAGTGCGCGTGCCGGTAGTACTCGGTGGCACGCAGCGCGGCCAGCAGAGCTTCGAAGACCTCGTCCTTGCGCTCGCGGGCCTGCCGGATCGCCTGGCCGATGCGCAGGCAGATGCCCAGGGTGCCCGGCACCGCGGCGCGCTTCACCTCGGCGCCGGAGAGTCCGAAGCCGGCCGAGCTCATGAACCCGCCCATGCCCACCGCCAGGTGCTTGACGTAGTGCTCCGCCAGCAGGTCGTCGCTGGTCTGCATCAGCATCAGGTCGCCGCGTTCGTTGACCAAGGCCATCGGCGTGCACTTGATGCCGAAGATGTGAAAGCTGGTCATCTCCAGCTTCGGAAAGGCACGGCCCATGCCGTCGGCATCGACCACCGGCAGCCCGAGCTTGGCCGCCAGCGCCAGCGGGAACAGCGAGTTCAGGCCGCCGACCTCGGCCGACATCAGGTGATCCGCACGCTTGCCGGTGAAGCGCTCGAGGTGCCGCAACGCCAGCTCGGACTCGCTGCCGTTGGGGATCTTCTCGATGATCACCGGCGGTGCGCCGATGCCTGCAATCACCACCACATGGGCGTCGTCGGCCACTTCGGCCGGGTCGAGCAAGGTGATCGGCGCCATGCCGGCCATCGCCTGGCGCGTCATCAGCGCGCCGATGTAGGGGTCACCGCCGCCGCCGCAGCCGATCACGGCGGCGCCGCGCGCGATGTCGTCGATGTCTTCGACGTGCAGCAGGCGGCTCATCAGGCAACCTCCGTGCTGCGCACTGCGGTGTTCGCCTTGGGAGCGGCCCGGCGGCTCACAGAGAAGCTCCCAGCGCGAGGTCACCGACCGCCTTGACGTGCACTCGTGTGCCGCCGCCGGGCAGGTAGGCCATCGGGACCTCGTCGATGCTGTAGATCGCCACGGTCTGCGGCGCGGCACCCGCAGCCACCGCACGGTCGATCGCCGTCTGGCGCGCACCGGCCAGGGCCTGCTCGCGCGTGGCCTCGCCGAACTGCAGGATCGAATCGAACTCGCCGCTGACCTGCGCGATGGCCGCGCCCACCGCGTTGGCGCAGCCGGCATGCTCTGGGCGGATCACCTTCGATGCGCCGGCCAGATGATCGCCGATCAGGATCACGCCACCGCCCACCAGCACCACCGGCACAGCGGTGGCGCTGGTCTTCACCCGGTCGATGGCCGTTTCGAGCATCGTCTTCATGCGCGCCAGCGAACGCTCGACCAGGCCGCGGTCGAGCGATGCGACGCGTGAACGATCGCCGATGTCTGCCATGCCGGCCGCCACCGCGATGTCGGTCGTCGTCAGCGTGTCGCCACCGAACACCAGCGCGCGTTCGGTCAGGCGGTAGCCGACGGAATCGGGGCCGATCACGACCTGGCCGTCGGCTTGTTGGCGCACCAGACTGCCGCCACCCAGACCGATCGACAGCACATCGGGCATGCGGAAATTGGTGCGCACGCCTGCCATGCGTACCGCCATGCCGGCCTGGCGCGGGAAGCCACCCGCCAGCACGCCGACGTCGGAGGTCGTGCCGCCGATGTCGACCACCAATGCATCCTCGAGCCCCGACAGGAAGGCCGCGCCGCGCATGCTGTTGGTCGGCCCCGAGGCAAACGTCAGCACCGGGTATTGCGCCACGTCATCGGGCGCCATCAGCGTGCCATCGTTCTGGCTTACGAAGAAGGGGGCCGCGATACCGCATTGGTGCATCGCCTGGCCCAGCGCTGCCATCACGCGGCGCGCTTCGGGCAACAACGCGGCGTTGATGATGGCGGCGTTCTCGCGCTCGAGGAAGCCGATGCCACCGAGGCGGTGCGAGGCGCAGGCCGCCACCTCGGGCAGCTCCTGGCGCAGGATCTCGATGGCCCGCTGCTCGGCCGCGGCGTTGACCGGCGAGAACACCGCGGTCACGGCGGCCTGCACGACACCACGGCGCTTCATGTCGTGGGCGACCTTGATCACCTCGGCCTCGTCGAGCGGCGCGAGCACACGACCGTCGTATTCGTGGCCGCCGCCGACCAGGTAGACATGGCGCCCGAGCGCCGCGGCCAGATCGTCCGGCCAATCGGCGAAGGGCAGCACGGCCGCCGTCGCCGGCAGGGCCAGGCGGATCACAGCCACCGGCGCCAGCCGGGCCCGTTCGATCAGCGCATTGGTGAAGTGCGTGGTGCCGATCATCACGGCGGCCAGGCTTTCGGGGCGCACGCTGGCGGCCTGCAATGCGCCGTTGACCGCAGCGACGATGCCGCTGGTCACGTCGGCCGTGGTTGGGGACTTGCGCGCACCGAGCAGGCGCTGGCCCTGCATGACCACGGCGTCGGTATTGGTGCCGCCGACATCGACTCCGACTCTCAACACAGCCCTGTGCTCCCGAAGCCCATTGCGATGGATCGCACTTTAGGCAGCTGCCCGACCAGCCTCAAGCTGGCCGGCGGACAGGGCGACAGGGGCAGGCGGGCAGGGTCAGGCGTCGCGAAGGCGCTGGGCCACGTCGGCGCGGGTGTGGGCGCCGAGCTTGTCGTACAGGTTGCGCAGATGGAACTTGACCGTGCTCTCGGATACCTGCAACTCGCGCGCAATGAGTTTGTTGCTCAAGCCCTGGATCAGCAGTGCTGCGACCTGCGCCTCGCGTGAACTCAGGCCCTGCGCGTGCGGCGTCGCTGCCGCGCCGCTGCGCAGCCGCGGCAGCGCATCGGCGATCTGCGCCAGAAAGCGTGCGCGCAGGTTGGGCGCGCCACGGCCGCCGCTGCGCACGATGGCCGACTCGATGACCGGTCCCAGCGCCTCACCGTCCTCGAGGAAGGGCAACAGCAGCCCGGCAGGCACGGCCAGGGCCAGGGCCCGATCGAAGGTGGCGGCCGCGCCGCTCGACTCACCGCGCCGCGCCTGCGTGGCCAGGATCAGGGCCTCAATGGTCATCAGCGCCGAGCCTTCGGCGCTCCAGCGGGCCAGCGCCGGCTCGATGATGGTCAAGGCCTCGACGCAACGGCCTTCGGCCAATGCCAGGCGTGCCTGTGTCAGCAGGGCAGCGTCGCCGACCCGGCGGTCGGTCGCGGCAAAACGCGCTGCCACGGCGGCGACATCGAGCGTGGCAGCCAGATCGGCCGCCTGCCCGGGCTGGCGCAGGCGCAACAAGATGTCGATGCGGTGCAGTTGCACGCGCGCAGCCAATCGGACCTGGCCACGCCGCTCGGCCAGGGCTTGCGCGCGGTTCAGTGCGGCCAGCGCGGCATTGCCGTCACCGGCCAGCCAGGCTGAGGCCACCAGGGCCGAATAGCCGTCCCAGAGCGTATCGAACCAGGCGTCCCGCTCCTCGACCTGCGACAGCGATCGATCGAGGTGCTCACGCGCACCTGCTGCGTCGCCTTGCAAAGCCAGCACGCGGGCCAGCAACATGTCCGACGCCGCGGCCAGATCGCCGCCAAGGCCGAAACGATCCTCGGCCCGGCGGTGCACTTCGAACAGCTGGCGCTGGGCCTCCTCGATGCGCCCCCGCTCGATCGCGGTGCCGCAGCGGATGAACTCGACCATCAGCGCGTTGTAGTCGAGCCCGGCACCGCTGAGATGGCGCAAGGCGAGCGCCGCTGCGGCATCCGCGGCCTGATGCCGCCGCAGGCAATGCATCTCGTAGGCGATCAAGTTGTCCAGCATGCCCGCCATGTGGGGGTCGGCGTGCGCATCGACGCGCTCGCGCAGTTGCTGAAGCTCCTCGGCGAAGCCAAGACCGCCGACTTCGTCCAGGTAGCGGGCCACGCCGACGCGAACCACCTCGGCTTCCAGTGCCAGCCGAGGGGCGTCGAACTCGTCGGACTGGCTGTCGCGCGCATCGCTGAAATCGTGGCTGGCCTGGCGCACGCGCTCGAGCCACATGCCAGCCGACAGGGCTGCGGCGGACTTGACCAGCAGCAACGCGCGCGCCAGTGCGAGCCTGGGATGTCGCAGCAGCACGCTGTCGGGGATCAGACCGAGGTGGCTGCGCAGCAGCGCGATGCGCCCATCCAGGCACAGGCGCCAGCCGCCCGCGCGGTCGAGGATGCCGGCCAGCACCGTGCGATCGCCCACGGCCGCCGCGACCTGCAAGGCCTCGGCCATCAGCCGCTCGCGTTCGAACCACAGCGCGGCACGATGCTGCATCTGCCCAAGTGCCTGGGCGTCGGCGCGCACCAGCTGTTGCACCAGGAACTCGGCCAGCAGCGGATGAATGCGGTACCACTGGCCCTCGTCGTCCAGCCGCGACATCAAGACGTTGCTGCGCGAAAGTGCGTGCAGCATGGCGCCGCCATCGCGACGGTCGGTGAGCGCATTGACCAGTTCGCCGCAGATGCGCGGCAGGCAGGCCATACGCATCAGCACCTGCTGTTCATCGGCGGGCAAGGTGCGCAACACGGCCTCGTAGAGGTAGTTCGCAAGCTCGAAAGCTCGGCCCGAGAAACCGGTCAGCGGCACGGCGGCATCCGGGTGCGAGCGGATGTAGTCGCTGGCCATGCGCAGCGCGATCGGCCAACCCTCGGTGCGCTGCAACAACAATGCAATGTCACCGGCCGTCAGGCTGGCCGGCGGAGCGCCGTGCGCCATCAGGGCCTGGGCTTCGAGAAAACCCATCCGCAACTCGTCCGGACCGACCTCGAGGATCTCGCCCTTGGAGCGCAGTTCGGCAAGGCCGATGGCCGGCGCGGCACGCGATGCCATGACCAGTTGCAAGCGCGGCGAGGTGCGTTCGATCAACGCACGGACCAACTCGTCGAGCCGCCCGCCGGTGCGGTCGTAGTCGTCCAGAAAGAGCACGCAGCGCCGCGCATCGGTGAGCGTGGCCCCCAGCAGCCGTGCGACTGCGGCGCGCCGGCTCATGCCGCCGGAACTGCCCGATGGCAAGGCCGACTCGCCCAGAGCGGCCAATGCGTAGAGCAGGAAGGCTTCGATCTCACCGTCCTCCTGCTCCAGGCTGATCCAACCGACGCGAAGATCCTTGGTGGCACAGCGGCGGTACCACTGCGCCAGCAGTTCGGTCTTGCCGTAGCCGGCTGGGGCGACCACCAGCACTGCGTGGCGGTCGAACGTCTGCTGAAGCTGGTCAAGGACCCGGCCGCGCTCGACCGTGGGCGCGGTCGGCGACGGCGGCAAGAGCTTGGTTTGAATCAACAGGTCCACGGCGGAGTCATTATCCGAGCGGCCGCAGCACAGCGTCGCCGACCCATCGGAGGATAGGAAATTCGAATGCCTTTTCCCCCACCCGCGCAGGAAGGCTCGAGTCACCCGACATTGCCGGCGTAGCATGTGCGCCACGACCACGGGAGCACGCCCCATGCCGCAGCAGACCATGCAAGCTGAACCCTACGAGTTCAGCTTCGAACCCAAGACCACGGCGCTGGTGATCATCGACATGCAGCGCGACTTCGTCGAGCCCGGTGGCTTTGGCGAGGCCTTGGGCAACGACGTGTCGCCGCTGCAAGCGGTGATAGCGCCATGCAAACGCATGCTCGATGCGGCGCGTTCGATGGGCATGCTGGTGATTCACACGCGCGAGGGGCACAGCCCGGATCTCGCCGACTGCCCGCCGACGAAGATCGTGCGCGGGCGCGGTGCCATCCGCATCGGCGACCCGGGGCCGATGGGGCGGCTGCTGGTGCGCGGCGAGCGCGGCCACGACATCGTGCCCGAGCTCTACCCGTTACCCGGTGAAGTGGTCATCGACAAGCCGGGCAAGGGCGCGTTCTGCGCCACCGACTTCGACCTGATCCTGCACAACCGCGGCATCAAGTCGCTCATCGTCTGCGGCGTGACCACCGAGGTCTGCGTCACGACCACCGTGCGCGAGGCCAACGACCGTGGCTATGAGTGCGTGGTGCTGGCCGATTGTGTCGGCTCGTACTTCGCCGAGTTCCAGCGTGTGGCGCTGGAAATGATCAAGGCCCAGGGCGCGCTGTTCGGCTGGGTCAGCGACTCACGCCGCGCGCTGCAGGCCTTGCAAGTCTGACCCCGGGTGCCGCCGCAGCGGCACCCGCAGACCATCAGGCAGCGCTTTGCTGCCCGCGACCGAGCACGATGCAGGTCACGCCGAACATCGCGTAGCCCAGTGCCACCAGCGGCGACACGCTCCAGCCCAGATGTGCGCCGTGGATCAATCCGACATAGGCCAGCAGTGCGCCGGCAAAGGCCCAGCCGGCGGCATGGCGCATCTTGTTGTCGATGACGTAGACGGCCATCGCGCCGAGCACCATGCCGGCCAGCACCGAGCCACCGCCCACCGACTCCAGGCCCTTGTAGAGCACGCCGAAGCCACCCAGCTTGTCCATCCCCACGGCGGCCGCCGAGGTGCCCGCCGCGCCCAGCGCGCCATCGACCTGCGTCTTGGCCCATTCGGCGATGTTGGGGATCAGCGCCAGGATGATTGCCGGCGCATGTTTGGCCGGCGACGCCTGGAACGCCTGCGCGCCGATGACCAGGCCGATGTAGAGCAGGATCGGCAGGATCGCCACCAGCGGGATGATGGCCAACAGGAACGCCGTCAGGCCGAGGAAGCAGACCAGCGCGATGGCGACACCGGTGGCCAGCGAGTAGCCGATGCGTCCGCCGACGGACTTCCAGCCCGGGTGGCCGATGTACACGGCGGGAGGGAACGGGCTGCCGAGCATGGCGCCGAACACCGCGCCCAGGCCGTCGGCGAGCAGGACCTTGCGCAGGTTGTAGTTGTCGCCCGCGGCCGAGGCGCTCTCGACGTTGTTCATCGCCTCGGTGAAGTTGTAGATGCCCAGCGGTATGGCGGTGGCCAGCAGCGGCGCCACCTTGGTCAGGCCGGTCCAGACGTCGGTGGAGAGCGCCGGCAGGTGCAGGCCGAACTGCGCGAAGGACTTGGCCACCGCGGCCGGCTGCATGTAGTCGCTGAAGCCGGCCAGCGAGACGGCCCAGCCGATGGCCGAGCCGACGATGACTGCCACCAGACCGCCGGGCAGGCCACCGGGCAGGCGCACATTGGCGGTCCAGGCAATCAGCACGATGGCAAAGCAGGCCAGACCGATCCACGGCGTTTCCCACATCTGGAACGCCGGGCGCATCGAGATGAAGGCCACCGAGATGCCGGCCAGCGTACCGAGCATCGCCGCGCGTGGTGTCAGCGCGCGAATGGCCGGGCCGACAAAGGCGCCGGCGAGCACGATGACGCCGATGATGAAGCACCAGGCCAGGCCCGCCGTCCAGGCCAGCATCGGGTTCTTCGTCTCCAGGTACACCGGCAGCATGACCAGGAAGACGACGATGAACATGTGCGGCACGCTGGGGCCGTAGGGCAGTGCCGTGACGTCGTTGCGCCCCTCGGCTTTGCCCAGTTGCCATGCCAGGTAGGCATAGAACAGGTTGCCCAGCGGCAGCGCGATGCCCAGCGCCGGAAGGATGCGGCCGAACACCGTGTCGGCGGGCAGTTGCACCACGCCCAGGCACAGGCCGGTGAGCACGATGACATTGAGCAATACGTTGGTGAACAGGCCGAAGAAGCCGTTCCAGTCGCCGGCGACCCAAAGGCGTGCCGGCCCGGCACTTGCAGTAGCGGTCATGTTGTCTCCTCGTTGTGTTTGTCACTGAGCCGCGGGCAGTGTCCGTTCGACCGGCACGACGCGCCAGGGGGTGCCTACCTACTAAGCCGATGCCTGCCGTTGCGCGATGTACCCGCGCCAACCACCGAAAGCCGTGATCTCGGTCTGCCCTTCACACAAGAAGGGCTCGCCCAGCACGCCCAGAACGATCGAGCCGTCCTGCAGCAGCACCTTGCCGATGGCCAGGCCGGGCGGCTCGTTCTGCAGGATCGCCGCCAGCCCGGGCAGCGGCACGTCCCAGAGCTCGAGGGCCACGCGCGCAGCTGCGACGCTGGTGCGAATCATCGCCGGGTGGCGATCGCCGATCGACCAGATGCGGTAGCACGCTGCGGTGTGGTCTTCGCGCACGAAGGTGGCACCGGCGGCGAGCATGTTCGGGTTGAGCTCGAGCCCGCGCATCAGCGTGCCGTTGACGGCCAACAGAGTGGTTTGCATGAGTGGTTTGACGCCTTCAGCTTTCGATCCAGGTACCGGTCTCGCCGCGCAGCGCGCGCTCGATGTTCTCGGCGTTGGTGATCAAGCCGCGAGCGCCGCGGCGACCTGAGGTGAACTTCAGCAGCGCCTCGATTTTCGGGCCCATGCTGCCGGCAGCGAAGTGGCCCTCGGCCGCGTAGCGTTCGGCCTGGGCAACACTCAAGCGGTCGAGCCACAGCTGATCGGGCTGGCCGAAACGGATCGCCACGCGGGGCACGCCGGTGGGGATCATCAGCAGGTCGGCATTCATCTCCAGGGCGAGCAGCGCTGAGGCGCGGTCCTTGTCGATCACCGCCTCGACGCCGTGCAACTCGCCGTCGATTTCCTCCACGGCAATACCGCCACCACCGCAGGCGATGATCAGCACGCCCTCGCGCGCCAGGCGTTCGATGATCGGCGCTTCGATCACGCGCACCGGCTGTGGCGAAGCAACGGCGCGGCGCCAGCCGCGGTCGCCATCGCGCATCACGCTCCAGCCGAGCTCTGTGGCCAGGCGCAACGCGGTGTCTTCGGGCATGAACGAGCCGATCGGCTTGTCGGGCTTGCTGAAGGCCGGGTCCTTGCGGTCGATCAGGGTCTGCGTCACCAGCGTGACCGTCGGCGTGCGCAAGCCACGGCGCAACAAGGCGTTGCCCAGGGCGTTCTGGAACATGAAGCCGATGGCCCCCTGGGTGTCGCCCACCGCGTACTGCACCGGCACCGTCGGCACCTGGCCATCGGCAATCTCCGAGCGGCGCAGGATGAAGCCGACCTGCGGGCCGTTGCCATGCGTGAGCACGACATTCCAACCGGCTTGCACCATGGCGGCGACATGGCCGGCGGTGACGCACACCGCGCCGTATTGATCGGCCAGTGACATGTGCTGGTCGTCGACGATCAAGGCGTTGCCACCCACGGCAACCACCGCCAGCGGCTTGTTCGGTTTGTTCATGGCGATCCTGCGTTCGCGCGCACGCGGTGCGCAAGCTCCTTCAACGCTGCGCTGAAGCAGGCCATCGGCGCACTGGTGACGCCGGCGCCGATCTGCCCGACTCCGGCCTCGCGGTGCGCAATGCCGCTGTTGATCACCGGCAGCACGCCGCAGTCGACCACCTTGCGCGCGTCGATGCCGGCGGCACAGGCGGCGAAGTCCAGCGCGGGCAGGGTGAACGACGGGTTGACGCCGAGCGTGATCGCGCGCATGCGCAGGCTGTGGTGCAGCGCATCGTTGGCCGTGCCGCCGACGAACTTGACGATCGCCGGGGCCGCGGCCATGGCGAAGCCGCCGACACCGGCGGTTTCGGTGATCGCCGAATCGCCGAGATCGGCGGCGGCGTCGGCGACGGAATAACCCGCAAAGTACAGGCCATCGATCGGGTTGGCAGGTGCCTCGAACCAGGCCGAGCCGGTGCCCGACAGGCGCACGCCGAAATTGACTCCGTTGCGTGCCATGGCGGTGACGAAGGAGCTGCCCTCGACACCGGCGGCGGCATCACACATCGCCTTGCAGGCGGCCATCGAAAGATTGAGGAAAAAGTGGTCGTTGCCGGCCAGGAAGGCCAGCGTCGCGGCGGCCGCCTCGCGGGGCACATCGGCCTCGAACAACGCCGGGGCGATGCGCTTGATGAACAGCGCGGTGGCTGCGGCGTTGCGGTTGTGCACCTCGTCGCCCATGTTCAGCGCCTGCGACATCAAGGGCTTGAGCTCGATCGGACCGCTGCCGGCCAGCGCGGCGCGCAGCGTGGGTGCAACCACACTGGCCATCATGTGCAGCCGCGCGATGACCTCGCTGCCGTTGGCGCCAAAGCGCAGCACCTTGCCCAGCCCTTCGTTGAAGTTGCTGAAGGCGCGCTTGCCGGTGGCTCGGTTCTCGACCACGAAGACCGGCATCGACGGGCTGATGATGCCGGCCATCGGCCCGACGGCGCCCTGGTCATGGCAGGGCCCGAGAGCGATCTCGCCACGCGCGAGCAGCCGCTCGGCGGCGGCGACCGTTTCGGCCCAGCCCTCGAGCACCACCGCGCCGAGCACCGCGCCGCGCATCGGGCCACACATCGCCGGCCACTCGATCGGCGGCCCGGCGTGCACGATGAGCCGGCGGCCCCCGGCCATGCCGGGCAGCACCTCACGCGCCACGGCCACACCCGTGAGCACCGGTTGCGCCGCCAGGAACTGCGCCAGCGCTTGGGCGTTGGCCGCCTCCACACGCGGATGCTCGAGCAGCTCGGCCAGTGCCCAGGCAGCGGCGCGGTCGCCTTGCGCCGGTGGCTGCCAGTCGAGCGACAGGCAGTCGCCGCCGCAGGCCGACACGTTGTCGGCAAAGGCGCGCAGACCGAGGTTGATCACGACCAGCGGCTGTTCGAACAAGGTCTGCGCCATGACGCTGTGCTCCTAGAACCGGCGCGCGGCCAGCGATGAGGCCAGCTGCGCAGCCAGCTCTGCGGCTTCGACATTGCTGCCGGCGATCACGGCGCCGGCGGCTTCGAGCTGGCGCACCTGCGCGGCCTTGTCCTGCGGGTCGGCGTCGGTGCCGCAGACATGGCCGATCAGGGCCAGACGCCGACCCTGCGTGGCGGCCTCCTGCTGCGCCTGCTGCAGCGCCAGGGCCAGTCCCGCGGCGGGGTTGTCGTGCGAACCGTAGCCCAGCACGACATCGAAGAGGATCGCCGCGGCGCGCGCATCGTTGCCCAGGGCACGCACCGCGGCATCGCGCAGCGAGGGGTCGATCATCGGGTGCGGCCGGCCACGCGTGTAGTCGTCGTCACCCAGGTCGAGGAAGCGGTGGCCATCGGCTCTGCCATCGATGGGCAGCGCACCGTCGGCCGGCGCATTCGAGCGGCACGCCAGTCCGCGTGCCATGAAGCTCAGCTGCGCTTCGTAGCAGAAGGTGCCACCGGTGAAGAGCGCGTGCACGTCCTGCTGCGAAGCGGCCATGCCGGCAGCCCATTGTTCGACCTGGCCGGCGGCTGTCGCCGCGGCTGAAGGCAGGGCCGCCGGCGGCGCCAGGCCACGCGACAGCGCCAGCGCCAGATCGGCGGCGTGGCGCAACGAACTTGCCGCCACCAGCCCCGCGGGAAGGTCTTGCGCGGCGGCGCCCAGGAAGTGCACCACGACCGGCTTGCCGGTGGCGGCCGCGGCGGCCTGGATCTGCGCAGCGATGGCCGGTGCCGGGGGCTTGGAAATCAGCACGATGACCCGGGTCATCGCGTCCCGGGCGAGCGCGCCGAGCGCTTGCAGCATGGTGATGCCGCCGATGTCTTCTTTCAGGTCGCGGCCACCGGTGCCTAGTGCTTGCGAGACGCCGCCACCGAGGTTGTGGATGCGGCAGGTGACCTCCTGCAGCCCCGTGCCACTGGCAGCGACGAGGCCGATATCGCCACGCCGCACGACGTTGGCGAAGCCCAGCGGAATGCCGTTGACGATGGCCGTGCCGCAGTCGGGCCCCATCACCAGCAGGCCCCGCTCGCGGGCGAAGGTCTTCAGCGTGCGCTCTTCGGCAATCGACACGTTGTCGGAGAAGAGCATCACGTGCAGGCCCAGCGCCAGCGCCTTCAGCGCTTCGGCAGCGGCGTAGTCACCGGGAACCGAGATCAGCGCCAGGTTGGCTTGCGCCATGCGCTCGACACCCAGCGCCAGGCTGGTCAAGGGCAAACAGAACGCCGCCGCACCGCCGCCGCTGCTGGCGCCGGCATCCGATCGCAGCGCCGCGTCGGCCGCCAGCAGCGCATCGTCGCAGGCGTCGGCGTCGCCGCGCACCACCACCAGCAGGTCCGATGGCGCGGCCTGCACATCGATCGACAGATCGGCGTCCTCGAGTTGGGCCAGGTTCGCCGGCGTGGCCATCAGGCACGAGGCCTGGGCGACGCCCTCGCGGCCACGCAACTGCGCGGCCAGTTGCATCAGCGTCACCGAGTCCTTGTACAGGTTGGGAAACTGCTTGAAACGGATGGTTTGCATGTTCAGGTCGGCGCTGGGGGAAGAGCGGGGGCGGCCCAGGCTTGAAGACCGGCCAGCAGGCCACTGGCCAGGTCGGCGCCCGAACTGGCCCCGATGGCCAGTGCCTGCCCCAGCGCATCATCGAAGGACTCGCTGGCGTCGCTGATCAGCGCCTGGCGCAGCCTGAGCAGCGGCTCACCATGGTGGCCGAGGACGGCCAATCGCAGGTAATGCGCCGAGATGTCGGTGGTTCGGGTCAGGCCCTGCAGCAAGGCTTCGGCCAGGCCGTCGCGCAAAAACCGCCGTGCGGCGTTGCGCGGTGTCTCGCCGTCCAGGCCGACCAACAGGCCGACGAGGAAATCATCCCCCGCGGGTGTCAGCCCCTCGCCCCAACCGAGCAGCCGCTTTGCCTGCAGCCTGGCCTGCTCGACATGCATCGCCTGGCAGGCCTGTCGCAAGGCGGCCACCGCGGCGGCGCCCTGGCCGTCGATGATGCTCGAGTGGCGGCGGCGGTGCCGCTCCAAGCGAGCGCAGGCCCGGTGCAGCCGCTGCCCGATGCGGGCACGGTCCAGCAGCGTGTCGGGTGGGGCCGGCCGCCAGACGCTGGCCCGAAGCCAGCGCAACTCGGCCCGCGCGGTGCACAGGCCGCTGGCCCGTCCGACCACGCGTTCGCCCGCGCTGAAGCACTCGCGCAGGTCTGCACCAGGGGCCGCGGCCAGGCGCAGGGTCAACGGACCGCAGCCGGCGCCGGGTGGGCACAGCGTGAGCAAGCCGGCATCGACAAGAACGTTGCAGGCCTTGGCAAACACGCTGTGCACATGGCCCACGAAGGGCTGGCGCGAAACCAGGTGGCCAACCACGCCCACCTCGAACACGGCGCGATGTGCGAGCGCGCCAACCGGGGGCATTGCGACAACACGTGAGCCTGGGTTGCTCAACCCGGCTGGCCGAACGGGCAGGACATGCATGGCCAGCGGTGAGGTCGTGTGCGAAGCGTGAGGGGTTGGGCGGCAACCGTAGCACAGCGGCGAAGTGACGTCAAAAACGCTCCGTTGCCGAGCCTTGCCGTCCGGCTCAAGCCTCATGCAGTGCGCATTCCACCAGCCGGCCTTCTGCCCAACGCCAGACCCCCCACTGAACTGAATCGCCACGCGACAAAGGCGGCACGACGATGAGCTGAAAGCAGGGCCAGACCTGTGCGAAGGCCAGGTCGGCCTGCGAGGGCCGCGGCCCGCCGTCGGGGTGCGAGTGGTAAATCGCAACCACCTCGAGACCTTCGCCGGCCAGCCTACGCTCGGCCTGGAATTGTTCGTAGGGGTCGGCGAAGAAGTCGTGCAAACCGGGCGCGCGGTTGCGCAGCGGCAGCGCGACGCTCGCTGTGCCGCCGCGCCCGCCGAGCAGCCCCACCGCCTCGCGCGGGGCCTCGCGCAGCACGTGATCGAGCACCTGGCCGCGCAGTGCCACCGGCAGGATCAAGGCCGAGCTCAATGCGGCACGAACTTCATGTGCGCCGGGTCGGGCCGGAAATGCGTGTCGCCCCAGTTCATCAACTCGGGCGCCACGGCATGGCACAACATCGCCGACAGATCGCCGGCGTCGTAGATGCGCAGCCCCGCTTCGGGCGAGAAGGTGCAGACGTAGCAGCCGTGCTCGCCGCCGACCACCGTCATGCCGATCGGCTCGGCATAGCTCAGGTGGCGGCGCCCGCTCTGCTGATCGACCTCGAGCGTGTCGGCGCGCAGCCGCAACAGCAGCGGCGGCACGTAGCGGATGTGGCGCGGGTCGACGTGCAGATCGGCATAGGCGCCGGCAATGTGCCTGGGCAGCAGCCGCGGCCTGAAGCCGGAGAAAGTGCAGAACAGGTACTCGCCGCGCGGGTCGCGCTCGATGTTGATCGGCAGCCAGCTGTGGCCCAGCGAGGTCATCGACGGGTCGTAGGGCCGGCTGAAATGGTGCAGCGTGGTCTTGCCGTCGCGCCGTTCGTAACGGATGACATGACCGAAGTTCAGCGCTTCCACGGTCATGCCGGCGTAGTGCTCCTGCACCTGCGCGGCCGGCTCGCCATAGAGGTTCTCGCCATGCGTTTCTTCGGCCACGTCGGCCTGCTTGTAGTTGGCGAAGAGGATGAAGCCGTTGGCGCCGCGCGCATCGACATCCAGGTGCGACAGCGCCAGGCCCGGGATGTGATCGATCCCGGGCAGCAGCTGCGCCTGCAAGGTCTGCGCGGTGTGATCCAGCTTGACGATCCAGATCGTCGAGACCGGCATGCGCCGCACCGCGTGCTCGCCGCTGCCGGCATGTGCGCGCAGGCCTTCCAGCCAGGCGCCGGTGCGCAGCAGGCCGACGAAACGCTCGCTGCCCTCCTCGAAGTAGAAGGCCGAATGGAAGTTCGCCGCTTCGAGCCGTGCGTCTTCGGGCGGCGGCAGCAGGCTCCACCGGCGCTCTCGATCGGTCTGCGTGTCCAGTTCGATCAGCGTGAGCTGCCGCGCGCACACGTCCTGTCCGGGCGATTCGTTTTGCAGCAGCGACTGGTGGAAGTAGGCGTAGCGCCGCTCCAGGCTCCACGCGAAGTGCGCCGTGGTGCTGAGCTGCGGGCAGTCTTCACTCGGCTCGAGATAGCGCAGCGCGCGGGTCGCCCGCCAGGTGGCGATGTCGACCTCCAGCGGCACGCCGAAGAGCAAATTGGTGGCCCAGACACGACCGCCCTGCACGTTCAGCCCGTGGTTGGGCTGCGTGACGTAGCCGAACGCGCTGGTCGTGCCCACGTCGGCGCCCGACGAATCGATCGGCAGGATCAGCGCGCGCACCTTGCCCGCGCCGCCGGGCCGCAGATCGATGCGGATCAGGTCAGCCTGCGAGTCGTGCCAGCGCGAGAACAGCGCATGGTTCTTGTGGCGGCGGTTCGCCGCGATCAGCAGCGAGCCGTCGAGCGCTTTCGGCACGCGGCCGCGCACGTGCAGATCGACGGCGATCGGCCGGGTCGTGGAGGAGGAGGTGGTGATGGACCTGGTGTTCATCGCAAGCGCCTCCCGTCGATCAAAAGCCCGCACCTTCGGCGGCCACCGAAGGCCCGCGCGTGCCCTCTTTGGGCGTGGTGCCGCAGAAGCGGCGCGCGTACCAGGTAGCGCCTTCCCACTCCACCTTGCCCTCGTGCGTGGGTTCGAGGTAAGGATGCGAGACCTTGGAGGGCTTCAGCGTGAGCAGCGTCTCCACATGCATCGTCTCCTTGGCCAGGCCGCCGTACAGCGGCTTGTCCATCCACTCGACCACCTTGGTCGGAAAGCGCAGGTTCAGGCCGACGCTGGACATGTAGGCCGGTTTCTTCTTGCTACGCGCCGGCTTGGCCGGGGCGTACAGGCTGTTCTGCACCAGGTTGCCGGCGGCGAAGTGGCGCGCCATGTGCTCCAGGCCCGACGGGAACACGCCCGCGTCGTGCACCAGCGACCAGAAGACCAGGTCGGACATGTCGTAGAACAGCGTGTAGTTGTAGAACTCCACCGGCTCGGGCGTGCCAAGCGCGCGGAACGCCGGCAAAGCACCCAGGCCGCGGTGCTTCAGCTGGCGGTTCACGGCGGCCAGCGCGGTGGCCGGGGCGACCCTGAATTGCGCATCGGGGTGGATCGGCCCCATCAGGTTGAAGTGGCTGCCGGTGCCCATCATGTACAGGCGGCCGATGCGCGTCATCGAGCGGCCGTCGAAGGCATGCACGATCTCCTTGGCCACCACGTCGGCGTGGGGGTCGCGCGCGAAGACCTGCGGGAACTGCGCGAAGTCCCAGTTTGCGGCGCGCAGCTGCTGCACGACCTCGCGTGCCTGGCGGATGAAGCGGATGGATTCAATGCCCTCGACCGAGGCGCGCTGGACCCGCATTCAGTACTGCCAGCCTCCGGCAATAGGGCGGTAGTCGTTCGCCAGCCAGCGGCGGAAGTCGGCGTCGGTGCGGTGCTCCATGGAAGTCTCCTTGTGGTGGGATTCGGAGTGCACGGCCGGCGGCCGGTGGCGTCAATCCCTAGCTCGTGTCGTGACCGAAATCAGGCATCGCCGCGCCGCAACTCGACTTCAGCTTCGATCTCGACGGGGATGTCGAACGGCAACGCCGCCAGGCCGACGGCGCTGCGCGCATGGGCTCCCACGTCGGGCCCGAAGACCTCCAGGATCAACTCGCTGAACCCATTGATGACAGCCGGCTGGCGGTTGAAGCCGGGCGCGGAGTTCACCATGCCGAAGACCCGCGTCCACGCGACGATGCGGTCGAGATCGCCGAGTTCACGTTGCAGGCTGCCGAGGATGGCCAGGCCGGTGAGCCGGGCGGCGGCGTGAGCTTGCTGCTCGGACACCTCTCGACCGACCTTGCCCAGCGGCGCGGCGAGCGACCCGTCGGCCTGGGTGGGGCCGTGCCCGGAAATCACGGCCCGGGAACCGACCACCCTGACCCAGGGAAACGGCAGCGCTACTCCAGGCGGCAGCCGCAATGGCTGCGGCAACTCGATGCGCAGGGCAGCCAGGCGAGCACCGATCTTCGACATGACATCAGCCACCCGACGCTGGCGTGGGCGGCGCCGGCGCAGTGACCCGAAGCACCTTGACGCACAACAGCGCCGGGTTCCACGGGTCCCACAGCTGCGGGAACACCTCCAGCGGGGTGAAGCCACGCGCGGCGTAGAACGCGCGGGTCTGGGCGTAGTGGCGGCTCGGGCTCGCGGCGGCAACGGTCTTCACCTGCAAGTAGCGCCCGCCTTGGCCCGCAACCCAGGCTTCGCCATGCGCGAGCAGCCGCGTGCCCAAGCCCGTGCCGCGCGCGTCGGCGTGCACCGCCATGCAGTGCACCTCCCAGGCCTCGGGGAAATGCTGGCGCAGCGTGAGGAAGGCGAGCAGCCGGCCGTCGCCGGCCTCGATGGCGAAGGTGGGGAAAGCTTCGCTGTCGCGCACGTACATCTGGGTCGCGCTTTCGATGCCGAACCAGCCCGGCAGCGAACGCAGTACGACCTCGCAATCCGCCGCACGGTGGGTGTCGGGGCCGATGATCTGCATGCTACGAATCGACACCCGACACCGGGATGCGCACCGTGCGCGTGGCGAGCTGAACCTCCTGCAGGAAGAAGGCCAGGCCGAGCGCCAGCACCAGCATGGCCCCGGTGAAGAGCAGCCCGATGACCCACTTCAGCGAGGCATCGATGATGCGGGCCAGCCGCCCGGTCATGACGTTGGGCATGCCGGCGATGCCGGTGAGCAGGAAGACGGGGCCCAAGGCCAGCTGGATGGCCCGCGGCACCTCGCTGATGTTCACGGCAGGATTGAGCATCGAGATACCTTCCGGCGCGTCAAGTCGTGGCGCCAGGGGCATTGTCCAGCCCGAGCGGCCCGAGCGGCCGGATCCATCCCTGCGCCGGCCAGGCTCCCGGCTCAGCGTGTGTCGTGACCCTACCATCGGGCGCCTACGAATCCAGGCAGGCGCCGGCCTGGATCGCGCAGTGCTGGGCGCGACTGGCGGGCCTGCACCTGCAGCGCGGCCAGCTCGAGCGCGCCCGCGACGCCGCCGAGCGCGTGGCCGCATTGCTGACGCAGGAGCTGCCGCTGGCCGACACCGACGACAGCGAATACCCGGCCTGGATCTGCTATTGCGTCTGGCAGGCCAGTGGCGATGCACGCGCAGCACCGCAGTTGAAAGCGCTGCACGAGCGGCTGATGGCCTCGGCTGCGAGGATCGAGGACCCGGAGTTGCGGCGCGGTCTGCTCGAGGACGTGCCGCTGTCACGCGACATCGTGGCGGCGTGGGATGCTCAGCTCGACTCGGCCCCGGCCTCGATCTCGAGCAAGTAGCCCTCGCCCACCAGCGCGCCCGCCTGCAACAGCGTGTTGGCGGGCCGGATGGCAACCGAAGACGCGGCCGTGCTCACGCGCGACGGCCTCCCAGTCGGCTACTCGCCTCGGGGCCGAAGGGGACGGCTGCGCCGAGTTCCGACGCAACCGGAACGGCGGCTTCGTTCAGGGATGCGCAGCGGTACCGGCCAGGTCGTTGACCATCTGGGCGACCAGCACCTGCGTCAAGCCGTCCAGTGCCGTGCGCAGGGGGAGCGCGGTGTTGGCGCCCCAGTCGGCGGTGGTCATGCGGTTGGCACTGGTCGCCTGGTAGTGCTTGACGAACAGCGGCTGCGGCTGGCCCGGCCTGGCCATCTCCAGGGTGGCCGAGGCCTGCAGCGCAAAGGGCACTCCCGGCCCGTTGCCGATGGTGGCCAGCTCGGTCAGGGCGACGTTCAGCTGCCAGCGTTGCGAGCTCGGCAAGGCAGCGGCCTCGATCGAGAGCGCCGGGCTGGAACCGGCGGCCTGCAACTTCTGCTGCACCTGCTCGGCGAGCGGCTGGCGCACCATCCACCGGGTCAGCTCCGCGGCCAGCAACTGGCGCTTGACTCCGATGTGCTCGGCACTTTCCGAAGTGATGGAACCGACCGCGGCACCACTCAGCGCACCGATGCCCAGGCCGGCTGGCACCAGGGTGGCCAGGCACAGCGGCGCCAGGGGGCCGGTGCCCATGCAGGCCAGGCCGCCAATCAGGAAGCCCATGCCGCCCCCTTTGGCGGCACCCGTGGCAGCCCCGCTGCCCTTGCTTTGCGGCCCATCCAGACTCAGCTCGGGTGAGGCCGTGCCGGTGACAAGCGTGGCATGGCGCAACTCGAAGTCGGCCGGCATGCGCGCAATGCCGGCACAACCAGCCACCCATGCGCAGGCCAGGGCCAGCCCCGCAACTGTTGTCTTGCCCACCCCGAAACCCCAGCAGCCGGCGACGCAGAAAATTATGCGCCAGTCCGCGTGATGCGCCCCCCTTGCCGGGCTGGGCTGCGCCTGGTCCGCAGCACGCGGCGGCGCCTGGGCGTACGCCGCCGGAGATGCAAACAACGTCGAGCGCGGGTTTGGGACGTGCTGGTTGTCGAGCCTCGGCGCGGTCACGAGTCCTTGGCCTGCAGCACCCGACGCAGTTCTGCGGCACCCGCCGGCGTCGCCATCACGATCAGCGCTGTGCCGGGCGACAGCAGCATGTCGGGCTCGGGATTCAGGTGCAGCTGTCCGTCGTCGCGCAGCCCGACGACCAGGTACTCGCGCGCACGCAGCTGGAGGTCGCCGAGCGGTCGCGTGGCGAACGACGGCGGCATCTGCACGTCGACGACGCGCATCGCGTCGGTCCGATGAAGCAGCTCGTCGAGGAAACCCGACGCCTGCGGTTGCAGCATCGCACCGGCCAGCCGCATCGCACCGGTGAAGTCCGGCGAGACGATCTCGTCGGCGCCGGCGCGCCGGCACTTCGCCACGTTGCCGACTTCGTGCACGCGTGCCACCACGCGCGACGCCGGATTCAACTGCTTGGCCGACAGCGAGATCAGCATGTTCTTGGAATCGTCACCGGTCACTGCGAACACGCCGCGCGCACGCGCCAGTCCGGCGCTCAACAACACCTGGTCGTCGGTGGCGTCGTCCACGATCACGCGCAGCTCGGCCCTGTCGCCGGGCAGCCTGTGGTGATGATCCGCCGCAGACTGCGATGGCTCGATGACCACGCAGGCATGGCCCGTCGCTGCGAGCTCGTTGGCGATGCCCGTGCCGATGCGGCCCAGGCCGCAGATGATGTAGTGGCCGTCCATTCGTTTCACCTCCCTCAGCAAGCGTGCCCTGATGCGTGCCGGATCGAGCGCCCGCGCCAGCAGCAAGGCCGTGAAATTCGAGAACATGACCCACACGAAGCCGATGCCGGACAAGGCGATGCAGACGTTGAACGCCCGTCCGGCCATGCTGCCGCTCAGATCGATCGTCTCGGCGTAGCCGATCGTGGCGACGGTGATGAAGGTCATGTAGAACGCGTCGAACCAACTCGCGCGCCCGCCGCGAGACGCATCGATGGCGAGGAAGCCGGCGGTGCCGATGACATGGATCAGCATCACCGCCAAAGCGGCGTGGATCAGGTTCTGTTGCAGGGCCCGGGTGGTCGGAGTGGACATCGTGAGTGGGCCCATCGCCGCGGTGGCAACAGGCCCGCCGAGCTTACGGGGGCTGCCGCGCGCGTACCTTGCCGGACATCAAGATCGCATCCGCCCTTCGCGCTCCAATGGGTGCCGCTCAGGGGCGCCGCCCGCGCGATTGCTCGCGCGCGATCTCGATGAACTCCGCGGCCGCGGGCTTCAGCACCGAACCACGCCGCCAGACCAGGCCCACGTCCACGGTCGGCACGGCGTCGCGCAGCGTGCGTGCCTGCACATGTTCGGCATCCAGTGTCCAGGGCCGGTACAGGAAATCGGGCAACACCGCGATGCCGGCGCCGCTGCCCACCAGCGAACGCACCGCCTCCAGCGACGAGGTGCGCAGGAGCGTGCGCGGTTTCAGCTGCTGGCGTGCCCACACGCTGGCCATCAGGTCGTCGATGCGGTCGGCTTCGAGCACGATCTGGTCGTGCGCGGCGCAGTCGGCCAGCAGCGGCTCTTCGCGCGACGCCAGCGCATGGTTGGCGGCCATCCACACCCGGTTCGGGCTGCGCGTCAGGATCTCGGCGACCAGCGCCTGCGGCTCCGACAGCGCGTTGGCGACCATGATCGCCACGTCCAGCTCGCCGTTGATGAGCAGGTGCTCCAGGAAGCGCGGTGCGTCTTCGGTGACGAACACCTCCACCGCCGGGAAATTGCGCCGGTAGCGGCTGAAGAGTTCGCTCAGGTAGTAGCCGGCCACCAGGCTGGTGACGCCGATGGACAGCACGCCGGCCAGCGCCGGGGCGGGGCCGGCAGCATGCAGCCGCGCCGCATCGGCCACCGCGGCCAGCACCTTGCGCGCGCTGGTCTGGAAGCGGTGGCCGTCGGGCGTGAGCATCACGCCGCGCGAACTGCGTTCGAAGAGCCGTGCACCGAGTTCGTTCTCGAGTTCCTGCATCGCCTTGGTCAGCGCGCTTTGCGCGATCGACAGCATGCGCGACGCTGCGGCCACCGAACCGCATTCGGCCACCGCGACGAAGTAGCGGAACTGGCGCAGCGTGAGGTGGCGGTGGTTCAACGGTGGCGCGGTCCGGTTTCGGGGCGCGCCGATGATACGAAGCGCCGTGCGGCCGCCGGCGCTTGCCTTCATGGCCGCCATGCCTACACTGGCCGCATGAGCATCCCGACCTTGGCTTTCATCGGCGGCGGCAACATGGCCAGCGCGTTGATCGGTGGATTGATCAAAGCCGGTCTGCCGGCGGACTACCTGCTGGTGGTCGAGCCATTCGAAGCGCAGCGCGATCGGCTGCAGCAAGCCTTCGGCGTGCAGCCGATGGCCTACGGCAGCGCCACGCTGATCGGCGCCGACATCGTGGTCTGGGCAGTCAAGCCGCAGTCCTTCGCCGAAGCGGCGCGCGACTGCGGGGCCTTCGTCGGCGGCGCGCTGCACGTCAGTGTGATGGCCGGCATCCGCAGCAGCACGATTGCCCAGGCCGCGGGCGCCAAGCGCATCGTGCGCGCCATGCCCAACACGCCGGCGCTGATCGGTCGCGGCATCACCGGCCTCTATGCCCAGCCGAGCGTGGCCGGGCACGAGCGCCAGGCGGTCAAGCGCTTGCTCGCGCCGGCCGGCCAGTTGCTGTGGGTGGAGCGCGAAGAGTTGCTCGACGCGGTGACCGCGTTGTCGGGCTCGGGCCCGGCCTACGTCTTCTACGTGCTCGAAGCGATGATGCAGGCGGGGGTCGAAATGGGCCTGGCCGAAGCCGATGCACGCAGGCTCGCCCAGGCCACATTCGACGGTGCCGCCGCATTGGCCGCGCAGTCGCCGTTGCCTCTTGGTGAGCTGCGCGCGCAGGTCACCTCCCGGGGCGGCACCACGCACGCCGCGATCATGGCGCTGGATGAAGCGCAGGTGGCCGCCGCGTTCGTCAGGGCCTTGCACGCGGCGCAGCGGCGCGCGGTCGAGATGGGCGATCAGCTCGGTTCAGCGGCGTAGTACTCCGGCGCTTGCCTCAGACATGCCGCGGACCTGGCGAATCATGATCCTCTGGAGCGCTTGGCGCGCAAATACGTGTCCCGATGACCAGCAGTTTCATCGCATCCCCAGGTCGAGCACCACGCCGCAGAACACTGCGAAGCCGAGCCAGTGATTGAGCCGAAAGGCCTTGAAGCAGCCATCGCGGCTGCGCGTGCGGATCAGCGTGAAGTGCCACGCCGCCTGCAGCGCTGCGGCCACCAGGCCGAGCAGGAACCAGCGCCCAAGGCCGAGCTGCGTGCCGAGCCAGCCCCAGCTGGCCAGATACGCCGCGTAGAACCCCATCACCGCCGCCACGTCGAAGCGCCCGAGCGCGATCGCCGAGGTGCGCATGCCGATCTTCAGATCGTCGTCGCGGTCGACCATCGCGTACTCGGTGTCGTAGGCCAGCACCCAGAAGCCGTTGCCCGCGAGCAGCGCCCAGGCGTGCAGCGGCACCGCGTCGGCCACCGCCTGCAGGCTCCAGTCGCTGCCGCCCAGCACGGCCGCAAACGCCATCGGGATGCCGAAACTGAAGGCAATGCCGAGCACCGCCTGCGGCATCGAGACGAAGCGCTTCGCGTAGGGGTAGGCCAGCGTGATGGCCAGCGCCACGAACGACAGCAGGATGGCCGGCGGATTGGTCGACAGCACCAGCGCGAAGGCCGCCAGCGCGAGCAGCGCGCCGAAGACCAGTGCATCGCGCACCGCGATCGCGCCGCGCGTCACCGGGCGCTGGGCGGTGCGCTTCACGTGGCGGTCGAACTCGCGATCGGCGACGTCGTTGACGCAGCAGCCGGCGCTGCGCATCAGCACCGTGCCGAGCACGAACACGAAGAGCAGGTGCCAGCCCGGGAAGCCATCGGCAGCGATCCACAGCGCGGCCAGCGTGGGCCACAGCAGCAGCAGCCAGCCGGCCGGGCGGTTCCAGCGGATCAGGTCCAGGTACAGCGTGGCGCGGCTGGCCTGGGGCGGCGAATGCTGCGGCATCGTCCCGGATTATCCTGATCGAACCATGCATGCCTTGCTCGACCTCGCTCCCGACGTGGCTGCCGCGCTGGCCGCGGGGCGCCCGGTTGTCGCGCTCGAATCCACGCTCATCGCGCACGGCATGCCGTGGCCGCAGAATTTCCAGACGGCGCAGCGCCTCGAGCAGGCGGTGCGCGACGAAGGCGCGGTGCCGGCCACCATCGCCATCGTGCAGGGGCGGCTCAAAGCGGGGTTGAGCGCCGCGCAGCTCGAAGCCTTCGCGCGTGGCGGCGCAGGCATCGCCAAGGTCAGCCGGCGCGACCTCGGCCTCATCGTCGCCGAAAGTGCTGACGGCGCGACCACCGTCGCCGCGACGATGTTCATCGCGGCGCTGGCCGGCATCCGCGTCTTCGCCACCGGCGGCATCGGCGGCGTGCACCGCGGCGCCGAGACCTCGTTCGACATTTCCGCCGACTTGCAGGAACTGGCACGCACGCCGATGGCGGTGGTCTGTGCCGGCGCCAAGGCGATCCTCGACCTGCGCTTGACGCTCGAATACCTCGAGACGCACGGCGTGCCGGTGCTCGGCCATCGCTGTGCCGAGCTGCCCGCGTTCTACTGCCGTGACAGCGGGCTGAAGCTCGACCGGCGGCTGGAGTCGGCGGCCGAAGTCGCCGCTGTGCTGCGCGCGCATTGGGAGTTGGGGTTGAGCAGCGGCGTGGTCGTCGCGAATCCGATCGCTGCCGAACACGCGCTGCCGCGCGAGCGCATCGAGGCGGCGATCGGCCAGGCGCTGCACGAGGCCGCAGCGCGCGGCATCGCCGGACCGGCCAGCACGCCCTTTCTGCTGGCACGCGTGAGCGAGCTGACCGGCGGCGACAGCCTTGCGGCCAACATCGCGCTGGTTCTAGGCAACGCGCGTCTGGCAGCCCGGATTGCCTGCTCGCTAAGCGAGTAAGCGGCCAACTCGAGAAGACAGACACCGCATGCGGCTCAGCGGCGGTCGCCGGCGTTCGTTTCGGCGTCCGGCACTCGCCTCAATGCACGCTTGAAGCTGCCCTTCCCTGACCTTACCCCTCCAACTGCCTCTGAAACACCAGCCCCGCGTGCTCGCGCAGCGCGTGGAACTTGATCTTCGGCCAGTTGCTTTCGATCGCGCGCAGCTCAGGCGCGTACTCCACCAGCACGGTGGGCGCGTCGACCGCGTCGTAGGCTACGCGGTGCGAGTTGCCGTTGATGAAGCGCTTCAGTTCACGCTCGCCGCCATCGGCTTCGTCGCAGGTCACCCAGCGCGCCACCTGGAAGCGGCTGGGCAGCACGCGTGCCTTCACGCCGTACTCGTGTTCCAGCCGGTGCGCGACCACCTCGAACTGCAGCTGCCCGACCGCGCCGAGCAAGAGCACCGTGCCCGCCAGCGGGCGGAAGACCTGGATCGCGCCTTCTTCGCCGAGCTGCGTCAGGCCCGCCTTCAGCTGCTTGGTTCGCAGCGGATCGGCCACCTCCACCGAGCGAAACATCTCGGGCGCGAAGAACGGCAGCCCGGTGAACTGCAAGGCTTCGCCTTCGGTGAGCGTGTCGCCGAGTTGCAGCACGCCGTGGTTGGGGATGCCGATGATGTCGCCGGCAAACGCTTCGTCGAGCAGCTCGCGGCGTTGGCTCAGGAAGCTCACCACCGTGTTCGGCCGCAGCTCCTTGCCCGAGCGCGTGACCTTCAGCCGCATGCCGCGTTCGAAGTGTCCCGCGGCCACGCGCAGGAAGGCGATGCGGTCGCGGTGCGCAGGGTCCATGTTGGCCTGGATCTTGAAGACAACGCCGGCGAACTTGTCCTCGTCGGGTTGCACTTCGCGCTGCATCGACGCGCGCGATCCGGGTGGCGGTGCCAGGTCCACGAGGGCATCGAGCACCTCGCGCACACCGAAGTTGTTGATCGCCGAGCCGAAGAACATCGGCGTCTGCTTGCCCGCCAGGAACGCGGCTTCGTCGAAAGGAGGTGCTGCCTCCTGCACCAGCCGTACTTCGCCGTGCGCTTGTTCGTAGGCGGCGCCGAAACGCTCTCCGAGCAAGGGATTGGCCAGGCCCTCGATGATCTCGTCGTCGTTCTTCGCGCGATCCTCGCCGGGCGAAAACACGCGCATCTGCTCTTTGCGCAGATCGAGCACACCGCCGAACAGTTTGCCCATGCCCACCGGCCAGGTGAAGGGCACGACCCCCATGCCGAGCTCGCGCTCGATCTCGTCCATCAGCACGAGCGGCTCCTGCACCTCACGGTCCATCTTGTTGACGAAGGTGAGGATCGGCGTGTTCCTCGCGCGGCAGACCTGGAGCAGGCGGCGTGTCTGCGGCTCCACGCCGTTGGCCGCGTCGATGACCATCAGCGCCGCGTCCACCGCGGTCAGCACGCGGTAGGTGTCCTCGCTGAAATCCTGGTGGCCGGGCGTGTCGAGCAGGTTGATGACGCAGCCGCGGTATTCCATCTGCATCACCGAACTCGCCACCGAGATGCCGCGCTGCTTCTCGATCTCCATCCAGTCGCTGGTGGCGTGGCGGCTGGCCTTGCGCGCCTTTACGCTGCCGGCGATCTGGATCGCGCCGCTGAACAGCAGCAGCTTTTCGGTGAGCGTGGTCTTGCCGGCATCGGGGTGGGAAATGATTGCAAACGTGCGTCTTCGCCTGACCTGCTCTGCGATTTGACTGTCTGCCATCACCTCACCATGCCCGGTATGTACTCAGCTATGTACTCAATCCCCGATGTGCTCATAGCTGCTGCACACCCGCCACGTCGCCCAGAAGGAGCCCCGCGGCCCCTCTGAAGCGACCTTAGTTTACCATAATGTAAGTACTCTTAAGAGCACTTTAGTGGCCTCAAAGTGTTCTTAAGGTCACTTTCGTGTTGACGTGATCGCCACAGACATGGTACAGGTAGAAGAGACCAGAAGGTGACCCTCAAATGACCGCTGTCAACAAGCTTGTGACCGCTCCGCCGTACCCGGTCGAACAGACGCTCCAACGCCTGGGCGCGAACCTGCGCACGGCGCGGCTTCGCAGAAATCTGACCCTTGAGGATGTGGCGGCGAAGATCGGCGCGGGCAAGCGTACGGTTGCCGACGCCGAGAAGGGCAAGCCCTCAACCGGAGTGGCCGTCTATGCGGCCATGTTGTGGGCGCTTGACCTGCTCGATCAGCTCGACCAGGTCGCCACTCCGGAACGAGATGAGGAAGGCCAGACGCTGGCACTGGCACGCGAGCGTGGACGCGCGCGCCCGCGCACGGAGCTGAACAATGACTTCTGAAGCGCCGACAGAGTGCTTCGTCTACATCACCCTGCCGGGCGAAACCGTGGCGGTGACGGCAGGGCGCTTCCTCCTTGCCACTGACCGGCGCGGCGTTCCGGAAGGCCGCTTCGTCTACGGGCGCAGCTACCTGGAGCGCCCGAATGCCGTGGCGCTCGATCCGGTTGAACTGAAGCTGGCACCGCGCACCTACGCGACCGCCGCACTCGGCGGGGTGTTCGGTGCGTTACGCGATGCCAGCCCCGACTACTGGGGCCGCCGCGTGATCCAGCGACATCTCGGCAAGGCGCAGCCGGGCGAGATGGAGTGCCTGCTGTTCTCGCCCGACGACCGCGCGGGCGCGCTTGGCTTCGGCCTCAACCGGATACCGCCCGCACCCAAACGCACCTTCAACCAGACACTCGAACTCGCGAAGCTTCAGGCGATTGCGGACGCGATCCTCAGCGAGGAGGATCGACCCGCTGCCGGTGCTGGTGATCATGGTCGTGATCATCCGGTTGCCGCCGACGATCATGATCAGGTCGAGAAGCTGATGATGATCGGCACCTCGATGGGTGGCTCGCGACCGAAAGCCGTCGTCGAAGACGAAGGTGGCCTGTGGGTCGCGAAATTCAACTGCGCGGATGACGCCTGGAACAACGCGCGCGTCGAGCACGCGATGCTGGCGCTCGCGCGCTCCTGCGGCCTGACCACAGCGGAGAGCCGTGTCGTCGATGTGGCGGGCCGCGATGTTCTGCTGGTGAAGCGCTTCGACCGCGAGCAGGCCGAAGGCGGCTACCTGCGCGCCCGCATGGTGAGCGCGCTCACGCTGCTGCGGGCGGAAGACACCTACCAGTCGCGCGACAAGTGGTCCTATGTGCTGCTGGCGGAAGAAGTGCGCCGCGTCTGCGCGGAGCCTGCGCAGAACTCTGCCGAGCTGTTCCGCCGCATGTGCTTCAACGCGCTGATCTCGAACGTCGATGATCATCCCCGCAACCATGCGGTGATCGCGAAGGCCAGCGACTGGAAGCTTTCGCCCGCCTATGACCTGACACCGGCGGGTCCGATCAGCCAGGAGCGGCGCGATCTGGCAATGGAGTGCGGCGACGCCGGACGCTTTGCCAATGCGGACAACCTGCGCTCGCAAAGCGCCCGGTTTCTCCTCGGTGCGCATCAAGCCCGCGCCATCATCGACGGGATGGAAGCACAGGTGCGCGGTGCGTGGTATGCGACGGCGCGAAGCGCGGGCGTCTCGGAACGGGACTGCGAAAGGATCGCGTCGGCGTTCGTCTACCCCGGCTTCGCCGCCCAGAGCCGATAGCCACGCGTTTGTCCGCCTGTTCGAAGCAGGGCTGTTCCTTCGCACTCCCTGTTTTGCATAAAAACCTAGAAATGACATGACATAATAACCTATAAATAGTAGAACATAAAAACCTATAGACGACGAGGCAGGAAAACCTAGAGATCATGGCTACCCCGGCAGACAAGCTCGCCCAGCCACTGGCCGCCCTGAAGGCTCTTCAGGACGACGGCGTGGCCGCCATCCGCGCCCGGCAGCTGTCGCGCCTCGATCGGGAGCGTCTGCTCAAGAACGGCTTCATTCGCGAGGTCATGAAGGGCTGGTACATCCCGTCCCGGCCCGATGAACCGGCAAGCGAGAGCACGGCGTGGTACGCGTCGTTCTGGGCCTTCAGTGCCGCCTACCTGACCGCGCGGTTCGGCAAGGCCTGGTGTCTGAGCGCCGAGCAGTCGATCGCGCTGCACACGGGCAACTGGACGGTGCCCCGTCAGTTGCTTGTGCGCGCAAACAAGGGCAGCAACAAACCGACGGCGCTTCTTCACGGGACATCGGTGTTCGATGTCAGGCTGGACCTGCCCCCGGAGTCCGATGTTGAAGGGCTCGACGGCTTGCGTTTCCTCAAGCTCCCGGCGGCGCTGGCGCAGTGCTCTGCCGGTCACTTTGCCGCTCGTCCCGTGGAGATGCGGGCCGCACTTGCCATGGTGACCGAAGCCTCCGAAGTCCTGAGCCGTTTGCTCACAGGCGGCCACAGCACGATTGCCGGACGGCTCGCCGGTGCGTTCCGCAACATCGGCAGGGCTTCAGTCGCCGATGAGATCCTCAGCACGATGCGCGCGGCGGGCTACGCCGTGAGCGAGAGCGACCCCTTCGAAGAACCCTCGGCGACGACCTTCGGCCCGCGCGATACCTCACCAGCGGTAAACCGGATGCACATGACCTGGGAGCGGATGCGGGAAGACATCCTGCAGCGCTTCCCGCCTGCCCCCGGGCTGCCTGCCGACCCGATCGCCTATCTGCGCGCCGTCGAAGATGTCTACGCGACGGACGCCTACAACTCACTCTCGATCGAGGGCTACCACGTCAGCGCCGAACTGATCGAGCGGGTGCGATCGGGCGACTGGAACCCCGAGAGCGAACGCGACCGGGGCCACCGCGACGCGCTCGCGGCGCGCGGATACTGTCAGGCCTTCCAGAAAGTGAAGAACAGCGTCGCCGGGATCATCAAGGGGGAGAGCGCCGGAGACGTCGCCCGGCGCGATCACGGCATGTGGTACCGCGAACTGTTCGCACCCAGTGTGGCCGCAGGCGTCGTGGGGCCTGCCGAACTGGCGGGCTATCGCAGCGGTCTGGTCTTCATCAGACGGTCGATGCACGTGCCGCCGCGCGCGGCAGCCGTGCGTGAACTGATGCCTTCGTTCTTCGAGCACCTTGCCGCAGAGAACGAGCCTGCGGTGCGCGTTGTGCTCGGGCACTTCGTCTTCGCCTATGTGCACCCGTACATCGACGGCAATGGCCGGATCGGGCGGCTCCTCATGAACGCAATGCTCGCCTCGGGCGGCTATCCGTGGACGGTGATCCCGCTGGCCAGGCGCGACCGCTACATGTCTGCCCTTGAATCCGCGAGCGTCGATCAGGACATTCGCCCCTTCACGGACTTTCTCGCGGAACTTGTCGAAAGGCCGCCGAAGGAACCAGACGCCCGGTGAGGGCCCGCTTCAAAGCCAGCCCTGACGGGTGGGTGTCGGTCACATCACGTTGCCGCGCAGGAGCCGCTTGCCGGTCGCGTGCCCGAGCTTGTGGTTGCCGGGCGGGATCGTCCAGACCAATGATCGCAAAGGTGCGGCGGCGGGGTACCTGCACCGGGATGTCGGCGGTCGTGGACGAGGGCTTTCGAGGCGGCGCGGAGTACCGCGGGCTGCACTGTCGCGCCGGTGTAAGGTGCGTCTGCAACCCGACGACTGCCGACGATGACGCCTTCGACCACGCGCCGCGCCTTGCTCGGCGCCCTCGCCAGCAGCCTGGCCCCGTGCACGGTTGCGGCCGACGACGACGATCCCATCATCGTGCCGGTTGTCTTCGGTGACGCCACCATCGAGGTGATCTTCGCTCCCGGCTTCAGCGACGCTTTGCGCCAGGACGCGCAGGCCTGGGTGCGGCGTGCGATGTCGGCGGTGGGTGCCTATTTCGGGCGCTTTCCGCTGCCGCGCGTGGAGCTGCAACTGCATTGCGTCGAGGGTGCCGGCGTGCGCGGCGGCACCACCTTCGGCGAGCCCGAGCCCTGGATCCGCGTGCGCCTGGGATCTGCCACCCCTGCCGCGCAGTTGCGCGACGACTGGGTGCTGGTGCACGAGATGATCCACCTCGCCGTGCCGCGCGTGCCGCGTGCGCAGAACTGGCTGCACGAGGGCATCGCCACCTACGTCGAGGGCGTGGCGCGCGGCCGCGCCGGGCTGATCACACCCGGCTACGTGTGGCGCAAGTGGCAGGCGGCGATGCCCCAGGGCCAGCCGCAAGCCGGCGATCGTGGCCTGGACCACACGCCGACCTGGGGCCGCACCTATTGGGGCGGCGCCCTCTTCTGCCTGCTGGCCGACGTGCGGCTGCTGCAACGCAGCGGCTTGCGCGTGGGGCTGCGCCAGGCCTTGCAAGGCGTGCTCGCCGCGGGCGGCAGCTATGCCGTGGCTTGGGATGCGCCGCGCATCCTCGAGGTGGCCGATGCCGCGGTAGCGCAACACACGCTGGTCGAGCTCTACGATGCGATGAAGGCGCGGCCGCAACCGGTGGACCTGGCGGCGCTGTGGCGCGAGCTGGGCGTGGCCGGGGAGCGCTTGCTTGACGACGCGCCTGCTTCCGCGGTGCGCCGCGCGATCCTCTCCTGACTCGACATGGCCCTTACCCTGGCGCGGCGGCTGAAAGCCGAAACCCGTGAACTGCATGTGCAAGCCGAGCGCAGCGGCGTGATGGCCGACCTGCTGGCCGGACGCATCACCCGATCCGCGTACACGGCGCTGCTCGTGAACCTGCACGCGCTGTACCAGTCGCTCGAAGCGGCGCTGGACCGGCACGCCGGCGACGAGCCGCTGCGCAGTCTGTGGCAGCCGGCGTTGCGCCGCGAAGCGGCTTTGCGCGGCGATCTGGAAAGCTTCAGCGCCGCACCGGCCAGCGAACCCAGCACCGCCGCCGAGTACCTGCAACGCCTGGCCAGCGCGGCCCCGCACCGCCTCGTCGCCCACGCCTATGTGCGCTACCTGGGCGACCTGCATGGCGGGCAGATGCTGCGCGCGCTGGTGCAGCAGCGCTTCGGCTTGACCGGCGCTGCGGGCACCGCGTTCTACGACTTCGGCAGCGACGACGCGGTGCTCACGCTGCGCCGCCAGCTGCGCGAAGCCTTGTCGGCACTGAGTCTGTCCGACGCCCAGGCCGACGAGGTGGTGGCCGAAGCGCGCTGGGCTTTCGCGGCGCATTGCCGGCTGTTCGAAGCGATCGCCGCGCAATACACCGTCTGATGGATTCGCCCGGCGCCGGGCAGCGCCGAAAATGCCGGCATGTCCGGCGCCACCGAACGCACGCTGCTGTTTACCGACATCGAGGGCAGCACCCAGCTCGTCGAGCGGCTCGGCGACGCCGCCGCCGCCGCGCTGTGGGAGCGCCACGACCGCGCGGCGCGCGACCTGCGGGCGCTGCACAACGGTCGCGAGATCGACCGCACCGACGGTTTTTTCCTGCTCTTCGAGCGCGCACACGAGGCTGCTGCATTCGCCGCCGCCTACCACGACGCGATAGCGAGCCTCGCACTGCAAGCCCGCGTGGCGCTGCACAGCGGCCCGGTGACGCTGCGCGAAAACGCGGCTGCCGACGTGGCGCAGGGCGCCAAGCCGATCGAGGTCGAAGGCCTGGCCAAGCCGTTCGCTGCACGTTTGCTGGCACTGGCCGCCGGCGGCCAGACGCTCGTCAGTTCGAGCACCCGCGAAGCGCTGGTCGAGGCCGCAGGCGATGCCGCGCCGCCGCTGATCGAAAGCCACGGCCACTACCGGCTCAAAGGCGTGGCCGAGCCGGCCGAGGTGTTCGAGCTGGGCCGGCCCGGCGGCCCCGCGTTCACGCCACCGCCTGATACCGACAAGGCCTATCGCGTGGTGCGCCTGGAGCGCAAGCGCGGCGGGCTGTGGCAGCCGGTGCGCGAAGTGCCGCACAACCTGCCCGCCGAACGCGACGCTTTCATCGGCCGCGGCAGCGAGCTGCACGCGCTGGCGCAGCGGCTCGAAGCGGGCGAGCGGCTCGTCTCCGTGCTCGGGCCGGGTGGCACCGGCAAGACGCGCTTCGTGCGCCGCTACGCGCTGGCCTGGCTCGGCGATTGGCCGGGCGGCGTGTACTTCTGCGACCTGAGCGACGCGCGCAGCCTCGACGGCGTGCTCGGCGCGGTGGCGGTGGGCCTCGGCGTGCCGCTGGCCCAGGGAGACGCGGTGGCGCAGCTCGGCCACGCCATCGCCGCACGCGGGCCCTGTCTGGTGATCCTCGACAACCTCGAGCAGGTGCTCGAGCACGCCGCCGCCGCGATCGGCCGCTGGCTCGACCGGGCCGGCGGCGCCAGCTTCGTGGTGACCAGCCGCGAGCGGCTGAAGATCGAGGGCGAAACGGTCTTCCCGATCGAGCCGCTGCCGGTCTCGGGCGATGCCGGCGACGCGATCGAGCTCTTCGCCGCGCGGGCCCGCGCGCAGCGTCCCGACTTCGCGATCGACGACGGCAACCGCGCCGCGGTGGCCGAGGCAGTGCGGCTGCTCGACGGGCTGCCGCTGGCGATCGAGCTCGCCGCGGCGCGCGTGCGGCTGCTCACGCCGGCGCAGATCGTGCGGCGGCTGCGCGACCGCTTCGGATTGCTCGCCGGTGCGCGCGGCACGGCAGCGCGGCAGGCCACGCTGCGCGCCGCGATCGATTGGTCGTGGGACCTGCTCAGCACCTGGGAGCGCGCGGCCTTGGCGCAATGTTCGGTGTTCGAAGGTGGCTTCACGCTCGCCGCCGCGGAAGGCGTGCTCGACCTCAGCGCCTGGAGCGACGCACCGCCTGCGATGGACGCGGTGCAGGCGCTGCTCGACAAGAGCTTGTTGCGCGCGTGGACGAACGCCGGCCGAGAGCGCTTCGATCTCGACGAGCCGCATTTCGGCATGTACGTCAGCATCCACGAGTACGCCCGCGAGCGGCTGCGCGAGGCCGGCGCAGTGACGGCGACCGAACAGCGCCATGGCCACCACTTCGCCGGCTTCGGCACACCCGAGGCGCTCGATGCCCTGCAACGCCAGGGCGGCGTGAAACGCCGGCAGGCGCTGGCGCTGGAGCTGGACAACCTCGTTGCGGCTTGCCGCCGGGCCATCGCTCGTGCCGACGCGACGACCGCGGCCGCGACCTACGGCGCGGTCTGGGCGGTGCTCGAATGGCAAGGGCCGATCGCGCTCGGCGTCAGCCTGGGCGTGCAGGTGCTGGCGATATCGACCGGCGAGCCGGCCATCCGGATGCTGGCCTGCGAGACGCTCGGCACGGCGGCCTACCACTGCGGCGATTCCGAACGTGCCGCCGCCTGGCTCGACGAGGCGCTGGCGCTGGCGCGTGGATTGGCCGATGCGCGCTCCGAAGGCTCGATCCTCGTGTGGCTGGGCAAACTGCGCTTCGACCAGATGCGCATCGACGAGGCGCGCCCTCTGCTCGAGGCGGCACTCACGGTGAGCCGCGCTGCCGTTGATCGGGTCAGCGAAGGTCAGGCGCTCGGCCGCATCGCGGCGCTCGAACACCATCAAGGCCGTTGGAGCGAGTTCGAGTCGCGCTGCGCCGCCGCGCTGGCGCTGTTCCGCGACGTCGGCAACCGCGCCCCCGAGTCGCAGCTGCTGAACCTGCTGGCGATGCGCCAGCACGATCAGGGCCATGCCGACAAGGCTCTGGCGCTGTACGGCAGCGCGGCCGATGTGGCGCGCGAATGCGGCAATCGCGCTCAGGAAGCAACGGCGCTGGGCAACATCGGCGCGATGTTCATCGACCAGGGGCGCCTGGCCGAGGCGTTGCCACAGCTGCAGGCGGCGCTGGCCATCCACCGTGGGGTGGGCAGCCGCTACAACGAAGGCATCGTGCTCGGCAACATCGGCAGCGTGCATGAGCAGCAGGGCCGCGCCGCCGAGGCCGGCGCGCACTACGAGACGGCGCTGGCCATCGCGCGCGAGGTCGACAACCGGCGCCACGAGCTGTACCTGCTCGGCTCGCTGGGGGCGTTGCACGCCGGGCAGGGGCGCTTCGACGCGGCGGCGGCTTGCTACCGCTCGGCGCTCGCCATGGCGCAGGCCGCCGGCTACGGCGTCAGCGCGGGGCGGCTGCTGGCCGGCCTGGCCAAGCTGCAATGGATGCAAGGCCGGTTCGGCGACGCCGAACGCTCGTTGCGCGAAGGCGAAGCGCTGCTGCGCAAGGCCGGCAACCGCATCGAGATGCCCAGGCTGCTGTGCACCCGCGCGCGCGTCGAACTGGCGCTGGGGCGCCGCGAAGCCGCTCAGGCAGCGTTGGCTGAAGCCGAGGCTGATGCCGACGCGCTGGGCGTCCAGCCGACCGCCGAGCTGCGCCGGGAGATCGATGCGCTGCGCCGCGAGTTTGCGTTTGCGGCCCCGGCGGCACCCGCATGACGAGCGCCACCGAACGCACGCTGCTGTTCACCGACATCGAGGGCAGCACGCAGCTCGTCGAGCGGCTCGGCGACGCTGCCGCGACCGACTTGTGGAAACGCCACGACCGTGCGGCGCGCGATCTGCTGCAGATGCACAGCGGCCGCGAGATCGATCGCAGCGACGGCTTCTTCATGATCTTCGAGCGGGTGCACGACGCCGCGAACTTCGCGCTCGGCTACCACGCGGCGCTGGCCGGCTTGGCGCTGAAGGCGCGCGTGGCGCTGCATGTCGGCGTGGTGCAGCTGCGCGAGAACCTGGCTGCCGACGTGGCGCAAGGAGCCAAGCCGATCGAAGTCGAAGGCTTGGCCAAGCCCTTTGCGGCGCGGCTGATGGCGTTGGCGCAGGGCGGGCAGACGCTGCTCAGCGCGAACGCACGAGCGGCGCTTCGCGAGGCCGCTGCGCTGCAAGAGTCGCGCATCGAAAGTCATGGCCATTACCGCCTGAAAGGCCTGGCCGAGCCGGCCGAAGTCTTCGAGCTGGGGCTCCACGAAGGCGGCGCATTCACGCCGCCGCCCGACGCCGAAAAGGCCTACCGCGTGGTGGCTGACGGCAACCTGTGGCGCCCGCTGCGCGAGGTGCGGCACAACCTGCCGCCCGAGCGCGATGCCTTCATCGGCCGCGGCAGCGAGCTGGCTGCGCTGGCGCGGCAGCTGGATTCGGGCACGCGGCTCATCACGCTGCTCGGCCCGGGCGGCACCGGCAAGACACGCCTGGTGCGCCGCTACGGTCTGGCCTGGCTCGGCGACTGGCCGGGTGGGGTGTACTTCTGCGACTTGAGCGAATCGCGCAGCCAGGAGGGGGTGTTGAGCGCAGTGGCCGTCGGTCTCGGTGTGCCGCTGGGCAAGGGCGACGCGCTCACGCAGCTCGGCCACGCCATCGCCGGCCGCGCACGTTGCCTGGTGATCCTGGACAACGCCGAGCAGGTGCTCGAGCATGTGCCGGCCACGCTCGGCCGCTGGCTCGACCGTGCCACCGAGGCGAGCTTCGTGGTCACCAGCCGAGAGCGGCTGCGCCTGGGCGGCGAGGTGGTCTTCCTGGTCGAGCCGCTGCCGTTGGCCGGCGATGCCAGCGACGCGATCGAGCTCTTCGCTGCGCGCTCGCGTGCCCAGCGGCCGGAATTCGTCGTCGATGCGGGCAATCGCGCCGCGGTGGCCGAGGTCGTGCGGCTGCTCGATGGCCTGCCGCTGGCCATCGAACTGGCGGCAGCGCGCAGCCGTGTGCTGTCGCCCGTGCAGCTGGTGGAGCGCATGCGCAACCGCTTTGCACTGCTCGCGGGTGCCCGCGGCGCCGCCGCGCGACAAGCCACGCTGCGCGCGGCAATCGATTGGTCATGGGACCTGCTGGCGCCCTGGGAACAAGCGGCGCTGGCGCAATGCGCGGTGTTCGAAGGCGGCTTCACGATGGCCGCCGCCGAAGGCGTGCTCGACCTGTCGCCCTGGCCGGTGGCCCCGCCCACGCTGGACGCCGTGCAGTCGCTGCTGGATAAGAGCCTGCTGCGGGCCTCGCCCCAAGCCGCGCGCGAGCGGCTGGAGATCGACGAGCCGCACTTCGGCATGTACGTGAGCATCCACGAATACGCGCGCGAGCGGCTCCATGCCCTCGGCGCCGAGGTGGCGTCATCGGCCGGGCTGCGGCACGGCCGCCACTTCGCCGTGCACGGTAGGCCGGATCGGATCGAAGCGCTGTG
Source organism: Rubrivivax sp. (assembly GCA_031400795.1). GTDB lineage: Bacteria > Pseudomonadota > Gammaproteobacteria > Burkholderiales > Burkholderiaceae_C > Rubrivivax. Next base: position 4,651 of record JANNQO010000251.1, on the reverse strand, counting down.
GCGCCACGGCGGTGTGAAGCGGCGCCGTGCGCTGGCGCTCGAACTGGACAACCTCGTTGCGGCTTGCCAGCGGGCCATCGCGCGTGCCGATGCCGACGTGGCCGCCGCCACTTACGCCGCCGCCTGGGAGGTGCTGGAGATGCAGGGGCCGTTCGCGCCGGGCATCGATCTGGGCTCGCAGGTCACGGCGCTCGCAGGCCTGGCGCCGGCCGCGCGCGTGTCGGCTTGCGCCACGTTGGGCCGCGCGCTGCAATTCGCCGGTCGTACCGAGGATGGCATCGCGAGCTTCGAGCTGGCCCTGGCCCTTGCGCGTGGCCAGGGTGATCGCAGGCGCGAGGGCTCACTGCTGAACCGGCTCGGCAACCTGAACCGGGAGTTCGGGCGGCTGGACGTGGCGCGCCAGCAACTGCAGGCCGCGCTGATCTCGAGCCGCGCTACCGGCGACCGCGGTGTCGAGGCCAGCGCGCTGGGCAACCTGGCGGTGCTCGACCATTACGAGGGTCGCCAGGACGAATCGCGCGCCTTGCACGAGCAAGCGCTGGCGATTCACCGCGAAGTCGGCAACCGTGCGGTGGAATCGGCGGTGCTCAACAACCTGGCCGTGCTGCATCACGAACAAGGCCGCATGGAAGAAGCCTTGCTGCACCACCGGCTGGCGCTGGAGGTTCGCCGCGAAGTCGGCGACCGCGTCAGCGAAGCCACGTCGCTGGGCAATACCGGCAACGTGCTGATCGACCTGGGCCGCCTGGACGAGGGCGAGCAGCACCAGCGCGAAGCGCTGGCCATCCATCGCGAGGTCGGCAACCGTGCCTTCGAGGCGGTCGTGCTCGGCAACCTCGCCGGCATACGGCTCCAGCAGCGTCGTGCCGACGAGGCGCGAGCCGACCTCGAGACCGCGTTGGCGATCGCCGGCGAGGTGGGCAGCCGCCGCCACGAGGCTTACCTGCTCGGCTCGCTGGGCGATCTGCACCGCGGCCAGGGCCGCGTCGAGTTGGCGCTGGATTGCTGCGGACAGGCCCTGACGCGGAGCCAGGCGCTGCGCGACCGCCGCACGCAAGGTTGGGTGCACGGCGTCCTGGGCAAGCTGCATCTGGCGCAAGGCCGGTTCGACGATGCGCGCGAGACGCTGCGCCAAGGCGAGGCGCTGCTGCGCGGCGTGGGGGAGCAGGTGGAACTTGCCAAGCTGCTGTGCACGCGCGGGCAGCTCGAGCAGGCGCTGGGCGAGCGCGATACCGCGCTCGCGACGCTGGCGGAGACCATTGCTGCCGAGCGCGCTCTCGGCGCCGGGCCGCAGTCGGAGGTCGGTCAAGCGGTCGCCGAGCTGCGCAAGGTCCTGGCATGAAGCCTTACACGCTGCTCTTCTCCGACATCGTTGACAGCACCCAGCTCGTCGAGCGCCTCGGCGACGCGCAGGCGCTGGCGCTGTGGGCGCAGCACGATCGATGCGCCCGCGACCTGTTGGTCACGCATGGTGGGCGCGAGATCGACCGAACGGATGGCCTTTTTCTGCTCTTCGACGACAGCGCAGCCGCGGCGGCTTTTGCGCTGTCTTACCACGACGCGCTGGCCGCAGTGGGCTTCAGGGCCCGCGTGGGCATCCACGTCGGCACAGTGGCGCTGCGCGAAAACAGCGCTTCGGACGTGGCCCGCGGTGCCAAGCCGCTGGACGTGGAAGGGCTGAGCAAGCCGTTCGCGGCGCGGCTGATGGCGCTGGCGCAGGGTGGCCAGACGCTGCTCAGCGCCAGTGCCGCACTCGCGCTGCGGCCCGATGCAGCACTGCCGCAAGGCGCGCAGATCGAGAGCCATGGCCACTACCGTCTCAAGGGCGTCAGCGAGCCGGCCGAGGTGTTCGAACTCGGCCGGCGCGGGCGCAGCGGCTTCACCCCGCCGCCGGACAGCGAGAAGGCCTACCGGGTGCTGCACAGCGATGGCCTGTGGCGGCCGTTGCGCGAAGTGCGCCACAACCTGCCCGCCGAACGCGACGTCTTCGTCGGTCGCGCACAGGAGCTGCACGCGCTGGCCGAGCAGTTGGATGCCGGAGCGCGGCTCGTCACTCTGCTCGGCCCGGGCGGCACCGGCAAGACGCGCCTCGTGCGCCGCTACGCGCTGGCCTGGCTCGGCGACTGGCCGGGCGGCGTGCATTTCTGCGACCTCAGCGAAGCGCGCAGCGCCGAAGGCGTGCTCAGCGCCGTGGCCGTGGGACTGGGCGTGCCGCTGGGCAAGGACGACCCGGTGTTGCAGCTCGGCCACGTCATCGCCGCGCGCGGCCGCTGCCTGGTGATCGTCGACAACGTCGAGCAGGTGATCGAACCCGCCGCCGCGCTGCTCGGCCACTGGCTGGACCGCGCCGCCGAAGCGAGCTTCGTCGTCACCAGCCGCGAGCGGCTGCGCCTGGACGGCGAGGCCTTGTTCCCGATCGAAGCACTGCCGCTGGACAGCGACGCCGTGGCGCTGTTCGCGGTGCGCGCGGCCGCGCAGCGCCCCGGCTTCGTCGTCGACGAGCGCAACCGTGCGGCGGTGACCGAGGTGGTGCGGCTGCTGGACGGCTTGCCGCTGGCCATCGAGCTGGCCGCGGCCCGCGCGCGCCTGCTGTCGCCGGCCCAGCTCGTCGAGCGGCTGCGCGACCGCTTCGTGCTGCTGGCCGGCGCGCGCGGGGCGACAGCGCGGCAGGCCACGCTGCGTGCTGTGATCGATTGGTCGTGGGATTTGCTGGCGCCCTGGGAGCAGGCAGCGCTGGCGCAATGTTCGGTGTTCGAGGGCGGGTTCACGCTGGCCGCCGCCGAGGCGGTGATCGACCTGTCTCGCTGGAGCGATGCACCGCTCGCGCTGGAGGCCGTGCAAGCGCTGCTGGACAAAAGCCTGCTGCGCGCCTGGGCCGCTGCCGGCCGCGAACGCCAGGACATCGACGAGCCGCACTTCGGCATGTACGCGAGCATCCACGAGTACGCACGCGAGCGCTTGCTCGAGGCCGGGCCGTCCGAGCACGCGCGCGCCGAACAACGGCATGGGACGTTCTTTGCCGCTCTCGGGTCGGTCGAAGCGATCGAGAGCTTGTCGCGCCACGGCGGCCCACAGCGCAAGCGCGCGCTGGCGCTGGAGATCGACAACCTCGTGGCCGCCTGTCGTCGTGCTGTCGCGCGCGGCGAGGGGCCGGTCGCCGCAGCCACCTACACCGCGGCATGGGCGGTGCTGCTCCAGCAAGGCCCGCAGCGGCTCGGCGAGCTGCTGGGCGACCAGGTGCTCGCGCTCGGCGGGCACACGGCGGGGTCGCGCATGCAGGCCAGCGACACCCGCGCCCACGCGGCCCAGTACGCCGGTCATTTCGAACCAGCCGCGCTGCTCTTCGAAGAGGCGCTGCGGCTGGCCCGCAGCCGGCACGATCGACGCGCCGAAGCGGCCTTGCGCGGCAGGCTCGGCGACCTGCGCTTCGATCAGGGCCAACCCGACGCCGCACGCGAGCACCTCGAGGCTGCGCTGGCGCTGTGCCGCGAACTCGGCAGCCGCAACGCCGAAGCTGTCGTGCTCGGCCGCCTGGGGGCGCTCAGCCACTACCAGGGCCGCAGCGAGGAGGCGCAGGCCTGCAACGAAGCGTCGCTGAGCGCGTCGCGGGAGGTCGGCAACCTCAGCGCCGAAGCGGCCGCGCTGAACAACATGGCGATGCTCCAGAGCGGGTTGGGCAACGGCAGCGAAGCGCTCGGTCTGTACCTCGGGTCGCGGGCCGCGAGCCACGCGGTGGGCAACCGCAGCAACGAAGCACTCGCGCTGGTGAACATAGGCGGCCTGCTGTGCGATCAGGGGCTGTTCGCCGAGGCTGAAGAGGCCCTGCGCGAGGCGCTGGCGATGCACCGGGAGGTGGGCAACCGCCTCAACGAAGGCGTTTCGCTGTGCAACCTGGGCATCGTGCACCAGGGACTGGGGCGCAGCGACGAGGCGCTTGCTCACTTCGAAGCCGCTTTGGCCATCACCCGCGAAGTTGCCTACCCCCGACTCGAGGTCTATCTGCTGGGCTCGCTGGGCGATCTGCATCTCGAGCGTGGCCGACTGGATCGGGCGGCGACGTGTTTCGACGACGCGCTGGCGCTCAGCCGCCGCACCGGCGACCGCCGCAACGAAGGCCGCCTGCTCGGCGGCTCGGGCAAGCTGCTGCTGCGTCGCGGGCAACCTGCCGAAGCCCGCGAGCCGCTGCGCGCCGGCGAAGCGCTGCTGCGCCAGATGGCCGACCGCCTCGAACTGGCGCGGCTGTTGTGCACACTCGGCCAAACCGAGCTCGCTCTGGGCCAGCGTGCAGCGGCACTGGCCGCACTCGCCGAGGCCGAAGTCGCTGCCGGCGCACTGGGCAGCACCGCCGGGTCCGAGTTGCGTCACGATATAGCCTTGCTGCGCAAAGCCCTCGCATGACCCTCACCGAACTCAAGTACATCGTCGCTGTGGCGCGCGAGAAGCACTTCGGCCGCGCCGCCGACGCCTGCTTCGTCTCGCAGCCTACCCTCAGCGTGGCGGTGAAGAAGCTCGAGGACGAACTCGACCTGAAGATCTTCGAGCGCGGCGCCAGCGAAGTGAGCGTGACGCCGCTGGGCGAGCAGATCGTGCGCCAGGCGCAGCAGGTGATCGAGCAGGCCGCCGCGATCAAGGAGATCGCCAAGCGCGGCAA
>JANNQO010000250.1:0-5305 GCA_031400795.1 Rubrivivax sp. | reverse complement strand
ACCTCGCCGATGGCGCGCACGCGCTGCACCTGCGGCGTGATGGCGCGCACCAGCTTGATGTTCAGATCGGTGGTGGTGTAGGCGCGCCCCAGCGGCATGGTGCTGTGCACGGCGCAGCCCAGCGCCGAATCGAGCAAGGTGGCGAACCAGCCGCCGTGCACCGAGCCGAGCGGATTCAGGTGTTCCGGCCCCGGAATGCCCTGGAACACCGCGCGGCCGAACGAGACCTCGACGAGTGCGAAGCTCAGCGTACGGCCGATCGGCGGGTAGGGCAACTCGCCGCGGATCATGGCCTGCAATAACGACAGACCGTCCATCGAAACGGCTTGGGCGATGGGGATCGCGGCGCCAGGGTTGCCGCTGGCGAAACGTTGCACAAGCACGGCTTCGGCGGCGAGCCAGTCGTCCGGTGCTGTCGGCGTTGCGGAGGTTTTCATCGGGCTTCGGGCAGATTCGGGCAAGAAAACGCGGAAGTAAGTATGGTCCGCGATGGGAGCCCGAGCATGACGACCGACATTTCACCGCCGCTTCGCCCCTTGTTGCTGGTACTGCTGGCCGCAGCCGGCACCTTCGCGCTGACCATGGGCGCGCGCCAATCGATGGGCCTCTTCGTCGGCGGCATCAACACGCACACCGGCCTGGGTCTGGCCGCCGTGAGCCTGGCGTTTGCCTTCGGGCAACTGTGGTGGGGCTTGACGCAGCCGCTGGCCGGCATCGTGGCCGACCGCTGGGGCCCCGGTCGCGTGCTGGTGGTGGGGGTGACGCTGGTGGCCATCGGCACCGCGCTGATCCCGTTCATGCACAGCACCGCGGGCCTGATCTTCGCCATCGGCGTGCTCTCGGCGGGGGGTGCCGGCATGGCCGGGCCTTCGGTGCTGATGGCGGCCACCACGCGCCTCGTGGCGGCCGACAAGCGCGGCCTGGCCATCGGGGTCGTGAACGCCGGCGGCTCGTTCGGACAATTCGTCTTCGCGCCGATCCTGCAAGCCATCACCTCGGCGGCGGGCTGGATGGCGGCGCTGCAGGCGATGGCGGTGATCACGCTGCTGGCTTTGCCGGCCGCCTGGGCTTTGCGCGGACCGGCGATCACTGCGGCGGCCGGCGCCGCCGCCGCGCCGCGCGAGACCACGCGCGAGGCGGTCAGCCGCGCGCTGCAACACCGAAGCTTCCAGTTGCTCGCCACGGGCTTCTTCGTCTGCGGCTTCCACGTCGCGTTCCTCGGCACGCATTTGCCCAGCGTGGTGGCCGCTTGCGGCTTGCCACCCGAGGTAGGCGCCTGGTCGCTGGCGATGCTGGGCCTGTTCAACATCGTCGGCAGCATCGGTATCGGTTGGGCCATCGGCTATCAGAACGGGCGCTGGCGCATGAAGTCGCTGCTCTCGCTGATCTACGCGGCCCGTGGCGTGGCGGTGCTGCTCTTCGTGCTGGCACCGAAGACGACGACGGTGATGCTGGTCTTCGCCGCGGTGATGGGCGTGACCTTCCTCTCCACCGTGCCGCCCACCGCGGGACTGGTGGCGCGCTTCTTCGGGCCGGCGCACATGGCCACGCTGTTCGGCCTCGTGATGGTGACGCACCAGATCGGCGGCTTCCTCGGCGCTTACCTGGGCGGCAAGGCCTTCGAAGCCACCGGCAGCTACGACTGGATCTGGTATGCCGACATCCTGCTGGCGGTAGGCGCCGCTTTGATCCACTTGCCGATCCGCGAGGAGCGGCCGGCGCTTCTCGAGCCCGCTGAAGCCTGACTACATCGGCCTGATCAGCGCCGCCATCGCCTGCGCCAGCGCGCCCGGCTCGGCGGCCAGGCCATCGGCCGTCCCGGCGCGGTCGGCCTCGCCGCGGTTCTGGCTCAGCTTCCACTTGCCTTCGAACTTCGTCACCGGGATCTCGATGCCGACGATCGCACGCAGCATCTGCTCGATGTAGTGCTCGGGTGCATCCACCACCGCCCAGGGCTCGGCGCGGCCGGCTTCGTGGCGGTGGGTGAGGCGGCTCACCAGGCCGTGCAGCCAGGTCTTGTCTTCGATCACGCGCAGCGGGCCATGGGCGTGCAGCACCAGGTAGTTCCAGGTCGGCACCACCTTGTGGGTGAGCTTCTTGCTCGGGTACCACGACGGCGAGACATAGGCCTGCACGCCGTGGAAGATGGCCAGCATGTCGGCCCCGGCGCAGGCTTGCCACAACGGGTTGGCACGCGCCACGTGGCCGCGCAACGTGCCGTGCGGCCCGTCGAGCGCGCCACGGTCCAGGATCAGCGGCAGGTGTTCGGCCGTCAAGCCGTCGGCCGAATGCCAGGCCAGCGTGGCCAGCGGGTGTGCCACCAGCAGCCGGGCGATGGCGTCGGGGTCGGGCTGTTCGAAATGCTTGGGCAGATACATCTCAAGCGTCGCGTTCGATCAGCTCGATCTTGTAGCCCTCGGGGTCGGTGATGAACGCGATGACCGTGCTGCCGCCCTTCACCGGGCCGGCTTCGCGCGTGATCGCGCCACCCAGTTTTGCCGCCTTGGCGCGCACCGCGTCGCAGGTGGCGGCGACATCGGGCACGCCGATGGCCAGGTGGCCGAAGCCGGTGCCGATGTCGTAGCTTTCGGTGCCGTAGTTGTAGGTCAGCTCGATCTCGGCATGCGTGGGGTTGCGCCCGTAGCCGACAAACGCCAGGTCGTACTTCTGCTCCGGCCGTTCGGTGGTGCGCAGCAGTTCCATGCCCAGCACCTGGGTGTAGAAGTCGATCGAGCGTTGCAGGTTGCCGACGCGCAGCATGGTGTGCAGCAGGTTCATGGTGGGTGGCGCGATGCGCAGTGAGCGGATGGGAGGCTGAAGTGTGCCTCAGCGCCGGTTCAGCACTGGGTGACGCCGCACTACCCCAGTCGTCGCTGCCACGGCGTGCGCTCCCTGTAGCCCGCAGTGCGAAATGCAACGACCATTGGTGCGTTGCCGGATCCGGTGTCGCAGAAGATGCGCCAACAGTTGGCTTCGACGAAAACTCGGGTGGCTTCGTGGACCAGTTCCAAGCCGTAGCCATGGCCTCTGAACTCAGGCAGCACACCCATGTAGAGGATGGTGCCCTGCGGCCGCCCTTCTTTCCAGAAGCGTTCTTCGTTGAACAAGACGGGAAGCACGAAGCCGACCGGGTTGCCGCCGTCGTTGAGAGCCAAGCGCCACCAGGATGGTCGACGGTCAAAGGACTGGGCAAGCAGGTCGAAGAGTTCTTGGGCAGCGGCATCGGCCCCGATCCTCGGAACCGTATACGCGTCCGACTCGTCGATGGAAGTGGCCATCACGGCAGCGATTGCCGGCCGCAGCCACTCGTCGGATGCCGCCTTGAAACGCAGCTTGCCCCGGGCCGGCGGCAGTGGGCAGCCCGGCTCCCAGTAGAACGGCGTCTTCCAATAGTGGCCTGGCTGCAACGTGTCCATCGTGCGGCCGCCGTGCGGTGTTCAATCGATGGTGCGCGTGGCCGCCAGCCCGGGCTGCACGTCGCTGCCATAGGCGTCGCGCCAGCGCTTGTCGATGACAGCGTTTTCATCGAGGCGCGAGCCCGGCAGGCCGTCGTCTACATGCCAGTTGGCGATGCGCGATTCGACGGCGAAGTGTTCGGTCGGCTTCAGCAACTCCGGCTGGTCCAGGCTGCCGACCGACAGGTCCATGTTCTTGCTGTCCAGGAACTCGAAGCTCAGCGGCGTGCCGCAGGTCGCGCAGAAACCGCGTCGCGCGATCTTCGACGAGGCGTAGTACGCCGGTGGCGTCGTCAGCCAGCGCACCTGCGCCTTGTGCAGGTTGATGTAGGCGGTGCGCGTGTTGCCGAAGGCCAGCTGGCACATGCGGCAATGGCAGTAGTAGCCGTTGCGGTGCGCGGGCGTGGCTTCGTAGCGCACGGCGCCGCACAGGCAGCCGCCTTGCATGGGGGGGAGGGTGTCGATCATGGCTCGGCTCGCGGCGCGCTCGGGGGTTGCAGCTTAAAGCTGTACTGGCCTGCCATAGTACGCACGTCGTGACCGCCGACGCACAAGGTCTGTCGCAGATTCAGCCCTGTGCGGCCTGCTCCAGCACCTTGGCGGCCCATTGGTTCAAGCTGGTTCCGGCGGCGCGCGCGGCAGACAGCGCGGCGCCGTGAACCTCGGGCGGCACGCGAAGCATCAGCTTGCCGCTGGCGGGCTTCTCGGCGGGCTTGCCGAGCTTGATGCAGGCCTCGAGGTAGTCGTCGACCGCCTCTTCGAACGCGGCGCGCAACTCGGCCACCGATGCGGCGTGGAAGCCGACGATGTCGCCAATGCCGAGCAGACGTCCGACGAGGATGTTGTCGCGCTCGTCGAACGCGATACGCGCCGTCTGGTCCTTGTAGGTCATGGTGTTCATGGCGTGATTCCTATGGATTCCAGAAAAGCTCGCGCGTCTTGTAACGATTTGCGCATTTCCAGCGTCAGGCGGTCGATTTGGGCGCCACAGACGCGCTTCGAGTTCGGCAAAGGTGGCGGCGGAAAAGACGATCCGGCCGTGCTGCAACACAAGCCATGTCACCGCGGCCGGGGTGGAATCCTTGATGAGGGCGGCGCTGATCAAAACGTTGGTGTCGATCGCCACCGGCCCAACTTTCATCGCCCAGCAACTCAGCCAAGGCCGGCAGGCGTCAGGCCCTGCGCCGCGGCACGGTCCGCCGTCCGGACCAAGGTGTGCCGCAGCCGGTAGGCGTAGAACAAATCAGCCGGCCGGCGCAGCGCCCGTTCAGCAACCGCTGCGCGCCTGGATCTCAGCCACCCGCTGGGCGATTTCCTGTTTGCTCTGCCGCAGCAAGTCGATCTCTTGCAGTGTCAGCGCTCTCGGTGCGGGCGAGATACCGAGCTTCCGATTCAGTAAGCGCGTCGAAGGCGTGACCGAACTTGTGCTGCCACCAGGTTTCGAATTCGTGTCCATGCTTGGCTCTCAGTTCATGCAGACGCTCAGGCGTCACAGCCAACCTGGCCGAATGAGGCTTGCCTGTCAGGGTGACCGCGGCCAGCACGTGGCCACCATGCGATTCAATGTGCCCTTTGAGGTTGGGCAGTGTACCGCCCATGCCGACAAAATCGTCCACAAGGACGTAGCCCTTGCCGGGCACCACGGGGCCGCCAAAAGCCGCTGGCCGGGCCATGCGCGACCATCCGTCGGCGCCGGTATGTGCCACCACGTTGACTTGCAGGATGCCACCGTCCACCGGCCAACCGAGGTGACCTCCCAGAACGTCGGCAAAGGCTTCGGGAATGGCGTTGACACCTTCGTTCTCATACGCATGGGCACTCACCAACGTGGGCCGCAGGTGGCCGCGTTC
>JANNQO010000249.1:0-5569 GCA_031400795.1 Rubrivivax sp. | reverse complement strand
CGGTGTCGAAGCCTTCGTCGAGCAGGATGGCAAAGGGCAGCTCGGCCACCGGGTGCAGTTGGCCGATGGCCCATTGCGCGCGTTCGGGCAGCAGCGGTACGTAGATCGGCGCCTGTGGCATGAGTTCGGCGATAAAGGCCTTGCTGCGCCCGCCAGCCAGGCGCTCTGCGGCCGGATAGTCCATGTCGAAGAAGCGCCGGCCCACGGCGTCCCAGAACGGGCTGTGGCCTTGCTCGTCGGCCAGGCCCGGGCTTTCTGCTGCGATGCGGTCTGAAAACCGCGCGCCGAACTCGGCGATGAAGAGCAGCCTTGCGCGCGAGAGCAGATGCGGCGCCAGCGTGCGCTCGTAGGGAGGCCTACAGTCTGTGGGATCTGAGCGGGTCATGGAAGCCGGTGAAGAACCTGACGCTGCGCGCCGGCATGAAGAACCTGCTCGACACCGCGCCACCGTTCTCCAACCAGAGCTACTACTTCCTCTCGACCTACGATCCGACCTACACCGACCCGCGCGGGCGCACATTCGCGGCGAGCATGCAGTACACGTTCTGAATGAGATGGTCAAATGCCGGTCCCGCCATGCGCGGCGTATGGGCACTGCGTCAGTGGATGTGCGACCCCCCGTTGATGTCGATCTCGCTGCCGGTGACGTAGCTCGACAGGTCGCTGGCCAGAAAGAGCGCGCAGCCTGCCACCTCGTGCGCATGGCCGGGGCGGCCCAACGGCACGCCGGCGACGATCTGCGCCAGGCGCTCGGGCGTCATCAAACCGGCGGTGATGTCGGTGTCGATGAAGCTCGGGCAGATCGCGTTGACGCGGATGTTGTCGGGCCCGAGTTCGCGCGCCGCCGCCTTCGTGAAACCGAGGATCGCCGCCTTGGCCGCCGAGTAGTGCGAGCCGCCGAACACGCCGCCGCCGCGTTGTGCCGAGACCGAAGACATGTTGACGATGCTGCCGCTGCTGCGTGCGCGCATGGCCGGCACCACTGCCTGCGTCATGTACAGCGTGCCGCGCATGTTGACGTCCATCACGCGCTCGTAGGTCAGTGGATCGACCTCCATCAGCCGCTGCGGACTGGTGATGCCGGCGATGTTGACGAGCACGTCGATGCCGCCGCAGCGGGCCAGCACCTCGCGCACCGCGGCCTCGCACTCGTGCTTGATCGTCACGTCGCAACGGCCGCCATGGTGGCCTGGTCCGGGCAGCGACTCGGCGGCCTGCTGCGCCGCTGCTGCATCGAGATCGAGCAGGGCGATGCGCGCGCCATGCTCGGCAAACAGCCTCGCGCAAGCCAGGCCGAGCCCGCGCGGACTTGCGCCGCCGGTGATGATCGCGCTGCGACCGTCGAGCAGGCCGCTCATCGCTTCAAGGTCCGGCGAACGGTCGCGGCCACACCTTCCGCATCGAGCCCGTAGTGGCGATACAGATGCGTCGGCGGTCCGAGCAGCGAGTATTCGTCGGGCATGCCGATGCGCACCAGCCGCGCGCCGAGGCCTTCCTCTGCGATCACCTCGGCCACCGCCGAGCCGAAGCCTGACGACCGGTTGTGCTCCTCGGCGGTGATCACCAGACCCTGCTTGGCCGCGCGGCGGATTGCGTCGCGGTCGATCGGGGCGATCGAATACATGTCGACCACGCCGAGCTCGATGCCTTCGCCCTTCAGCATCTCGGCTGCGTCGAGGCTCGCTGCGACGAGGTTGCCGATCGCCAGCACTGTCGCGTGCCGGCCCTCGCGCAAGGTGTTCGAGCCGCCGATCGCGAATCGCGGCGGCCGCTCGTAGACCGGCTTCTCGCGCCCGCGCCCGGCGCGGAAATAGATCGGCCCGGGGTGTGCGATGTGCTGCATGAAGGCGGCGCGGATCGCGTTGCCGTCGCAGGGCGCCATCACGGTGAGCCCGGCGATCGCGCGCAACGCGCCGATGTCCTCGTTGCAGTGATGGCTGGTGCCGTAGAAGCCCATCGCGATTCCGGAATGGGTGCCGATCATCTTCACCGGCAGGCCCGGGTAGCAGATGTCGTTGCGGATGTTCTCGATGCCCATCAGGGCAAGAAAGAACGAGTAGTTGCTCACCACGGGAATGTGGCCGGTGGTCGCGAGCCCGGCCGCCGCGCCGATCATGTTGCGCTCGGCGATGCCGAAGTTGAAGTAACGATCGGGGTACTGGCGGCCGAAGCCGATCACCTGCGTCGGGCGGCCGAGGTCGGCGGTGCAGACGACGATGTCGTGGCCTTGTTCGACGAGGCCGATCAGCACGGCTGCGGTGGTGAGTTGCCGTGACAACCCGAGCGAGGCGGCCATGTCCCAGGTCGCTTCGTCGTCGGTGCTGCCGACGCGGCTTTCGGAGAGATCGATCGACGCCTTCATCTCGGCCGTGATGTAGCTCATGCCGGGCGCGCGCGGCTGGGGGGTCCAGCGCGAGGGGTCGCTGCTCACTGGGGCACCCTACGGCCTTCGGCCGGTCCCGCCGAGCGGGAATGAGCCCCTTCGGGCGGCCGGGCGGGGCTCATCCGATGCTCCCTTCGAGCACTTCCGTGTAGGCCCGCTGCAGATCCTTCGGCCCGAGAAAACCGAGGTGCCATTCCCAGCCGCCTTCCATGAAGCTCACGCCCTTGCCGCTCAGCGTGTAGGCGAGGATGCAGGCGGGCCGGCCGTCGGCCTGGTTGAGCGCAGCATCGAGTGCTTCGCTCACCGCGTCGATGTCGTGGCCGTCGGGCAGCACGATCGTGCGCCAACCGAAGGCGCGCCACTTCTCGGCCAGCGGCTCGGTGGCCATCGTCTCTTGCGGGTGGCCGTCGGAGCCCGCGGCGTTGATGTCGACGATGCCGACCAGGTTGTCGAGCTTCCAGTGCGCCGCCGCGATCGCGGCCTCCCAGATCTGGCCTTCGGTCTGCTCGCCGTCGCCCATCATGCAGACGGTGCGCGAGGGCGAGCCGCGCCGCCTGGTGCCCGCCGCAATGCCCACCGAGACCGACAGGTTGTGGCCGATCGAGCCCGAGGAGAAGTCCGCGCCCGGCACTTTCTTCATGTCCGGATGGTCGCCGAGCGGGCTCTTGAAGCGGGTGTAGCTGTCGAGCCAGCCCTGGGGGAAAAAACCAAGGTCCGCCAGCACCGGAAACAGGCCGATCGCCGCGTGGCCCTTGCCCAGGGTGAAGCGGTCGCGGTCGGGCCACTGCGGCTCGTTCGGGCGCAGGTGCATGAAGCGGTAGTACAGCACCGCCACCAGTTCGGCCATCGAGAAGCTCGAGCCGTAGTGGCCCGAGCCGCAGATGTCGGTCATGCGCAGCGTCTCGAGGCGGATCAGCCGCGCCTTCTCGCGCAACTGCTCCTTGGTGACGTCGTGATGGGGTCGCGAAGGCATCTCAATTTCGCTCGCTGGCCGCCGGCGGCAGGCCATTCAGTTGCGCGATGAAGTCGGCGAGCATCGGCACGTAGCGCGCACCGTCGCCGGCCGCCTCCATGGCCGCGAAGCTGTTCTTCACCAGGGTCTGGAGGTTGTTGACCGCGCCGACCTCGTTGGCCATCGCGGCGAGGTAGCGCATGTCCTTGTGGGCGTTGGCGATGCTGAACTTGTGCGCCTCCGGATTGCCCTCGCGGCTCCATTGCATGAAGGTGTCGTAGAAGCCGCAGCGCATCCTTCCGACGCCGATCACGCTGTGGAACTGCTCCACCGAGATCCCGGCTTTGCGCGCGATCGCCAGCGCCTCGCTGTACAGTGCTGCGTAGCCCATCGCGACGAAGTTGTTGATCAGCTTCATCTTGTGGCCCAGGCCCAGCGGCCCCAGGTGCACCACGCTGCCGGCCCAGCAGCGCAGCACTGGCTCGATCGCTGCGAACGTGGCCGCGTCGGCGCCGACCATGGTGTCGAGCGTGCCCTCCTCGGCCTCTTTGGGCGTACGCGAGAGCGGCGCGTCGACCAGCGTCATGCCGCGTGAGGCCAGCAGCTCGCCGAGCGCCAGCGTCGAGACCGGGTTCGAGGTCGAGCAGTCGATCACGATCAGCCCGGGTCGCCCGGGTCGGTCAGCCGCGGCGATGCCCTCGGGGCCCCGCACCAGCGCCTCCACCTGCGGCGATCCGGTGACGCACAGGTGAACGATGTCGCTGGCCTCGGCCACGGCGCGCGGCGTCGTCGCCTCCTGCGCGCCACGCGCAATCAGGTCTTCCACCGGCGTGCGATTCCTGTGGCCCATCACGACGAGCGGGTAGCCCTTGGTCACGATGTTCTTCGCCATGCCGTGGCCCATCATGCCGACGCCGATGAAACCGACCCTGGGTTTGCTCATGACTTGACTCCGTTCATCGCCCGGTAGGCGCGGATCACCTGGCTGTCGTCGGCAGCGCCGAAGCCCAGGCCCGAGGCAGCGAGGAACATCTGCATCGCCGCGGCCGAGAGCGGCAAGCCCGACCTCATGCGCCGGCCCTCGTCGAGCACGATGCCGAGATCCTTGACGAAGATGTCGACCGCGCTCGTCACCGGCGGGTCGGCCTGCATCATGCGCGGCCCGCGGTCGCCCCACATCCAGCTGTTGCCGGCCGAGACGCCGACGATCTCGAGCATCGTCTCGGCGGAGACACCTGCGCGCTCGGCCAGTTGCATCGCCTCGGCAGCCGCCGCGATGTGCACGCCGCACAACAACTGGTTGATCATCTTGGCGGTGGAGCCCTGGCCCGCCTCGCGGCCGCAATCGAAGACACGGCCGGCCACCGCGTCGAGCGCGGGCCGAGCGCGGCCGAGCACCGCGGCTTCACCCGAAGCCATGATCGTGAGCGAGGCGGCCAACGCGCCCTTGACGCCGCCGGAGACTGGCGCATCGAGCATCGAGAGGCCTTGCGCCGTCAGCCGCGACGCGAGCGCCGCAGCGCGCGCCGGCGCCTGCGTGCAGCCGGCGATCACGATCGCACCCGGGGGCAGCGCGTCTGCGGCGGCCAAGTCCCCGCGATTGCCGAACAGAACCGCCTCGGCCTGATCGGCCGAGACCACCATCAACCAATACAGCTCCGCGTCGCGCGCCGCGTCGGTCGCGCTGGAGGCCGCCGCGCCGCCGGCGGCGACGAGTGCATCGAGCGCCGCCGCGCGCATGTCGAAGCCGTGCACCACATGCCCGGCCTTCACGAGATGGGCCGCCATCGGAAGACCCATCGCGCCGAGGCCGACGAAGCCGATTCGCAACGTGCTATTCCTTCACCGCGCCGGTCATCGCCGACACGTAGTGCTCGACGAAGAAGGCGTACAGGATCACCAGCGGCAGCGAGCCCACCAGGGCGCCGGCCATCAGCGAGCCCCAGCGGTACTGGTCACCGTCGGTGAAGGCAGAGAGGATCGCCACCGGCACGGTTTTCTTCTCGGTGCTGTTGATGAAGGTCAGCGCGTAGATGAACTCGTTCCAGCACAACGTGAGGCAGAAGATCGAGGCCGAGATCAGCCCGGGGATGGCCAGCGGCAGCACGATCTTTGTCAGGATCTGCCAGCGGCTCGCGCCGTCGACCAGCGCACATTCCTCCAGCTCGTACGGAATGGTCTTGAAGTAGCCCATCAAAAGCCAGGTCGAGAACGGGATCAGGATCGTCGGATAG
>JANNQO010000248.1:0-3159 GCA_031400795.1 Rubrivivax sp. | reverse complement strand
GTCGGAGTCGTAGCTCGCGTTCGGGCCGGCATCCCAGTCGAGTTTGAGCGCCTCGCGGCCTTTCATCGCCGCCCAGGTGTTGCTGGCGATCACCGCCACGCCCGGCAGCGGCGAGAACGCCACCGGCGCGGCTGTGCCTTTGATTTCCACCACTTTGGTGACGCCAGGCACCTTCAGCGCCGCGGCGCTGTCGAAGCCGCGCAATGTGGCGCCGAGCACCGGCGCGCGCGCGATCACCGCGTAGAGCATGTCGGGCAGCACCACGTCTTGCCCGTACACGGCGCTGCCGGTGGTCATCGCGAAGCCGTCGACCAGCGGCGTCTTGCCTTTGCCGATGTAGCGGAACTCGGCCGGGGTCTTCAGCTTCAGGCTGGCACTGGCCGGCACCGGCAGCCTGGCGGCGTCGGCGGCCACCTCGCCGAAGCCGAGTGTGCGGCCGCTCGGCTTGTGCACGAGCTGGTGCTTGCGCGCAAACACCTCGCTCGCCGGCACGCCCCAGCGCGCCGCTGCAGCACTCTCGAGCATCGTGCGCGCGGCGGCGCCGCAGCGACGCATCGGCATGAAGAAGTGGCGCGTGGTGCGCGAGCCGTCGGTGTCCTGGTTGCCATAGCGCGGCTCGTCGCCGGGCGCCTGCACGACGCGCACCTGGGCCCAGTCGGCCTCGAGTTCGTCGGCCACGATCATCGGCACGCCGGTGCGCACGCCCTGGCCCATTTCGGCGCGGTGGCAGGTGATGCTGACCAGGCCATCGGGCGCGATCGAGACGAAGACCAGCGGGTTGTCGACCCAGCCGTTGGGCATGCCGTCGGCGCCGTACTTGGGGGCCTGCTGGGCTTGTGCGGCGTCGCTGGCGAAGCCCACTGCCAGGGCCAGGCCACCTGCGCCGGAGCTGCCGAGGAAGTGGCGGCGCGAAACAATGTCGATACGGGGTTCGTCGTGCAGGGCGTTCATGCGGACGCTCCTTTCACACCAGCCGCTTGTTTGATGGCGGCTTTCACTCGCGTGTAGGTGCCGCAGCGGCACAGATTGCCCGACATCGCCTGGTCGATCTGCGCGTCACTCGGCTTCCTGGTCGTCTTCAAGAGCGCCGCGGCCTGCATGATCTGGCCCGATTGGCAATAGCCGCATTGCGGCACGCCCTGTTCACGCCAGGCCACTTGCAGCGGGTGCTGGCCCTGCGGATGCAGGCCCTCGATGGTGGTCACTGCCTTGCCGGCCAGGCCGCTCATCGGCAACTGGCAAGCGCGCATCGCCTGGCCGTCCACGTGCACCGTGCAGGCGCCGCACAGCGCCATGCCGCAGCCGAACTTGGTGCCGGTCATCTGCAGGCCGTCGCGCAGAAACCAGAGCAGCGGCATCGCGGGGTCGCCGTCGAAGCTGCGTTGCGTGCCGTTGATCGAGAGGGTCACCATGCGTCACCTCGTTTCTTCTTCAGGGGCGGGCAATCTATGCCTCGGCGTGGGGAGACGCAAGCGTTGTTTCCGTTTTTGCGCCAACATGCCTGCGATGGACACACCGCTCGACCGTCGCGCCGCGTTGCTGCTGCTGGGCCTGCCGTGGCTGGCACGCCCGGCGCACAGCGCCGATCTGCCGATCTTCGATGCCCATGTGCACTACAGCCACGATGCCGTGGAACTGGTGCCGCCCAAGCAAGCCGTGGCGATCCTGCGCGCGGCGGGGCTGAAAGGCGCGTTCGTGTCGTCGTCCGACGACCGCGGCACGCAGTTGCTGCTGGCCGAAGCGCCCGACCTGATCGTGCCCGAGTTGCGCCCCTACCGCACTCGCGCCGACACCGGCAGCTGGGCGCATCTGCCGGAAGTCGTGCGCTACATGGAAGAGCGGCTGGCGCGATACCGCTACGCCGGCGTCGGCGAGTTCCACCTGTACGGCGACGACGCCGAACTGGCCGTGCCGCGCCGCCTGGTGGCGCTGGCGCGCGAACATGGCCTGGTGCTGCACGCGCATTCGGACGTGGCTGCGGTGGACAAGCTCTTCAAGCACTGGCCCGACGCGCGCATTCTGTGGGCGCATTCGGGTTTCGACCGGCCACAGGCGGTGCGCGAGATGCTGCGCCGGCATCCGCGGTTGTGGTGCGATCTGGCATATCGCAGCGACCAGGCGTCGGGCCGCGAGGTGGACGCCGCCTGGCGCGCCGCGTTCGACGAGTTCCCCGATCGGTTCATGGTCGGCAGCGACACCTTCACGCCCGAGCGCTGGCACTACATCGGCCCGCACGCCGCTTACTCACGTGGATGGTTAAGCTCGCTGCCGGCGCCGCTGGCCGAGAAGATCGGCTGGCGTAACGCCGAGGTGCTGCTGCGCGGCAAGAGCGCGTGATCGCATGGTCCGGGGGGATCTGGGCAGGGCTGGCGTTGCTGTGCGGGCTGGGCGCGGCGCAGGCCTGCGGCGAGGGTCTGCCGATGCGCGCCACCGAGGGCGATCACAGCGTGGCCTTCCGCAGCGAGCCGCCGCGCATCCCCGTGGGCCGCCACTTCAAACTCGAGCTGCAGCTGTGCGCCGCCGCCGGCCAAGCGCTGCCCACCGCGCTGCGTGTCGACGCCGACATGCCCGCGCACCGCCACGGCATGAACTACCGCAGCACGGCGACGGCGCTCGGCGGGGGCCGTTGGCGGGCCGAAGGGCTGCTCTTCCACATGCCCGGGAGCTGGCGTTTCATCTTCGACGTGCAGACCGCGCAGGGCCCGCTGCGGCTGACACACGAGATCGAACTGCCGTGAGGCTTGTAGCGGCGGTGCTGTGGCTGTTGCCGGTGCTCGTCAGCGCACAGGGCCTGCTCGATTTCAGTGCCGACGAGATCGCCCGCATCACGAGCCACGGCCCCTGGCCGATGCCGCGCCAGCTCGACCCCGGCAACCCGGTGGCCGGCCGCGCCGGCGCCATCGCCTTGGGCGAGCGACTGTTCTTCGACAGGCGCCTGTCCGCCGACGCGACGCTGGCCTGCGCGAGCTGCCATGCCCCGGCGCTGGCCTTCAGCGATGCGCAGCCGCGATCGATCGCACGCCAGCTGCTCGACCGCAACGCGCCTTCGCTGCTCAACGCCGCGCAGCAGCGCTGGTACGGCTGGGACGGCGCCAGCGACAGCCTGTGGAGCCAGGCGCTGCGCGTGATGCAGGAGCCGCGCGAGTTCGCGGCCACGCC
>JANNQO010000247.1:0-5656 GCA_031400795.1 Rubrivivax sp. | reverse complement strand
CAGTGCCAGCACCTGGATGTTCTGCACCTTGCGGCCGATCGCAAAGGCGTCGCGTTGCAGGTAGGCGGCGAGGTTGGCGTCGTAATCGGCGATCCAGTTGGCGCGAGTGCGGCCGTTGCTGGCCCAGCATGAGTCGGCGAGCGCCAGTCGCGCCGTGCCGTTGGCGGGCAGCGCGGTCGCAGTCAGCGCCTCGTTGGCGCGGGCGAAGGCGGCGACTTCGTCGCTCACGCTTTGCGGCAGCTCGGTAGCGGCCTGCAAGGTGAACACGTAGTCGCCGATGTTCAGCAGCTTCACGTCGAGGAAGGTGGCGGTGCCCACTTTCACCGCAGGCAGCGTGAGCACGCCGCTGGCCAGGTCGTAGCTGGCCAGGCCGGGTGCCGCTACCTTCTGCTCGGTGGCGCCGGTGAGGTCGAAGACGAAGTCACCGCGGTTCTTCAAGGTGACGTTGCTGTAGCTGGCTGCGGCGCCCACGCTCACCGAGGGAATCGTCACCACCATCGTGGTGGCGTCGTAGCTGGTGACCTGGGCGAAGACCGGCGCGGCGGCGAGCAGGCCGAGCGCGGCGACGGTTCGATGAATGCAGAACATGGCTGTCCTCCCGGCCGCCGGCAGGAGCGACCCAGCGACGCATGTTAGTCAGACTCGGCGCACATCGCCTCATCCACTTGAGGGAGCGGGTGAACAGGCCGGCCTTGACCGCCTTCTTCACCGCGCTACGGCCGCTGGGCGCTCCTAGCATCGGTGCAGCCCTTGCTGGAGCCGCGCCATGGGACATGTCGGACATCTCGCCTCGATCGAACTCGCCACGCTGGACCTGCCCGCGCCACCGTCGACATTGAGCCGGCTCGGCGCGCTGCTCGGCAGCGACGAGGTGAACATGCTCGAGATGTCGCGTCTGGTAGAGACCGACATGGCGCTGGCGGCTGCGGTCATGAAGACCGTGGCCTCGCCGATGTACGGCCTGCGCGGGCGGGCTCAGACCCTGCACCAGGCCATCACCTACCTGGGCACGCGCGAGATCGCGGCGCTGGTCTACCAGGTCAGCCTGCGCGGCGCCTTCCCGGCCGCAGTCGAACTTCAGCCGATGTGGGAGCGCTCGGCGGTGCGCGGTTTGCTGATGGGGCGGCTGGCCAAGGAGCTGTACCTGGACGTCTGGTGCGCGCACACCGCGGGCCTGTTCGAAGAGTGCGGCAAGGCGGTGCTCTTCAAGCTCGCGCCGGAGCTCTACCGGCCGCTGTTGAAGCAGGCCCAGGGCGACATCGAGCTGGTGCAGCTGGAAATGGCCGCGTTCGGTGCGCGCCACGACCAGCTCGGTGCCAAGCTCTGCGAAAGCTGGGGCCTGGACGCCGGTGCCGTGGCCTGCGTGCGCGGGCATGTGCAGACGCTGGCCACCAAGCGTCTGCCGACGGATTCGCCGCGGCGCGCGATCAGCGTCATCTCGGCGCTGGTGCACACGATATCCACCCAACCCGAGCAGCTCGAAGCCGTCTGTCAGCTGCTCGCGCCGCAAGCGATGCTGGACCAGTCGCTGCTGCTCAGGGGCGCGCGGCGCGTCAAGCAGAAGGTCGACGACGCGATCTCGAGCGATTGATCGCCCGGGGGCGGACCGGGCTGGCACGGCCCTGGGGGCGCTCAGTCGTCCTTCGACCGCAGCGACTGGCGCAGGTCCACCAGCGCCATGCCGATGCCGATCAGCACCACCACGCCCAGCGACAACTCCTTGAGCTTGAACACCAGCGGCGCCAGGAAGGCCAGCAGCAGCAGCACCGCCACCGCGGCGGCAAAGAGCTTCAGGGGCATGATCGGTCTCCGGTTCGATGCATGGGATTGCCTCTCACACTCTCAGGCCGTTTGCAGCTGGTTCTGCAGCCAACGCGCGGTGCGCAGCAACCGCGCATCGCCGCCGCGCGGCCCGATCAATTGCACGCCCAGCGGCAGCCCGTCCAGGCCGGTCATCAGCGGCATGCTCAGGGCCGGCATGCCGCACAGCGTCCACAGCGTGCCGAACGAAGGGTCACCGGTGGAATCGGCCGCCGGTGCGGTGCCCGCGGTGGCTGGGGTCAGCAGCGCGTCGAAGTTGGCGAACAGTTCGCCGAATCCTTCGCTCAGGCGCGGCACCCGGGCGCGCGCGCGCTGGTAGTTCAGCGCCGTCAGCGCGCGACCTCGCTCGAGCTGCGCACGCAGCGAAGCCGAGAGCCGATCGCGCCCCTTTTCCCATTCCAGTTCGAGGTTGGCCGCCATCTCGGCTTCCATGATCGTGCGGTGCCAGTCCCAGGCCGCGGCCACCGAGTCGGGCAACTGGATCTCCTCGACTCGAGCGCCCAGCGCCACGGCCAATTCGGCGAAGGCGTCGCGTGTGGCCGGCTCGGTGCGCTCCCAGACCGGCGTCTTCACGAAAGCCAGCCGCGGCGGCAGCGGCGGCTCTTCGGCCAGGGTCCGCAGCAGCGGCAACCGGCCGCGCGGCTGCGTATCGGGGTCTTCGGGGTCGTTGCCGGTGAGCTGCTCGGTGATCAGGGCAATGTCGTGCAGCTCGCGCGCGAACACACCCACGCAGTCCAGCGAGCGCGACAGCTTGAGGATGCCGTGGCGTGAGATCAGCCCATGGCTGGGCTTGAAGCCGAACACGCCGCAGTAGGCTGCCGGGCGGACGATGGAGGCGTTGGACTGCGTGCCGATGGCCAGCGGCACCATGCCCGCGGCCACCGCCGCCGCAGAACCCGATGACGAGCCGCCCGGCGTGCGCGTGGGGTCGTGCGGGTTGCGTGTCTTGCCGGGTGCGTAGGTGGCGCACTCGGTGGTCACCGTCTTGCCCAGGATCACCGCGCCGGCCGCGCGCAGCAGGGCCACCACCGTGGCGTCGCGCGCCGGCGTGCGAGCGGCGTGCAGCACGGTGCCGTCTTCGGTGGGCATGTCGGCCGTGTCGATGATGTCCTTCACGCCTACCGGCACGCCGTGCAGGGGGCCGCAGGCGCGGCCTTCGGCGCGGTCGGCGTCGCGCGAACGGGCCTGCGCCAGCGCGTGTTGTTCGTCCAGGTACTGCCAGGCCTGCACGATCGGCTCGACCTCTCGGATGCGCGCCAGGCAAGCCTGGACGAGCTGTTCCGAGCTGATCACGCCCTCGGCGATGGCGCGCGCCGCCGCACCGGCGCTCAACTGCTCGGGTCGCATCGCGTCGCTCGCCGCTCAGCGGCCGTACAGCGCATTGGGCAGCCACAGCGCGATGCCGGGGAAGATGTAGACGATGACCATCGTCAACAGCACCACGTAGACGAAGGGCATGCAGCCGCGGAAGATCTGCGTCAACAGCACCGAGGCCGGGCTGACCCCCTTCAAGTAGTAGGCCGCCATGGCCATCGGTGGCGACAGGAAGGCCGTCTGCAGGTTCAGCGCGATCAGCACGCCGAAGAGGATCGGATCGATGCCGAAGTGCTGCAGCATGGGCAGGAAGATGGGAACGAAGATGATGATGATCTCGGTCCACTCCAGTGGCCAGCCGAGCAGGAAGATGATCGCCTGCGAGAGCAGCAGGAAGGTGATCGGGTTCAAGTTCAGGCCGAGCACGAACTCCTTGATCAGCTGGTTGCCGCCCAGGTAGGCGAAGATCGAGGCGAAGGTGGCCGAGCCGACGAACAGCCAGCACACCATCGCCGAAGTGCGCGCCGTCAGGAACACCGACTCGCGCAGGCCCTTCCAGGTCAGCGATCGGTAGGCTGCGGCGAGCAGCGCGGCGCCGGCCGCGCCGACCGCGGCGGCCTCGGTGGGCGTGGCGATGCCGAACATGATCGCGCCCAGCACCGACAGGATGAGCAGCGACAGCGGCAGGAACGACTTGGCCAGCATCACCACCACCTGGCCGAAGGGCACGTTGCCTTCCTCCTTGGGCAGGCGCGGCGCGAGCTCGGGCTTGATGATCGACAGCACGATCACGTAGAGGATGTACATGCCGGCCAGGAAGAAACCGGGCACGAAGGCCGCGGCGTAGAGCTTGACCACCGACAGCCCGGCCATCGCACCGTAGACGATGAGCATGATCGACGGCGGGATGAGGATGCCCAGGCAGCCGCCGGCGCAGATCACACCCGCGGCCAGGCGCGAGTCGTAGCCGGCTTTCATCATCTGCGGCATCGCCAGCAGGCCCATCAGCGTGACCACCGCGCCGACGATGCCGGTGGCGGTGGCAAACAGCGCGCAGGTGGCGAGTGTGGCCACCGCCAGCGCGCCGGGGACGAAGCGCAGCGCGACCTGCAGGCTCTTGAACAGGCCGTCCAGGATGTTGGCGCGTTCGACCAGGTAGCCCATCAACAGGAACAACGGGATCGATACCAGCGCGTCGTTGTTCAACACCGTGAAGTTGTTCTGCGTCTGCAGGTAGAAGACACGGCTGTCGAAGAACGCTTGGTCGGCCTGGAAGTAGGCGTAATAACCGAAGCCCACGCCCAGCGCCATCAGCGTGAAGGCGACCGGGAAGCCGATGCAGATGGTGAAGACCAGGATGCCCAGCATCAGCAGGGCGACTGCTGGATCGCTCATGGTGCGGCTCCCTGGGCTGCACCCGCTTTGGCGGCGTACTCCTTCAGGATCTGCGCCTCGAGTTCTTCCACGTCGTGCAAGCGAACCGGCCAGCTGCCCTCGCGCAGGCAGACGACGCAGCGCAGCACTTCGGCGAAGCCCTGCAGCGCGATCAGCGCGGCGCCCACCGGGATCATCATCTTCAACGGCCAGATCGGCATGCCCGCTGGACTGTTCACGCTGACCTCGCGCAGCCGCAGCGACTCCAGCCCGTAAGCGCCGCCGGCCACCACCAGCGCCAGGATGCCGGGAAAGAAGAACAGCACGTACAGCGTGAACTCGACCTTGGCCTGCGTTCGTTCGGACCACTTGCGATAGAACATGTCGGCGCGCACATGCCCGCCGCGCGACAAGGTGTAGGCGCCGGCCATGTAGAAGACCGCGCCGTACATCAGGTAGCTCAGGTCGAAGGCCCAGCTCGTGGGGTCGTTCAACAGGTAGCGCACCAGCACCTCGTAGCAGGTGCCCAGCGTGAGGATGACGATGCACCACGCGAACGCGTGACCTACGGTCTTGCTGATCTGGTCGATGGCGAGGATGAGGCGCTGCACGGTGGGTGGCCCAATCACGGCATGTGGAAGAAAACGGGGCGGTCAACCGGCCGCCCCGCTTGCGTCAGGACTTCAGGTCATCAGGCGGTGGGCAGCTTGACCTTGAACACGTGTTCGTAGCCCAGCGCGTAGTCGGCCTCGTTGATGAACATGTAGTACGCCACGCGCTTGGCCCAGGCGAGCTGCGAATCGACGACCTTCTTGAAGAACGGATCCTCGTCGGACAGCCTCTTGGCCACGACATCCCAGGCCTTCAACTGCTCGACGAACACGCCTTTGGGTGTGCGGATGACGTTGACCTTGTGCTTGCCGATGAGCTCCTGCAGGTCGCGCGAGTAGTTGTCCATCGCCGTCCACCAGTTCGACGACGATGCCGCCTCGACCGAATAGCGCAGGATCGCCTGCAGGTCCTTGGGCAGCGAGTCGTGCTTCTTCTTGTTGAAGGCGATCTCGAAGAACTCCATCGCCTGGTGGTAGCTGCCCATCATGTAGTTCTTGATCACGTCCTGGGCGCCGAAGCGCATGTCCGAGGTCGG
>JANNQO010000246.1:0-3491 GCA_031400795.1 Rubrivivax sp. | reverse complement strand
CGCGACTGAAATGGAGCGCCGCGCCGGCCAGGTGATCGGCCGCGTGCTGGGACTGCGCTCGTCGCAGCAGCAGCCAACGCTTGCCTGGTCCGGCACCTTTCATGCCATCGGCGCCCGCTTGTTGCGCGAGCATGCACTGCGCATCGGCCTCGACCCGGCTTTCACCATCAACGACCGTGGCGATTCCGAAGACTTGATCGGCCTCACCCGCCATGAGCTCGGCCTGTCGGCAAAGGCGAAGCGCTTTCCGATGAAAGGCACCTGCCTGGCCATTTACTCACGCGTGGTCAACAGCACCGAAGGGCTGGCAACGGTGCTGCGCCAGCACTTTCCCTGGTGCGAGCAGTGGGAGGCCGAGCTCAAGGACCTGTTTGGCGCCTACGTCGAAGCCAAGGCCGCGCAGAACGTGCTCGACTTCGATGACCTGCTGTTGTTCTGGTCTGAAATGCTGACCGATACGGCCCTCGCGGGCGCCATCGGCGGCGAATTCGACCATGTGCTGGTCGATGAGTACCAGGACACGAATCCGCTGCAGCAGTGCATCCTGAAGCAGCTCGTTCCCGATGGCCGCGGCCTGGTGGTGGTGGGCGACGACGCGCAAGCCATCTACAGCTTCCGTGGTGCCGACGTGCGCGGCATGCTCGGCTTCCCGTCGTGTTTCGAGCCGCCGGCGACCATCGCCACGCTGGAACACAACCACCGCAGCACGCCGCAGATCCTGGCCGCCGCCAACGCGGTGATCGCACGCGCCAAGGAAGGCTTTGCGAAGCAGCTCTACAGCCACCGCCGCGATTCCACGCGGCCGCTGCTGGTGACCGTGCTCGACGAAGCAGCTGAAGCGCAGTGGGTGGCCGACGAGGCGCTGCGCCAACGCGAGCAGGGCCTGGTGCTGAAGCGCCAGGCGGTGCTGTTCCGCAACAGCCAGCACAGCGCGATGCTCGAACTCGAGCTGTCGCGGCGCGGCATTCCGTTCGTCAAGTACGGAGGGTTGCGTTTTCTGGAAGCGGCGCACATCAAGGACTTGCTGTCGCTGCTGCGCTGGGCGAACAACCCGCGCGGCGAACTTGCCGGGCTGCGTGCGGCGCGGCTCGTACCGGGCATCGGCCCGGCTTCGGCGCGGCAGCTGGTCCAGGCGGTAGCCGCTGCCGGCGAGCCGCTGCGTGCGCTGGCTGCCTTCGAGCCGCCACCGCGCGCGCTGGCCGAGTGGCAAGCCTTCGAGCGGCTGATGCAGCGCCTGACGGATGCCGATGCGCCATGGCCCGCCACGCTCGACGAAGCGATCGCCTGGTACCGCCCGCACTTGCAGCGCCTGCACGACGACGCCCGCGTGCGCGCCGGCGACCTGGAGCAGCTGCGCGGCATCGCTGCCGGATTCGGTTCCTGCGAGCGCTTTCTCACCGAGCTGGTGCTCGACCCGCCGCAAGCCACCAGCGACGAAGCCGGCGACCCGCATCGCGACGAGGACCACCTGATCCTGTCGACCATCCACAGCGCCAAAGGCCAGGAGTGGAACGCGGTGACGGTGCTGAAGGTGGTCGACGGTTGCCTGCCCGCCGACCTGGCCACCGGCAGCGAGGCCGAGATCGACGAAGAGCGCCGGCTGCTCTACGTGGCGATGACGCGCGCCAAGGATCAACTGAACCTGATGGTGCCGCAGCGCTTTCACGTCACGCAGCAGCGGCATCATGGCGACCGGCATCTGTACGCGGCGCTGACGCGCTTCATCACGCCCGAGGTGGCGGCTTGTTTCGACGCGGTGTCGAGTGGGCCTGGCGCCTTGCCTGACGAGCCGGCGCAGGTCGATACGGTGATGGATGTGGCCGCGCTGGCGCGTGCGCGCTGGCGCTGACGCGCTGCTGCGATGAAGCGCACGATACGAGTGTCGATCGGTCCGCCATCCAGCCCGAAAGTCCCATCCTGGGACTAGAATGCCGGCGTGCGTGTGATCGCTCTTTCCACACTGAAAGCGTTCTGGTCCGGCAATCCGGCCCGTCAGGATGTGATGCAACCGGCGCTGGCCTGGTACCGCGACGTGCTGAAGGCCGGCTGGGCGACACCGTCGGCGGTCAAGGCGCGATTTCGCAGCGCCAGCATCCTGAAGGACGGGCGCGTCGTGTTCAACCTGGCGGGCAACAAGTACCGACTGGTGGTGTGGATCAACTACCCGTACCGCGTGGTGTACGTGCGATTCGTCGGCACGCATGTGCAGTACGACCGGATCGACGCCCAAACCATCTGATGATCGAAGGACGAGCCATGACAACCGACATCAAGCCCATCCGCACGAAGGCGGACTACAAGGCGGCTCTCAATGCCGTCGAGGCCCTGATGGGCGCCAAGCATCGCAGCCCGGACGGTGAACGGCTGGACGTGCTGGTCACCCTGATCGAAGCCTATGAGGCCCGGCACTTCCCGATGGACCTGCCCGATGCCGTCGAAGCCATCAAGTTCCGCATGGAGCAGCAAGGCCTCACGCCGAAGGACCTGGAGCCGATGATCGGCCGCAGCAATCGTGTGTACGAAGTCCTCGGCCGCAAGCGCGGGCTGACGCTGACGATGATCCAACGCCTGCATGCCGGGCTCGGCATTCCCGCCGAGAGCTTGCTGCGGCAGTCAGCCGTGTCGCCGCGCGCGGCCTGAACGCGACGCAGCCCGGCGCGGACGGCAAGATTCGCGAGGGAGCGAGATGGCCGAGCAGACGCTGCTTTTCACCGACGTGTTGGACAGCACGGCGTGGGTTCAGCGCTTGGGCGACGAGCGCACGGCGAAACTGTGGGCCGAGCATGACCGGCTGGCCCGCGCGCTGCTGGCGCAGCATGGCGGGCGCGAGATCGACCGCAGCGACGGCTTCTTCCTGATCTTCGACGACAGCGCCGCCGCTGCACGCTTCGCGCTGCAGTACCACGAAGGCATCGCCGCGCTGGGCATTCAGGCCCGCCTGGCGCTGCACCGCGGCGCGGTGGCACTGCGCCACAACAGCGCGGAAGCCATCGCGCTGGGCGCCAAGCCGATCGAGGTCGATGGGTTGGCCAAGCCGCTTGCTGCGCGCCTGATGTCGCTGGCGCGCGGCGGCCAGACGCTGCTCAGCGTCGAAGCCCGCGCGTCGCTGGGCAACGCCCTGCCCCCCGGTTGCCTGCTTGAAGACCACGGCCACTACCGCTTGAAGGGCATCGACGTGCCGGTGCAGGTCTTCGAACTGGCGATCATCGGCGTGTCGCCGCTGCTGCCGCCCGCCGATGCCGACAAGGCCTACCGGGTAGTCCGCGACGGCGAGTTGTGGCGCCCGCTGCGCGAGGTGCGGCACAACCTCGCACCGGAGCCCGATGCCTTCATCGGCCGCAATGCCGAACTGCGCAGCCTGGCGCAGCGGCTTGAAGGCGGAGCGCGGCTGCTCACGCTACTGGGAGTGGGCGGCACGGGCAAGACGCGACTGGCGTGCCGCTATGCGCGCGCCTGGCTCGGCGACTGGCCGGGCGGGGTGGCCTTCTGCG
>JANNQO010000245.1:0-6015 GCA_031400795.1 Rubrivivax sp. | reverse complement strand
GCCTTGGCGGCTTCAGCCTTGGCTGCTTCAGCCTTGGCTGTGGAGGCCTTGGCGGCGTCGGCTCTGAGGGCTTCTGCCTTGGCTGCTTCGGTCTTGGCGACATCGGCCTTGGCGGCTTCAGCCTTGGCTGCTTCAGCCTTGGCTGTGGAGGCCTTGGCGGCGTCGGCTCTGAGGGCTTCTGCCTTGGCTGCTTCGGTCTTGGCGACATCGGCCTTGGCGGCTTCAGCCTTTGCGGCCGCGGCTGCCGCGGTCCTGTCCTCATCGGGCTTGCGCAATTCTCCGGCGGACGCCCGGTCTTTCGCCGCCGCGGCTCTACGCTCCTGCGGTGACCTGCCGGCCGGGGCCGTCGTCGGCGGCGGCGCGGTCGGTAGCGGCGCCTGCGCCGTGGCCACAACGCTGACCTTGGGCGCCGATGCAGCCGTGGCCGCCGTGGCAGCGGGTTTGAGATGCGTGCGTTGCGCATCGTCAATCGGCGTGCCCGATTT
The DNA here is from genome assembly GCA_031400795.1 of Rubrivivax sp. GTDB lineage: Bacteria > Pseudomonadota > Gammaproteobacteria > Burkholderiales > Burkholderiaceae_C > Rubrivivax. The sequence goes on along the minus strand of JANNQO010000245.1, from coordinate 5,530 downwards.
GGCAGCCAGATGCTGCTGCTGCACGGCAAAGGGCACCGGTGGTGGCGGCGGCGCAGTGCGGGCGACGACGACGGTTTGCGCCAGCACCGGCGGCTTGTTCACGGCCTCACGTGCGCCGCCTTGCACACTCTGCTGAACCGGTGCGACGCCGGCAACACGCGCAACAGGTGCGCTGACAGCGACTTCGCGACTCAGCTGTACTGTGGCTTTGGCCACCGGCTGCGATTGCACGAACGCCTGCGCCGGCACGGCGACCACGGCACCCGTCACCAGCTGGTTGGCGTAGACCACGTTGGTCACGTTGGTGGTGTTGTTGATGATCGTCGTGTTCGTGGTCACGTTGGTGGTGTTGTAGATGTTGGTGATCGCCTGCGGAGCGATCACCGCGTTGCTGCGGTTGATGTTGTCGAAATAGGCGCGGCTGACCGGATAGGAGGGTTGATAGACCTCGCGCGGCGCCAGCGGGAACCAGCCGACAGCTGCCGCGGGGCCACCGCCGGCCGTTATCGAAACCTGGAAGTTCTTGCCGCCGACAAATGCCACCAGCGCCGGCGCATACACCGCCCGCTCGCGGCGCGGGCCCGGCACCCAACCCCAAGTGCCGTTGATGTTGGCCCAGCGACCGTAGTGCGACACCGCATAGCCCCATGGCGCGTCGTCGACCCAGGTCCAGCCCCAGGGGTCGATCCAGGACCAATGCCCATCTCGATAGGGGGTCCAGCCGGCGGCCACGCGGCGCGGCGTCCAGACGTTGCCGTAGTTCGGGTCGACGCGCCAGCTGCCGTTGGCGTCGAGGTCTTCGTAGCCGACGACTTCAGCCGAGACATAGCGCGCGGAGATTGACCCATCGCCGCGGCGATCGCGCTCGCGTGACCAGCGGTCCAGTTCGTCGTCACGCGGCGGCGTGAAGGTCTCGTAGTCGGACAGCTGATTGCCGTAGAAGCGATAGCCTTGGCGTGCGCGCACGGTGTACGACGCGCCTTGCCCATACACGTCGCCCACGCCGCTGTTGACCTGGACCACCGTCGCGTCGTCGTTGCCGTCGACTTCGATGCGGTAGTCGCCGGGACGGCGCAGCGTGAAGGCCAGATTGGGCGTGGCAACTTCGAAGGTCTGTCTGGGCCCCATGCTGCGCACGCGAATCCTCAAAGTGCCCTGCGAAAGCTGCACCTGGGTGATGCGGTCGTCCAGATTGAGCAACCCCATGCTGGTGGACTGGCCCATGCGGATCGCCGCTCCGCCAATCTGCAATTCGGCGCGTGAACTGCCACCGGTCCACAAGCGGTCGCCGGTGGTCAGCGGCCGGTTGATTGCGGCCCGCACCCAATCGGGCTCACCGGCCGGAGAGAAACTCACCGTGCCGCTGATGTAGCCCAGTCGCGCTGCGCGCGACGGCGGCTCTGCCGCGACCCATCCGCTGAAGGTCAACAAGGCAGCGCTGGCGAGCGCCAACAGAGGGTGGCGAAGGGTGGTCGTGTGCATGAGGTGCCTACTGTTGCGAAAACGCGCGACGTGCTGGTGGTGCGCTGGCGCATGGCTGGCGTTCACGCCCACCGCGGCTGAAGGGCCGATGCTGCGGCGCGAGCGCATTCCCGCACAGGTAAAAACAGGCCGCAAGGCTGTAGGACACCGCCGCGGTCGCCGCCTTGCGCCGTAGCGACATGTGAACGCGCTCGTGTAGGACGCCTCCATTCAGGCCACGCCACCGCTGCATCGTGGCCGCCATCTGCGGCGTGCAGCGTCGGGCGCTCGCGCGGCGGCGTGTAGGACAAGGTCGCAAGACGGCGCGCTGCGCGCTGTAGGCGCGAGCCCACACGGCGGCCGGGCCTTCGCCGACAGACGAACCCGGGCAAGGCGGCGAACACTCTTGTTCCTCGTGGCCAGAACCGGAGTTCCCATGAAGCGCATCACCGCCACGAAAAAGCGAGACACCCAGCCCGGCAAGGTGCAGGGCGAAGGTGACGTCGAAGCCGCGCGCCGCCACCGCGTCGCGCTGCAGCGGTTCGTGAAGTCGGGCCAGGTGGAACAGGCAGCGCGAGACGCCGAGCCGGCGACGCCGGTGGAAGAAGAGGCGCTCTTCAATGCCGAGCGTGAAGGCAAAAAACATTCCAAGGGCGAAGACCCGGGCACCTCGCCGACGAGCCGGTAGTGACGCCGGCCGCGCGGCTGGCGCCGCACGTACAGAGGCCGCGGCTGGCGCCGCGGCTGGCTCGACACATCGCTTTGCATCGCTTGACGCCGCGGACACACGGCCGCTGCCCCGCCTGCACACACTGAGCGCCATGTTGAACATCGATCGCCAGCTCCGAACGCCGTGCTGGAGCGTCCTGGCTGCCGCCGCGCTGCTGTCGGGATGCGCTTCAACGGCCGTGGTCGTGCCACCGCTGGCCGTGGACGTTCCGGCGGCGTGGGCGGCCGGTGACGGCCGCGTGGCGGCCGGCACCTCGCGTGCGTCGTGGTGGCAGACCTTCAACGATGCGCTGCTCAACAGCCTCGTGGCGCAGGCGCTGCAATCCAGCACCCGCGTGGACATCGCACAGGCGACGCTGCGCCAGGCGCGTGCGACGCGCGATGTTTCGGCCGCCGGTCTGTTGCCCGATGTGGGCGGATCGGCGTCCGCGCAGCGCAGCCGCTCGGGCAACAACGGCAGCAGCAACAGCTTGCGCGTGGGACTGGACGCCAGTTGGGAGCTCGACGTCTTCGGCGCCAATCGAAGCGCGCTGGCCACCAGCGAAGCCAGCCTGCGCGCCAGCGCAGCGAGCCTCGCGGACGTGCAGGTCTCGATTGCCGCCGAGGTGGCGCTGGCCTATCTGTCGCTGCGCAATGCGCAGGCACGACTGGCCATTGCCAACGACAACCTGGCCAGCCAGCAGGAGACGTTGCAGCTGACGCAATGGCGCGAGCAAGCGGGTCTGGCAACCGCGCTCGAAACCGAGCAGGCTCGCGGTGCGGTCGAACAGACCCGCGCACAACGGCCCGGCTTGCAGACCAGCATCGAGCAGACGGGTCATGCCCTGGCCCTGCTGGTCGGTCAGCCGCCCGCGGCGCTGTCGGCACAGCTGGCCGCAGCTCGAGACGCAGCGCAACCAGCTCGGCACGCAGGACAGCGTGGCCGCGGCACGCGCCGACGTGAGCGCCGATCACGTGCGCCTGTACAAGGCACTCGGCGGTGGCTGGGATCCGCAGGCCACGGCCACCGCGCGCTCGGGCGCTGATCGGACGCCTGCCCCGACTTCGACTCCCCGCACATGAACGCACCCACCCCAATTGCCGCGATCACCGCCGAGACAGCACCGGCGGCGCAACCCGAGGCCGATCTGGCGGCGCTGCTCGACGAGCCCGCGCGCCGCGCCTGGTACCTGCGCCCGGCGCTGTGGGCCGCGGTGCTGCTGCTGGCGCTGATCGCCGGTGCGCTGTGGTGGTGGCAAACGAGGCAGGCCGCCAACGCCGCGCCGAGCTACACCACGCAAGCCGTGGCACGCGGCAACCTCACGCTCACCGTCACCGCCAACGGCACCTTGCAGCCGACCCGTTCGATCGGCATCGGCAGCGAACTGTCGGGCACCGTGGCCAAGGTGCACGTGGACGTGAACGACCGCATCAAGAAAGGCCAGGTGCTGGTCGAGCTCGAAACTGCCAAGCTCGCCGACCAGATCCTGCGCTCGCGCGCCACGCTCGCGGGCGCCAACGCGCGGCTGGCGCAGACCGCGGCGACGGTGAAAGAAGCGCAGGCCAGCCTGGCGCGATTCGAGGAAGTGGCGCGGCTGTCGGGCGGCAAGGTGCCTTCCAGGGCCGAACTCGACAGCGCCCGCGCCGGCGTCGAGCGGGCCCTGGCCGATCAGGCGAGCGCCCGCGCGAGCGTCGCCGACGCACAGGCCGCGCTGTCCACCGACAGCATCAACCTGGGCAAGGCATCGATCCGCGCGCCCTCCGACGGCGTCGTGCTCACGCGCAGCGTCGATCCCGGCAACGCCGTCGCCGCGTCGCTGCAGGCGGTCACGCTCTTCACCGTCGCCGAAGACCTCGCGCAGCTGCGCCTGCAGGTCTCGGTGGACGAGGCCGACGTCGGCTCGGTGGTGGCGGGCCAGAAAGCCAGCTTCACCGTCAGCGCGCACCCGGGCCGCAAGTACCCGGCGCAAGTCACGCGCGTGGCTTTCGGCTCGACGATCACCGAGAACGTCGTCACCTACCTGACGCAGCTCGAGGTCGACAACAGCGACCTGAGTGTCGAGATCCTCGCGCTGGTGCGCAGCCTCAAGCTGCACGAGGTGTAGGACGCTCCCGGCAACGGCAGAGTGGCGACGACCCTCGCGCCCCGAACGAGGACCGCAGCGAGTCGACGAAGCGGGAGCAACGGTCGCCTCGGTATGCGACTCGCTGGAGCAGGATGCCGATAGTCCAGGCTTGAATGCGCGCAGTGAATCGACGCTCTGCAACGGACGCCTTCGAGTCACCTCGCGTCGGTTGACATCGCCGCGCCTCTCTCGCGAGTGTGGTGCGCTCGAAGTTCCGGAGCATATCGGCGCCGGCAGGGTCCGCTTCACCCGGGATCGAATTCACACTGCCGGCCATCAGAGGTCGGTTGGTTCGCAGCAGGTAGCGGCCTTCACGGCGGCGCACCTGGCGTAACTTGTCTCGATCGAGCCTGAACTCCAGGCTCGCCGTGGTGGCCCCCGCGGTGGTCGCCTCCTTGGGGATCGATAGGTTCACCAAGCTGGCCGCCCGCCCGGCGTCGTTCTTGGCTGCACCGAGCTTCATCAGCAACTGGTCGCGCGACAGGTTCTGGCCCTGCAGGGCCTTCAAGCGCTCGTGTATTCGCCGAAACCCTGGTCGCCGGAGCGCCGGTGCAGCTGGACCTGGCCGCGGTCCAGACCAACATCGTGGTCTTCCACCTGCCTGCGGCGCTTGTGATCGCGACCTGTAAGCCGCCGCGGTCCTCTTTGGGTCGCGTGAAGTCACCCGCTACGCAAATCTGAAGGGAAGCAACACGCACCTTGCGGACCGTCCGATCGACGCGCACGAAGGCGAGCCCGCATCAGACGGGGTTGCCGCGCCTGGGCTCGTGCGTGAAGCAGCGCAGCGTGATGCGCTCGGCCAGCCCGGGCCAGCCGTAGGTGGCGACCAAGTCTGTCAGCACCGCTTCCAGGGTCGGGCCGCGTTCTGGATCGCCTCGGTGGCGCCGCCGGCCATGGCGCCAACGGCCATCCTGGCCGCGGTGTTGAGCATCGAGCGTCGATCCCATGTTGAAGTCTCCCCTGCTTCGTCGTCAGGGCGCCGAAACGTTCCACACCTCGGTGAGTCGGGTGCCGCTGGCGCGCACCAGCTTGGCGATCGGGCAGTACATCGCCAGCTCGTGTTGAAGTTGTTCGATCTGCGCGACGGTGGCGCTGCTGACCAATGTGATGGTCAGCGTGATGGCCGGGAACGGCACGGCGATGTCTTCAGCCAGCGTGACGCCGCGGCGATCGAAGGTGGCCTCGGCGCTGACGGTCATGCGCTGCAGTTCGATGCCGTGCCTGTGCGCGATCTT
>JANNQO010000244.1:0-5980 GCA_031400795.1 Rubrivivax sp. | reverse complement strand
GCAGTGCCCGAGGCAATGTTCAGCCGCATGCCGCGCGCCGCGCCGCGGTCGAAGCCGAGCGCCGCGTTGGTCTCGGCGAAGTGGTAGTGCGAGCCGACCTGGACGGGGCGGTCGCCGCGGTTTTCCACCACCAGCGTGAGCGTGCGGCGGCCGGGGTTGAGCGGCAGCTCGCCGGGGTCGGTGAAGAGTTCGCCTGGGGTCATGTGGGCTCACAGTGGGAGGTTCATTTCTAGCCTCGGGTCGTCAGGACGGTTGCCCGGGCGGTTGCCATTGGGACAGCAGCACCACGCGGCCCAGCGGGCTGGCTTTTCGCGCGTAGCTTTCGTCCGCGGTGATCAACATCGCACCATCGGTTTCCAGCGCCACGGCGTGGTACAGCGTGTCGAAGAGGTGGTGGTTCAGCTGGGCGCTGAGGCGCATCGCGCGGCCATAGACGGCAGCATCGGCGCGCGAAGGAATTTCCAGGGCCAGCAGGTCGCGCAAGTCCTGCTTCATCGTGTCGGGCGTCTCGCGGGCCAGCACAGCCAACACCTCTGCCGCGAAATGCGGAGGTTGCAGCAAACGCAGCGAACCTTTCAGGTAGCCCTCGAACACCCGGTCGGCAGCCACCACGTCCTGTTCGTCGGGCCGCCCATGCAGGAACCACTTCAGCGCCACACTGGCATCGACGACCCAGGTCACGGGCGGCCCGCCTTGCGCGCCTTGTCGATAGCACCGGGTTCGACGATGGGTGCACTCGACCTCCTGACCAGGATGCGGCGCCCGGCCGCTTGGCGCTCACGTTGCACCTGCGCCTGCTGCACCGCCTCGCGCATCAAGCGCGTCAACACCGCACTCTTGTTCTGCCCGTCGAACTCGGCGTTGAAGGCCTGCTTCACATCGTCGGGCACGCTGAAATTCATCGTCGCCATGCCAGATCCCTCATTGTTGAAGAGTTCAACAAGATAGCGCGGCGTGCGGAGGACGTCAATCTTCGAGCATGGCGGCCATCACGCTGCCGCCCACGGGTCAATCCAGGGGACTCCGCAAGCAGAAAACGGTCCACCATCTCGCGAGGCCACCGCAAACCCGCGAGCGCGCGCAATCGCGGCGATGTAGGCATCAGCCAAGCCGACACCCAAACCAGCGGAGTGCGCGCGACTGTTGACTGTGGCGAAGGCCTTGGCAGCGGCTTCGTCGAAGGGCAGGATGCGCCCGGCAAACAAGGGCAGCACCGCCTCGCGAAGCGCCCGTTCCAGCGCCTGCCGGCGGCGGCCGTCGGGCAAGCGGGCCACGCCGTCGAGCAATTCGGCCAGATTTACCGTCGTCAAGTACAGCGACTCGGGGGCCTGCAGGTCCAACCAAGCCAGAACCGCCGGCGACGGCTGCGGTTTCAGCGGCTCCGAGACGACGTTGGTATCGAGAATGATCTTCCGAAGTCGGCCGGCTCCGGCAGCGTCTGATCGCGCTCCAGCACGAACTCGAGGCCGCCAAGCTCCAATCCGACGGCTCGCAGCGCAGAGCCCAGGCCGATCCTGGGCCGAACGGCGTTGCGCAGAATTTCCCGGATCTCGGCCTCGGTGCTGCGCCCGTGCCGCGCGGCGCGCAGCTTCAGCGCGCGGTGCGTCTCTTCGGGCAAGTTTCGCACGGTGATCGCGGTCATTGCTGGCAAACGCCTGAATTGATAGCAACGATGGCAGACTTCCAGATTGAAGTCAACTCCGCATCGACGCACCCGTCAGGTTAGTTCAGTACCCTACTTTCAGATCGAAAGCGATGATGGTCAGATGGTCATCCTAGCATCGCACGATTTGCCCAGACTTCACCGCTGCTGCGCCGGCGGCTCCGGATCGGTGTCGGGCTCGGGACGCTCGCTGGCGCGCATCTCGTCCAGCGGGCCTTCTTCGAGCACACGCTCGTCGTCCGCCACAGGTTCGGACACGTCTTCGGCCAGGAAACCGCCGCTCTGGTGCGACCACAGCTTGGCATAGTGGCCGCCGAGTTCGAGCAGTTCGGCATGCGTGCCCTGCTCGACGATGCGCCCCTGCTCCAGCACGATCAGCCGGTCCATGCGCGCGATGGTCGACAGGCGGTGCGCGATGGCGATCACGGTCTTGCCTTGCATCAGGCTGAGCAACTGCTCCTGGATGGCCAGTTCGACCTCGCTGTCCAGCGCCGAGGTGGCTTCGTCGAGCACCAGGATCGGTGCGTCTTTCAGCACCACGCGCGCGATCGCCACGCGCTGGCGCTGGCCGCCGCTGAGCTTGACACCGCGTTCGCCGACATGCGCGTCGTAGCCGCTGCGGCCTTTCCAGTCCTGCAGCCCGAGGATGAATTCGTGCGCCTGCGCGCGCTGCGCGGCGGCTTCGACCATCGCGCGCGTCGCGCCCGGGCGGCCGTAGCCGATGTTGGCTTCGATCGAGCGGTGCAAGAGCGAGGTGTCCTGCGTCACCATGCCGATCGCGCCGCGCAGGCTCTCTTGCGTCACGCCGCGGATGTCCTGCCCGTCGATGCGGATCGCGCCTTGCTCGAGCTCATGAAAGCGCAGCAGCAGGTTGACGAGCGTGCTTTTTCCCGCGCCCGAGCGCCCGACCACGCCGACGCGTTCGCCGGGCCGAACGATCAGATCCATCGCATCGAGCACCCGCTTGCCGTCGCTGCGCCCGTAGGTGAAGGTGACGTTGTCGAAGCGGATCTCGCCGCGCGGCACGTCCAGTTCGCGTGCGCCGGCAGCGTCTTGCTGGGCATGCGGCACGGCGATCGTCTCCATGCCTTCCTGCACCACGCCGATGTTCTCGAAGATGCCGGTGACTTCCCAGCTCACCCAGCCGGCCACGTTGGCGATGGACCAGGCCAGCGGCAGCGCGGTCGCCACCGTGCCGGCGTCGATGCGGCCTTGCCCCCACAGCCACACGCCGATGCCGGCGGTGCCGACGATCAAGGCCGCGTTCAGCACCGACAGCGTGGCCATGAACGTGGTGGTCAGCCGCATGTGCGCGGCAATCGCCAGCGTGTGCTCGTCGATCACTTCGCGCACATGCTGGTCTTCGTCGCGCGCGCGGGCGAACAGCTTCACGGTGACGATGTTGGTGTAGCTGTCGACCACGCGGCCCATCACCTGCGAGCGCAGTTCGCTGCTCGCCTTGGCCCGATCGCGCATCTTCGGCACGAAGCGGCGCAACACCACCACGTAGCCGGCGAACCAGGCCGCGGTGGGCAGCGCCAGGCGCCAATCCGACAAACCCATCAGCACCAGCGCCGACAGGCCATAGACCACGATGTACCAGACCGCGCGGATGCTCGACACCACCGACTCGCGCACCGCGTTGCTGGTCTGCATGACACGATTCGCGATGCGGCCGGCAAAGTCGTTCTGGAAGAACGGCCAGCTCTGGCGCACCACGTGCCAATGGCTCTGCCAGCGGATCAGGCTGGTGACGCCGGGCAGCACGGCGTTGTTGCGCATCAGGCTGTCCATCAGCAGCGTGATCGGCCGGCCGATCAACACCGCCAATGCCATCGCGATCAGCATCGGCGCCTGCTCGGCCAGCGCGGCGCTGCGGTCGTCGGCTTGCATCAGGCGCACGAGGCGGCCGATGAACATCGGGATCAGCGTGTCGATCAGGGCCACCGCCAACCCGGTGACGAAAAGCGTGGCGAACAAACCCCTGGCCTGGCGCACGTAGTGCCAGTAAAAACCGAGCAGGCTTTGCGGCGGGGCGGTGCCGCCGCGCTCAGTGGGGCGTATCAGGCGTTCGAAGAAGGGGAAGAACAAAGCAGCGACGGGCGGCTCAACGCGCGCCCTCTCTTAGTGCAAAGCGTGATTTAGGCAATGGGTTGGTGCACGGTCACCAACTTGGTGCCATCGAGAAACGTCGCCTCGATCTGGATCTCCGGCACCATTTCCGGCACGCCGTCCATCACGTCGGCGCGCGCCAGCACCTGGCGGCCCTCGCTCATCAGCTGCGCAACGGTCTTGCCGTCGCGCGCACCTTCCAGGATCGCCGCGCTGATGAAGGCAATCGCCTCGGGCACGTTGAGTTTCAGCCCCCGCGCGCGGCGCCGCTCGGCGAGCAAGGCGGCCGTGAAGAGGAGCAGCTTGTCTTTTTCGCGCGGGGTCAGGTCCATCGGCAGAGGCTCGCAGCAGGTTGGATGCCATCTTAAGTGAGCCCCCGAGGGCTGGGCACGCCCAGCCCGTCCCCCCGGGGGGGGATCGAGCAAAGTGGCAAAGCCACATTTGCTCGAGCGGGGCTGGCTTGTTTCTTGAGTGCAACGAAGGCGTGAACGCCTCCGCCGCCCCCCAACGTGTCGTCAAGACGCGCCGCGACTACAACAGCTGGGTGGCGCGCGAGTCGATGGAAGACTACGCGCTGCGCTTCACGCCGCATTCGTTCCGCCGCTGGAGCCCGTGGCGCGTGGCGCACACCGCGTTCGGCGCGGCCTCGTTTCTGGTGTTCGAGGCGGTGGGCGCCACGCTGCTCGTGCAGTACGGTTTCACCAACACACTGTGGGCGATCCTGGCCACCGGGCTGATCATCTTCGGCGCCGGCTGGCCGATCAGTGTCTACGCCGCGCGCCGCGACGTGGACATGGACCTGCTGACGCGCGGCGCGGGTTTCGGCTACATCGGCTCGACGATCACCTCGCTGATCTACGCCTGCTTCACCTTCATCTTCTTCGCGCTCGAAGCGGCGGTGATGGCCTACGCGCTGGAACTCGCCTTCGACATCCCGCCCGCCTGGGGCTACCTGCTGTGCGTGCTGGTGGTGATCCCGCTCGTGACGCACGGCGTAACGGTGATCTCGTGGCGAGCACGTGCTGGGTCTCTACGCCAACGTGGCCATCGCGTGGATGATGGCGATGGTGGCCGATCTGGTGATCAACAAGCCGCTCGGCTGGTCGCCGCCGGGCATCGAGTTCCGCCGCGCGCATCTGTACGACATCAACCCGGTCGGCGTGGGCGCCATGGGCATCGCGTCGCTGCTGTCGGTGGTGGCGCACCTGGGCGCGTTCGGGCCGATGGCGCAGGCCTACTCGGCGCTGATCGCATTGGTCACCGCGTTTGTCACGTCGCCGCTGATCGCCTGGGCGACGAAAGGCCGCTACTACCTCGCGCGGCGAGTGATCCCGCTCGTGCCCGACCCCGCTCCTGTCACCGAAGGCACGTACCGCCGCCTGCAGACCTGCTGCATCTGCGAGCGCGAATACGAAGGCCAGGACGTCGTGCATTGCCCCGCGTACCAGGGCCCGATCTGCTCGCTGTGCTGCGCGCTGGACGCGCGCTGCGACGACTTGTGCAAGCCCGATGCGCGGTTGTCGGCGCAGTGGACAGCCGCGCTGCGCCGGCTGCTGCCACGGCGCATGTGGCCGCAGCTCGACGCGGGCCTGGCGCAGTTCATGCTGCTGATGGGCGTGGTGGCGCCGACGCTGGCGGTGCTGCTGGCTCTGGTCCACGGACTGGCCGCCAGGGCCACCTCTTCGCTCGGCCCGCAAGCCGGCGAAATCGCCCCGATGCTGCGCGAGGCCTTCTTCGCCGCCTACTTCCTGATGTTGATCGTGGCCGGCATCGTCGCCTGGTGGCTGGTGCTCGCACAACAAAGCCGCCGCGCGGCGCAGGAAGAGTCGAACCGCCAGACCGACGCGCTGTACCGCGAGATCGAATCGCATCGCCGTACCGACGAAGAATTGCAGAAAGCGCGCCAGGAGGCCGACCGCGCCAACCAGGCCAAGAGCCGCTACATCACCACCATCAGCCACGAACTGCGCACACCGCTGAACAGCATCCTGGGCTATGCACAGTTGCTCGAAGAAGACGAAGCAATGCCTGCGCACCGGCGGCAAGCCGTAAGCGTGATCCACCGTGGTGGCGACCACCTGCTCGGCTTGGCCGAATTGGCGCGCATGTTCGAACTGCAGGCCGCGGGGCGCGGCATCGGCTTTCGCTTCGAGGTGGACGGCAGCTTGCCCGACGTGGTGCGCACCGACGAGAAGCGGCTGCGCC
>JANNQO010000243.1:0-44243 GCA_031400795.1 Rubrivivax sp. | reverse complement strand
GGCCTTGATGATCTGCACCCAGGTGGTGGCCGTCATGCCGCCGAAGAGCACGTAAACCATCATCAGCGCACCGACGATGACGACTGCGATCCAGTACTCCAGCCCGAACAGCAGCTTGATGAGCTGGCCCGCGCCGACCATCTGCGCGATCAGGTAGAAGGCCACCACCACCAGCGTCCCCGAGGCCGCGAAGATGCGCACCGGCTTCTGCTCGAAACGAAACGCCGCCACGTCGGCGAAGGTGAACTTGCCCAGGTTGCGCAGCCGCTCGGCCATCAGGAACGTGATCACCGGCCAGCCGACCAGGAAACCGATCGAGAAGATCAGGCCGTCGAAGCCGCTGGCCATCACCGCCGCCGAGATGCCCAGGAACGACGCGGCGCTCATGTAGTCACCGGCGATCGCCAGGCCGTTCTGGAAGCCCGTGATGCCGCCGCCCGCGGTGTAGAAATCGGCGGCCGATTTGGTCTTCGCCGCGGCCCACTTGGTGATGAACAGCGTCATCACCACGAAGGCGCCGAACATGCCGATCGCCGTCCAGTTGGTGGCTTGTTTCGCAGCCTGGCCGAGATCGGCTCCGGCGGCCCAGGCGACGATGGAGACGCCGAACAGCGCGGCCAGCGTCAGCGCGCGGCGGGCGTTCGCACCGAGATGCAGGCGGCTCATTTCAGCACCGCCTTGGCGATCGCATCGGTGAGGTCGTCGAACTCGCTGTTGGCACGCTGCACGTAGTAGGCGGTGATCACGACCGTGAAGACGATGACGCCGAAGCCGATGGGAATGCCCATCGTCATGACGCCGTCACCGAGGCGCTGCGCCAGGAACGGCTTGTTGAAAGCCACCAGCAGGATGAAGCCGTAGTAGACGACCATCATGGCCAATGTGAGCCACCAGCCGAAGCGCGTGCGCTTGGCTTTCAGCTCCTGGTACTTGGGGTGGTTCGCGATGCGCGATGTCAAATCGGTGTCCATGATCGGTGCGTCTCCTCGTTGTGCAAGTCTCGAATCAGCGTCAACGAAGCGTACTCGCCTTGGCTTTCGCCGCGCTGACCGATGCGCTCAACCTTCTGTCGGAGTTTGTCGAAGACAGACTGTCAGTGACCGGCCGTTTCGAGGTCCACGCCTTTGATCTCCCTGACGAAGGCGAGTCCGATCGCAGCGCTGGCCAGCGCGATCACGATCGGGTACCACAAGCCGCTGTACATGTTGCCGGTCTGTGCGGCGATCGCGAAGGCCGTGCTCGGCAGCAGGCCGCCGAACCAGCCGTTGCCCAGGTGGTAGGGCAGGCTCACCGACGAGCAGCGCACGCGCGTGGCGAACATCTCCACCAGCAGCGCCGCGATCGGGCCGTAGACCATCGTCACGAAGATCAGCAGCAGCAGCAGGATGCCGATGATGCGCAGGTGCTCGATGCGCGCCGGGTCGGCGCGCAGCGGATAGCCGGCCGCATTGAGCGCCGCGTCCAGGCGCTGGCGGGAGGCATCGTCGCCAGGCACCACGGCGATGCGCTCGGCGCCCACGCTGATCATTGCCGGGCCGGCGCCGGCTTGCGTCGCATAGCGCACTGCACGCTCCGACAGCCAGCGCTTGGCCAGACCGCAGCCGGTGGTGGTGGAGGCCGCGCCGGTCGGATCGAAGTGCCAGCCGCAATCGGCCGGGTCGGCGCTGATGGTGGTGGCCACGCGCTGTTGGGCCTGCGCCAGCGCCGGGTTGGCGGCGGCGGTCAGCGCTTCGAACAGCGGCAGGTAGGACAAGGCCGCGAGCACGAAGCCTGCCAGGATGATCGGCTTGCGCCCGAAACGATCGGACAGCGCGCCGAAGACCACGAACAGCGGCGCGCCCAACGCCAGCGCTGCGGCCATCAGCAGGCTCGCGGTGGTCTGGTCGACCTTGAGCTGCAAGGTCAGGAAGAACAGCGCCTGGAACTGCCCCGTGTACCAGACCACCGCTTGGCCGGCGACCAGGCCGAACAGCGCGATCAGCGCCAGGCGCGCGTTGCGCCAACGGCCGAAGGCCTCGCTGAGCGGCTTGCGTGAGGCGCCGCCCGAACGCTTGAGTTGCCAGAACAGCGGCGACTCGCGCAGGCTCAGGCGCACCCAGATGCCGATGGCCAGCAGCACGATCGAGAGCAGGAACGGCACACGCCAGCCCCAGTCCGCAAACGCCGTCTCGCCGAGCATGCTGCGCAGCCCGGTGATGACGAGCAGCGCGAGCAGCAGCCCCAGGCTCGCGGTGGTCTGGATCCAGCCGGTGTAGAAGCCGCGGCGGTGCGGCGGTGCATGCTCGGCCACATAGGTCACCACGCCGCCGTACTCGCCGCCGATCGCCAGGCCTTGCAGCAGCCGCAGCGCCACGAGTGCGATCGGCGCGGCCACACCCAAGGTCTCCTGGCCCGGCAGCACGCCGATCGCGAACGTCGCGGCACCCATCAGCAGCAGCGTGACGAGGAAGGTGTACTTGCGGCCGATCAGGTCGCCGAGCCGGCCGAAGATCAGCGCACCCAGCGGCCGCACCACGAACCCGGCCGCAAAGGCCAGCAGCGTGGCCACCAGCGCCACGCGCTCGCCCAGGTTGGCAAAGAAGTTCTGCGCCAGCACGGCGGCGAGCACACCGTAGAGATAGAAGTCGTACCACTCGAAGAGTGCGCCCAGGCTCGACGCGAGGATCACCTTGCGGTGCTCGGCAGGCATCGGCGCAAGCGGGTCGCTGGCTGGCATTCGCTATTCTCCAAGGCTGATTCATGATGCACCATGCCCAACGCCTTCGACTTTTCGGCCTCGCCCTTCGATTGCCTGGACGCCGACGAGCAGCGCTTGGTGCGCAGCAGTGTCGACATCGCCTACTTCCGCGCTGACGAGACGATCCTCGAACCCGGCATCGAGGCCACGCACCTGTTCGTGGTCATCAAGGGCCATGTCTCGCAGTTCGATGCCGACGAGCCGGTGGCCAGCTACGGCCCCAGCGACTGCTTCGATGGCCGCTCGCTGGTGGCCGGCCGCGCCAGCAGCCGTTTTGTCGCCGCCGAGGAGGTGTTGGCCTACCAGCTGGCGAAGGCGGCCGTCAACGAACTGATCTCGCGCAACGCCACCTTCAGCGCGCTGCTCTTCTCCGATCTGTCGATCAAGCTCGGCGCGCTGGCGCAGCGCCACAGCCAGCGCGAAATGCAGGCGCTGACGATGTCGCGGGTCTGCGAGGCCTATCTGCGCCCGGCGCACGAGGTGGATGGCGCCACCTCCATCGTCGGCGTGGCCAGCGCGATGCAGGCGCATCGCACGAGCAGCGTGCTGGTGCGTGATGGTGATCGGCTGGGCATCTTCACGAACACCGGCCTGCAGCGTGCGATCGTCGACGGCCGGCCGCTGGAGAGCTTGCCGGTGCGTGAGCTGGCCTCGTTCAAGCTGGTGCAGATCGCGCCCGGCGCGCCGCTGTTCGACGCGCTGGCCTTGATGATCCAGCACCAAGTGCACCGGCTCGTGGTGGCCGAGGGCGAGCGCATCGACGGGCTGCTGGAGCAGCTGGACCTGCTCAGCTTCCTGTCCAACCACTCCTACCTGATCACGGTGCAGATCGTGCAGGCGCAAGACCTCGCTGCGCTGCGCGAAGCGGCGGCGCAGATCACGCGCCTGGTCGCGCTGCTGTACCGCGGCGGCACGCGCGTCGGCCAAACGGCCAAGCTGGTGCAGGCGTTGAACGCCAAGCTGTTCGAGCGTGCCTGGCAGCTGATCGCACCGGCCGCGCTGCTCGCCGACAGTTGCCTGTTCGTGATGGGCAGCGAGGGGCGCGGCGAGCAGTTGCTCAAGACCGACCAGGACAACGGGCTGATCGTGCGCGACGGCAGTGCGGTGAGCGAGCAGGACGTGGCCAGCGCCTGTGCACGCTTCTCGGCCGCGCTGCGCGATTTCGGCTACCCGGAGTGTCCGGGCGGCATCATGGTCAGCAACCCGGCCTGGCGGCGCAGCGCGAGCGACTTCACCGCCACCGTGCGCCGCTGGCTGCTGCGGCCCGACCCCGAAGGCCTGATGGCGCTGGCGATCTTCATCGACGCACATTCGGTGGCCGGCGATGCCTCGCTGCTGGCCGGCGTGCGCGCCGAGGTCGATCGGCTGGTCTCCGCCGACGATGCGCTGCTCGGCCGCTTTGCCGCGGCGATCGATTCGTTCCCTGATGAATCGGGCGGCTGGTGGAACCGGCTGCTGTTGATCGGCGAGCAAGACAAGCAACTGCTCGACCTGAAGAAGGCCGGCATCTTTCCGATCGTGCATGGCGTGCGCAGCCTGGCGCTGCGCGACCATGTGCCGGCAGCGAGCACCACGGCGCGCCTGGACGCACTGGTGGCGGCGGGCCGATTGGCGGCGCCGCTGGCC
This sequence comes from Rubrivivax sp., assembly GCA_031400795.1. Classification (GTDB taxonomy): domain Bacteria; phylum Pseudomonadota; class Gammaproteobacteria; order Burkholderiales; family Burkholderiaceae_C; genus Rubrivivax. Next base: position 39,880 of record JANNQO010000243.1, on the reverse strand, counting down.
ACCGATCTCACCGACAGCCTGCACCTGCTGATGGCGCTGAAGCTCAAGGCCGGCCTGGCCGAAATCGACACCGGACGCAGCGTCAGCGGTGGTGTGCCCGGCGATCGGCTGAGCAGCCTCGAGCGCGATTTGCTGAAGGACGCGCTGGCTGTGGTGAAGCGCTTCAAGGCACTGGTGCGGCACCAGTTCCACCTGGAAGCCTGATGCCGAACTGGCTCGAGCCGCTGCGCCGTGGCTGGTTGCTCTACCACCTGGCCGACCCGCATTTTTCGTTCATGTACGACGCGCCGCCGGATGGCGAGTGGGTGGCGCTGGACTGCGAGACCACCGGGTTGGATGTGCACCGCGACCAGATCATCTCGATCGGTGCGGTGCGCATCGTCGGCAACCGTCTGCTGACCAGCCAGCGCCTGGAACTGCTGGTGCGGCCCGAGCGGGCGCTGAACGCCGACAGCGTGCGCGTGCACCGGCTGCGCGAGCAGGACGTGGCCCTGGGCATCGACCCCGAGCAAGCGATGCGCCGGCTGCTGGACTTCATCGGCAGCCGGCCGCTGGTGGGCTACTACCTCGAGTTCGACGTGGCGATGCTGAACCGCGAGATCTGGCCGCTGCTGGGCGTGCGGCTGCCGCAGCCGAAGATCGAGGTCTCGGCGATGTACTACGACTTCAAGAACCGCCAACTGCCCGCCCACGAGCGCGGCGGCAGCATCGACCTGCGCTTCGCGACGATGATGAACGAGCTGGCGCTGCCGCTGCGTGATGCGCACGATGCGCTCAACGACGCCGTGATGGCGGGGCTGGCGTTCCTGAAGTTGCGGCGCTTGTTGGGCGATCGATGACCGGGCGCGAAGGGCAGCGCCGGCCGGCCGCGAGGCGCCGCTCGACGAAGTCCAGCCGGTCCTTGCCCCAGAGATCTCGCCAGGGTCAGCGTCCGCCGCGCTGCCACAACGCGGTGCCGGGCTTGAACTGGCTCCAGGCAAACCAGAACGCTTCATGGCTGGTCAGTTCGTTCTTGCCGGCAAAGGCGCGCAGGCCCCCCGCGTCGCGGCGCACCTCGACGCCCGCCATACGCACCGGTTCGCCGGCACCGAGTGCGAGCTGCGTCGCCACACGCGGGAAGGCCAGCGGCTTGCCGTCGGGCGCGGTGACGCCCAGCACGACTTCGTGAACCGGCAGTCGCGGATCGACGTCGCCCACCGGGAAGATCGGCCCGCGGTCGTCGCGACCGCCCAGCGGATCGAGCCGGTAGCTGCGGCCGATGCCGCCATCCTTGGCCAGCAAGGTGGTGCGCGGATAAGCCTTGCGCCAGGCGCCCCAGGTCGAAGTGACCACCGTCGCCTGCGGCAGCGTCACGCCCGCCTTGTGCAGCGGGCCCGAAATGGCGCGGCCGGTGAAGGTGTCGAACGCCGACCAGGTGCTGCGGTCGTACATGAACTTGTTCGAGCGCGACAACAGCCCCGAGGTGCGGAGCAGCGGCTCGAAGCCGCTCACCCGGTCAGTGAAGTAGGCCTGCGCGGCCAGGCACAACGTGCAGTACGGAATGCCGATGCGGCGCCCGCCCAGCGTGTCGTTGACCATTTCGTGCACCTCCATCATGTTCTTCGGGTAGGCACGGGCTTCGCCGTTGATGACGATGCCGAACACGATGGCGCTGTCGGGATACCAGCGGCCCTGCGACGCGGGGGTCACCTTGGGCTGGTCGAGCGCCGGGATGCAGCCGCGCGGGCAGGGCGCGCCGCGCGTGGCATCGAGCCGGTCGTCGATGAAGACGCCGCCCCAGCCCACCTGGCGCCAGTCGATGGCGGAAGCGGCATCGGCGAAGAATGGCTCCCATCGGGGTTCGATCAGCAGGAACAGGTCGCGCTTCAGTTCCCGGTACCCCGGTGGTGCCGGCAGGTCCCAGGCCAGCAAGCGGTCGCCCATGGCGCTGAAGGGCTCTTCCGGCAGCGGCGCGCCGGTCAGCTTCTCGAAGGCCAGGACCAGGTCGCCAATCGTGTCCCGGCCGGCGAAGCGCAGCAGGTCGTACAGCAGCCATCCCAGGCGCGCGTCGCCGGCCGCACCAATGCGCTGCACCGCAGCGCTCGGGAAGCGCTGTTCGCGCAGCGTCGCTACCACCTCGGCGAGCGCCTGCTGAGCTTCGGCCGCCAGGGCCCCATCGCGCATGGTTGGCGCGGGCGGGAACGGCTGCCGCTGCTTGTCCTTGCGCGCGCTGACCGAGGTGGTGTCGGTGGCATGCGCGGCCAGGGGCACCGCGGCCCACGCCATCGCCAGCCCCGCCAACAGGGCCACCAGAGCAGGCGAAGAGCGGCTCGCTTTGCGGGGCGCAGTCGGCTTCATGGGCATCCTCCTGACGAAAGGCCCGCGCGCGAGTGCGCGCGGATGACCTGGCACGAAGGGCAGTGTCAGCCGGCCGCGAGGCGCCGCTCGACGAAGTCCAGCCGGTCCTGGCCCCAGAAAATTTCGCCCTCGATGACGTAGCTCGGCGAGCCGAAGACATTGGCGTCGATGGCGGCCCGCGTCTGCTGCGCATAGGCCGCCTGCACCTCGGCATCGCGCGAGGTGTCGAGACGGTCCGCCGGCAAGCCCGCCTCGACCAGCAAGGTGGCCAGCGTGCCGGCATCGGCGATGTTGCGCTCCTGCGCCCACACCGCGCCGAGCAAACGCCCGGTCAAGTCGAGCGCCGCAGCGCTGCCATCCAGCGAGGCCACCGCGGTGATGAGGCGTGCGGCATCGTCGCCGGCCACTGGAAAGAACTCGGGGTGCAGGTTCAGCGGCAGCCGCAAGTGCTCGGCGAAGCGCTTCAGCTCGACCAGCCGGTAGGCCTGGCGCTGGGGCGCGCGCTTGGCCAGCGGCAGCCCGCCGGAGACGGGAAACACGGCGCCGCCCAGGTCCATCGGCAGCACGCGCACCGTGGCACGGTGCTGTTGCGCCATCTGCACGAAGCGCGCGTGGCCGAGGTAGGTCCAGGGGGACTGCGGGGCAAGGTAGTAGTCGATCTGCATGGTGCTCTCGGTCGTTCCTGGCTCGCGTAGCTTACTCAGGCGAGCACCGGCCGCAGAAAGCGCCCGGGCATTCACAAGACCGGCCGCAGAAACCGCCCGGTGTGACTGCCCTCGAAAGCGGCGATCGCTTCCGGCGTGCCGCTGGCCACCACCTGCCCGCCACCGTCCCCGCCTTCGGGGCCCATGTCGATCAGCCAGTCGGCGGTCTTGATGACGTCCAGGTTGTGCTCGATGACGACGATGGTGTTGCCGGCCTCTGCCAACTGGTGCAGCACCTTCAGCAACAACCCGATGTCGTGGAAATGCAGCCCGGTGGTCGGCTCGTCGAGGATGTAGAGGGTGCGCCCGGTGTCGCGCTTGGAAAGCTCCAGCGCCAGCTTGACGCGCTGCGCCTCGCCGCCCGACAGCGTGGTGGCGCTCTGCCCGAGACCGATGTAGCCCAGGCCCACGTCGAGCAGCGTCTGCAGCTTGCGCGCGATCGTCGGCACCGCGCTGAAGAAGCCATGCGCTTCTTCCACCGTCATGCGAAGCACCTGCGCGATGTTGCGGCCTTTGTAGAGGATCTCCAGCGTCTCGCGGTTGTAGCGGGCACCGTGGCAGGTGTCGCAGGGCACGTAGACATCGGGCAGGAAATGCATCTCCACCTTGATCACGCCGTCGCCTTCGCAGGCCTCGCAGCGCCCGCCGGCGACATTGAAGCTGAAGCGGCCCGCGCCGTAGCCGCGTTCGCGCGCCGCCGGCACCTCGGCAAACAGCTCGCGCATCGGCGTGAAGAGCCCCGTGTAGGTGGCCGGGTTGCTGCGCGGCGTGCGGCCGATCGGGCTCTGGTCGACGTTGATGACCTTGTCGAACAGTTCCAGCCCGTCGATGCGGTCGTGCGGCGCCGGCTCGGTGTGGCTCTGATACAGCTTCCTGGCCACCGCCGCATACAGCGTGTCGTTGATCAGCGTGCTCTTGCCCGAGCCCGAGACGCCGGTGACGCAGGTGAACAGGCCGACCGGGATCTCGACATCGCCGCCCTTCAGGTTGTTGCCGCGTGGCCGCACGATGCGCAGCATGGGCCGAGCCCCCAGGTCCGCCGGCCCGCCCCCCGAGGCGGGTGAGGAACCCGGGGAACCCGTGTTCCTCGGGTTGTCGATAGCGCCGCTCAGCGTGCGTCGCCGCCGCGGCAGCTCGATGCGCAGCGCCTTGGCCAGGTAGCGGCCGGTGAGCGAGGCGGTGTCGTCGGCAATCTGCGCCGGCGTGCCTTGCGCGACCACGTGGCCGCCGTGCACGCCGGCGCCCGGGCCCATGTCGATGACGTGATCGGCGGCACGGATCATGTCCTCGTCGTGCTCGACGACGAGCACCGAGTTGCCGAGGTTGCGCAGGTGCCTGAGCGTGCCGATCAGGCGCGCGTTGTCGCGCTGGTGCAGCCCGATGCTGGGCTCGTCGAGCACGTACATCACGCCCGACAGGCCCGAGCCGATCTGGCTGGCCAGTCGGATGCGCTGCGCTTCGCCGCCGGAGAGCGTGTCGGCGCCGCGATCCAGCGCGAGGTAGGTGAGGCCCACGTCGTTCAGGAAGCGCAGCCGCGAGCGGATCTCGCGCACGATCTTGTCGGCGATCTCGGCCTTGTTGCCTTCGAGCGCGAGGCCGTCGAAGTAGGCCAGCGTGTCGGCCAGCGTGGCGCTTTCGACCTCGAAGATCGTCCGCCCGCGCTCACCGCCGCGGTGTTGCAGGAAGACATGACGCGCTTCGCGCCGCAGCCGCGTGCCGTGGCACTGCGGACAGGGCCGCGCGGCCTGATAGCGCGAGAGTTCTTCGCGCACCGCCATCGAATCGGTCTCGCGCAGCCGGCGCTCGAAATTGGGGATGATGCCTTCGAAGGCATGCTGGCGCTTCACGGTGCGCGTCTTGCCGCGCGCACTTTCAGCCGTGTACTCAAACTCGATTTCATCGCCGGCCGAGCCGTGCAGCAGCACCTGGCGGGCTTGCGGGGAAAGCTGCTCGAATGCGGTGTCGATGTCGAATGCATAGTGCCGTGCCACGCTCTCCAGCAGCGAGAAGGTGTAGGGGTTGCGCCTGTCCCACCCTTTCACCGCACCCGAGGCCAGGCTCAATGTTGGAAAGGCCACCACCCGTTCGGCATCGAAGGCGGTGACTTGCCCCAGGCCATCGCACGACGGGCAGGCACCCACCGGCGAGTTGAACGAAAACAGCCGCGGCTCGAGCTCGGGCAACGAGTAGCTGCACACCGGGCAGCCGAACTTGCTGCTGAAGAGGTGTTCACGTCCAGTGTCCATCTCCAGCGCGATGCTTCGGCCGTCGGCGATGCGCAGAGCGGCTTCGAAACTCTCTGCGAGGCGCTGTTTGAATTCGGGTCGCGTTTTCAAGCGATCGATGACCACATCGATGTCGTGCTTTTCGGTCTTCTTCAGCTTGGGCAGCGCGTCGTGCTCGACCACCTGGCCTGGCTCGGCGTTGCTGCCGATGCGAAAGCGCACGTAGCCGCGCGCCTGCATGTCGGCGAACAACTCGACAAACTCACCCTTGCGATCGCGCACCACCGGCGCCAGCACCATCAGCCGGGTGTCGTCGGGCAGCGCCAGCACGGCGTCGACCATCTGGCTCACGCTTTGTGCGCGCAGCGGCAACTCGTGATCGGGGCAATACGGCGTGCCGGCGCGGGCGAACAGCAGCCGCAGGTAGTCGTGGATCTCGGTGATCGTGCCGACCGTCGAGCGCGGGTTGTGGCTGGTCGCCTTCTGTTCGATGCTGATCGCCGGCGAGAGGCCTTCGATGACATCCACATCGGGCTTGTCCATCAGCTGAAGGAACTGCCGCGCGTAGGCCGACAGGCTCTCGACATAGCGCCGCTGCCCTTCGGCGTACAGCGTGTCGAAGGCCAGGCTCGATTTGCCCGAACCCGACAAGCCCGTGATCACCACCAGCGCATGCTTGGGGATGTCGAGGTCAATGTTCTTCAGGTTGTGCGTGCGGGCGCCGCGTACGTGGATCGCGGCGGCGCCCACGGCGGCGGGCAGATCGGGCATTTCAGGGCAGCAGGGGCAAACCGCGCATCATAGCCACCGGATGCCACTCGGCGCCAGCGTGCTCAGTCCGCGAACCCCAGCACGCGCAGGATCTGCTCGCCGTAGGCCTCGAGCTTGCGCGAGCCGACGCCGTTGATGTGCGCCAGCGCTTCGAGCGACGCCGGCTGCTCGCGCGCCTTCTCGGCCAGCGTGGCGTCGTGGAAGACGACGTAGGCCGGCAGGTTGTGCTCGCGCGCCACCTCGGCGCGCCAGGCCTTCAAGCGCGTAAAGCGTTCAAGCCCGCCCTCGTCCAGCGGCAGCGGCGGTGCTTTGGCCTTCGCCGCGCGTGTGGCCCGGGTGGCCCGACTGCGCCGCGGTGCCTCGGCTGCCACACGCAGGCGCACCCCCTCGTCGCCGCGCAGCACGGCGCGGCTGCTCGGTTCGAGTGCCAGCACGTTGTAGTCGCCTTCGGTTCGGATGTGGCCCAGCGCGATCAGCTGGCGCAACACCGCGCGCCACTGCTGCTCGCTCAGGCCGGCGCCGATGCCGAAGGTGCTCAAGCCTTCGTGGCCATGCTGCTCGACCTTCTCGGTGCGCTTGCCACGCAGCACGTCGATCAGGTGCCCGCCGCCGAAGCGCTGGCCGCCCCATTGCTGGAAGCGGTAGATGCACGACAGCATCTTGCGCGCCGCTTCGGTGGCGTCCCAGGTGGCCGGGGCCGACAGGCAGTTGTCGCAGTTGCCGCAAGGGCTGCTGGCCTGGCCGAAGTAGCCGAGCAGCCGCACGCGCCGGCAATCGTGCGCTTCGGCCAGGGCGAGCAGCGCATCGAGCTTGCCGCGTTGCAGGCGCTTGAACTCCTCGCCGGCTTCGCTCTCGTCGATCATGCGCCGCTGCTGCACGACGTCGGCCAGGCCGTAGGTCATCCAGGCGTTGGCCGGAGCGCCATCGCGGCCGCCACGGCCGGTCTCCTGGTAGTAGGCCTCGATGTTCTTGGGCAGGTCCAGGTGCGCGACGAAGCGCACGTCGGGCTTGTCGATGCCCATGCCGAACGCGATGGTGGCGACCATCACCAGGCTGTCTTCGCGCAGGAAGCGGTCTTGATGGCGGCGGCGAATGTCGGCGTCCAGACCGGCGTGATACGGCAGCGCGGCAATACCTTCGTCGCTCAACCACTGCGCCGTTTCTTCCACCTTGCGCCGGCTGCCGCAGTAGACGATGCCGGCGTCGCCATCATGCTCGTCGCGGATGAAGGAGTGCAGCTGGCGGCGCGGATCGTCCTTTTCGACAATCGTGTAGCGGATGTTGGGCCGGTCGAAGCTGGCGATGAACAGCTCTGCATCCTGCAATTGCAGGCGCTGCACGATGTCCGCGCGCGTGTGCGAATCGGCGGTGGCGGTGAGCGCGATGCGCGGCACGCTGGCAAAGCGCTCGTGCAGCAGCGACAGGCCGAGGTACTCCTCGCGGAAATCGTGGCCCCATTGGCTGACGCAATGCGCATCGTCGATGGCGAACAACGAGAGCAGGCCACGTTCGTGCAGCGAATCGAGCATGGCCTGAAAACGCGGCGTGAGGATGCGCTCGGGCGCCGCGTAGAGCAGCGCGAGCTGCCCGGCGAGCAGCTCGCGCTCGATGCGGCGCGCCTCGTCGCCGTCCTGCGACGAATTCAGGAACGCCGCGCTCACCCCCCACTCGGACAGCGCGCCCACCTGGTCGTGCATCAGCGCGATCAGCGGGCTCACCACCACCGTCACACCGCGCCCGCTGCGGTGTCGCACGATCGCCGGCACCTGGTAGCACAGGCTCTTGCCGCCGCCGGTGGGCATCAGCACCAGCGCATCGCCACCGCCCACCACATGGCCGACGATGGCCTCTTGCGCGCCGCGAAAAGCGCCATAGCCGAAGACTTGCTGCAGCACCTGCAAAGGTGCCGTCGCGAGCGCGGAATCGGCGGGGGCGAGCGCAGCGGACATGTCTGCTTGCGATGCTAAGCGACGCCCTTCACCGAGCCATCCACCCGAAGGCGCGCCCCCGTCGGAGGGCCACCGCACGCGGGACAACGATCCGAGGGCCGAACGCGATAATGGGCCATCACCACCCCACCCGTCGGAGCAGCCATGGCCTCGGTCAACAAAGTCATCCTCATCGGCAACCTCGGCCGCGACCCCGAGGTGCGTTACGCCGCCAGCGGCGCAGCGATCTGCAACGTCACCATTGCCACCAGCCGGCAGTGGAAAGACAAGACCAGCGGCGAGCGCCAGGAAGAAACCGAATGGCATCGCGTGGTCTTCTACGACCGCCTGGCCGAGATCGCCGGCGAGTACCTGAAGAAGGGCAAGTCGGTCTACGTGGAAGGTCGCTTGAAGACGCGCAAGTGGACCGACAAGGAAGGCGTGGAGAAGTACACCACCGAGATCATCGCCCAGGAGATGAACATGCTCGGCAACCGTGAAGGCGGCGGTGGCGGTGGCGCCGGCGGTGGAGCTGGCGGTATGAGCGACGAAGGCGGCGGCGCTGCCCCGCACAGCGCCCCGGCCGCCAAGCCCGCGCCGAGCAAGCCGGCACAGAAGTCGGCCACCGGCTTCGACGACATGGACGACGACATCCCGTTCTAAGCGCCCCGAGGCCGGCCGAGGCTGGCCGTCCCCCGCGGGGATCAAGGAAAGTGGCTAGGCCACATTTCCTTGAGATCGGGGCGGGTCGGCAAGCCTTCAGCCGGTCTAGCATCGCAGCCTCTTGAACCGGAGGCTGCCGATGAAGCTCTCGCTACCGCGCCGCGCAACGCTTGCCCTGATCGCTGCCGTCTTCGCCGCGGCGCCCGCATTGGCCCAGCCGAAGAAAGACACGCTGGTGCTGGCGATGACGCTCGAGCCGACGGGCCTGGACCCGACCGCCGGCGCCGCCTCGGCGATCGCCGAGATCACGCTCTACAACGTCTACGAAACGCTGACCAAGATCGGCAGCGACAGCCGCATCGCGCCGCTGCTGGCCGAGAGCTGGACCGTCTCGCCCGACCTGAAGACCTACAGCTTCAAACTGCGCACTGGACTGAAGTTCCACAACGGCGAGCCGTTCTCGTCGGCCAACGTCAAGTTCTCGTTCGAGCGCGCGGTGGCCAAGGACAGCGCCAACAAGGACAAGCCGGTGTTCGCGAACATCGAGCGCATCGATGCGCCGGATGCCAACAGCGTGGTGCTGAACCTGAAGAACGGCAACCCCGATCTGCTGTTCCAGCTCGGCCAGGCGACGGCGATCATCGTCGAGCCGAAGAGCGTGGCCGGCAACAACACGCAGCCCGTCGGCACCGGGCCGTTTCGGCTGGAGACCTGGAACCGCGGCAGCTCGGTGGTGCTCTCGCGTTGGGACGGATACCGCAACGCGAGTGACGTGAAGCTGCGGCGCGTGACGATGCGCTTCATCAGCGACCCCGCCGCGCAAGTGGCTTCGCTGCTCTCGGGCGATGTCGACGTGTTCCCGCGCGTGGCCGCGGCGCGCTCGCTGAAACAGTTCGAGAGCAACAAGAAGTACCAGGTGCTGATCGGCGGCTCGCGTGCGAAGACGATCCTGGCCATCAACAACAAGAGAAAGCCGCTCGACGACGTGCGCGTGCGCCGTGCGATCGCCGCGGCGATCGACCGGCAGGCGGTGATCGAAGGCGCCGCCGACGGCTTCGGTGCGCCGATCGGCAGTTTCTACGTGCCTGGCGCGCCGGGCTACGTCGACACCACCGGCATTAACCCGTTCGACCTGGCCAAGGCGCGCGCCCTCTTGCACCAGGCCGGCATCACGCCGCCGCTCGAGCTGACGATGAAACTGCCGCCCACGCCTTATGCGCGCCAGGGCGGCGAGATCATCGCTGCGCAGTTGGCCAAGGTGGGCATCGTCGCCAAGATCGAAAACGTCGAGTGGGCGCAGTGGCTCTCAGGGGTGTACGGCCAGAAAGCCTACGACCTGACGGTGATCGCGCATGTCGAGCCGCTGGACTTCGGCAACTTCGCGCGGCCCAACTACTACTGGAACTACGAGTCGGCCGAGTTCAACGACCTGTGGAAGCAGGTCAACGCGACCATCAAGCCCGACGAGCGCAACCAGCTGATGGCGCAGGCGCAGAAACTGGTGGCCGAGCAGGCCGTGGCGGCGTACCTCTACCAGCCGACCTGGATCACCGTGGCCAACGCGCGGGTGAAGGGCTTGTGGAAGGACATGCCGCTGTTCGTCAACGACGTGTCGGTGATGAGCTGGCAGTAGGCCGAACTCAGTCGTTCTGAAGTCTCTCTTTGATGATCACCGACCCGTTCTCCTGCGTCTCGATGACGCCGCGCTCTTCCAGGTCCTTCATCACCCGGCTCACCATCTCGCGCGACGCGCCCACCACCTTGGCCATGTCCTGGCGGCTCACCTTGTGGCGGATGATCTTCACGCCGTCGATGTCTTCGGACATGTCCAGCAGCGTTCGCGCGACGCGGCCGTAGACGTCCAGCAGCGCCAGCGACTCGATCTGCCGGTCGGCGTTGCGCAGCCGCTTCACCAAGCCGCGCAGGATGGCGTAACTCAGCGTCGAGTTCTCGGGCAGGCAGCGTGCGAAATCCTGCCGCGCCAGCACCAGCATGTCGGTCTGCACCTCGGCGCGCACGGTGGCCGAGTGCGGTTCGTTGTCGATCAGGCTCATCTCGCCGACGTAGTCGCCCGATTCCAGCACCGCCAGGATGACCTCGCGGCCCCGCGTGTCGCTGGTCAGCACGCGGGCGCGGCCGTTGAGCAGGATGAAGAGGGCGTTGCTCTTGCGCCCCTGTTCCACCACCAGCTCGCCACGCCGAAAGCGCCGCTTCACCACGGCGTCGGCGATGCTCTGCGCCTGGTCGGCGGTGAGCAGCGAAAACAGCGGCACGCGGCGAATCAGGTCCAGGTTGGACAACATCGACATTCAGGTCCCCTCTTGTTCCGGCCGGGTCTGCAAGAATTCATCTATTGTGCCCATGGATGCGCTTGCCGCTCCCCGGTGCACCCCCAACTGGTCGCTCACGATGTCAAACACCCACGCCAAAGTGCTGATCCTGGGCTCCGGCCCGGCCGGCTACACCGCCGCGCTCTATGCCGCGCGCGCCAACCTCGAGCCGACGCTCATCACCGGCATCGCGCAGGGCGGCCAGCTGATGACGACGACCGATGTCGACAACTGGCCCGCCGACGTGGCGGGCGTGCAAGGGCCCGAGCTGATGCAGCGTTTTCTGCAGCACGCCGAACGCTTCAACACGAAGATGATCTTCGACCACATCCACACGGCGGACCTCGCCAGGCGGCCGTTCACGCTGACCGGCGACTCGGGCACGTACACGGCTGACGCGCTGGTCATCGCAACCGGCGCCAGCGCCAAGTACCTCGGGCTGCCGAGCGAGCAGTCGTTCATGGGCAAGGGCGTCAGCGGCTGCGCCACGTGCGACGGTTTCTTCTACCGCGGCGAAGAGGTCTGCGTGGTCGGCGGCGGCAACACCGCGGTCGAAGAAGCGCTGTACCTGTCGAACATCGCAACCAAGGTGCACCTGATCCACCGCCGCGACAAGTTCCGCGCCGAAGCGATCCTGGTCGACAAACTCCAGGCCAAGGTGGCGGCCGGCAAGATGCAGCTGCACCTGTGGCACCGGCTCGACGAAGTGCTCGGCGACCAGACCGGCGTGACCGGCGTGCGCATCGCTTCCACGCAGGGCGGCGCCAAGCAGGAGCTGAAGCTCAAGGGCTGTTTCCTCGCCATCGGCCACCAGCCGAACACCGACATCTTCAAAGGCCAGCTCGAGATGAAGGACGGCTACATCCTCACCCGCTCGGGCCTGGCCGGCTTCGCGACGATGACCAGCGTCGACGGCGTTTTCGCCGCCGGCGACGTGCAGGACCATGTCTACCGCCAGGCGATCACCAGCGCCGGCACCGGCTGCATGGCAGCGCTGGACGCGCAGCGCTTCCTCGAACAGCAGGCCAGCTGAAGCGGCTGCCGGCTGGGCTATACTCGCGGGCTTCGCTGCGCCGGTGCATCTGTACGCCGGGCGGCTCCTGGAGATCTGTGATGGCACGCGTCTGTCAAGTCACGGGCAAAGGCCCGATGGTGGGGAACAACGTTTCCCACGCCAACAACAGGACCAAGCGCCGGTTCCTGCCCAACCTGCAGTACCGCCGCTTCTGGCTCGAGGCCGAGAACCGCTGGGTGCGCTTGCGCGTGAGCAATGCCGGGCTGCGCCTGATCGACAAGAAGGGCATCGACGTGGTCCTCGCCGACCTGCGTGCCCGCAAGGCAGCCTGAGGGAGAAGCAGCATGGCCACCAAAGGCGGACGCGAAAAGATCAAGTTGGAAAGCTCGGCCGGTACCGGGCACTTCTACACCACCAGCAAGAACAAGAAGACCACGCCCGGGAAGCTCGAATTCCTGAAGTTCGATCCGAAGGCGCGCAAGCACGTGTTGTACAAGGAAGTGAAGCTGAAATAAGGCCAGGCGCAGCGCTTCAGTGAGCCACGAGGCCCGCAGTTTGCGGGCCTTGTTGTTTCTGCGGCCAGACCGCGTTGGCTTGCCACTTCTCGGCCCAGGCGACGAAGCCGTCCACCGGCAGCGGCTTGCTCATGTGATAGCCCTGCGCCTCGTCGCAGCCGAGCTGTTGCAGCCGGTTCAGGATGTCGGCGCTTTCCACGCCTTCGGCCACCACCGACAGGCCCAGGTTGTGCGCCAGATCGATCGTCGAACGCACGATCTTCGTGTCGCCTTCCGCATCGGCCATGCCCATCACGAAGCTCTTGTCGATCTTCAGCTCGTCCACCGGCAGCCGCTTCAGGTAAGCCAGCGACGAGTAGCCGGTGCCAAAGTCGTCGATCGAAAGCTTGAAGCCGCGCGCCGCGAGCCGGTTGATGGTGGCCTCGGCGCGCTCCGGGTCGTCCATGATCGCGCTCTCGGTGATCTCCAGGCAGAAGGCGGTTGCCGGGGCGCGGTGTCGGATGAGGATCGCGTCGAGCTTCTCGGGCAGCTCGATGTCGAGCAGGTCGCGTGTGGAGAGGTTCACCGAGACGCGCTCGATGCCCAGTTCGCGCAGCCGGGCCTGTTGGGTGGCCGCCTGGTCGAACATCCACAGCGTGAGCTGGCGTACGAAGCCGGTCTGCTCGGCGAACGGGATGAACTGCATAGGCGGCACCAGCCCGCGCTCGGGGTGCTGCCAGCGCACCAGCGCCTCGGCGCCGCACAGCTGGCCCCCGTCGACGCGAATCTTGGGCTGCAGGAACAGGCGCAGCTCGTCTTGTTCGACGGCGCGGCGCAGTTCGGTCAAGAGTGACAGCGTCTGCGCGCTGGCGTTGTCCAGTGTCGCGTCGTAGAGCATCGCGCCGCTGCTGCGCCGCTTGGCGGCGTACATCGCTACCTCGGCACGGCTGAGCAGCACATCGACTTCGCCGGCATGCGCCGGCCAGCAGGCGATGCCCACCGCGGCGCTCAGGTCGACCATCTGGTCGTCCAGCGTCAGCGGTGCCTCGAACACGGTGGCAATGCGTTGGGCGATGCCGGCGGCCACCACAGCATCGGCGCGCGGCAAGAGCAGCGCGAACTCGTCGCCGCCCAGCCGGGCGATCGAATCGCCGTCGCGCACCACTTGGTGCAGCCGCTCGGCCACGCCTTGCAGCAAGCGGTCGCCGAAGGCGTAGCCGAGCACGTCGTTGACATGCTTGAAGCGGTCCAGGTCGAGCATCACCACGGCCAGCGAGTTGCAATCGCCGCTGCCCATCTGCGACAGCACCGCGTCGCGGAACTGCACGCGGTTCGGTAGCCCGGTGAGGCGGTCCCAGTAGGCGAGTTGGCGAATCTGCTGCTCGTTGGCGGCGATGTTGGTGCGCATGTGCTCGAAGGCGCGCGCCAGGTCGCCGATCTCGTCGCCACGCGCGGTGTGTTGCACCGGCACGTCGTAGACGCCGCGGCCCAGGCGCTCGCTCGCCTGCACGAGCGAGCGCAGCGGTTGTGTCACGCGCCGTGCCGACCAGGCATTGCCCAAGCCGAACAGCACCACGCCCAGCGCGGTGAGTGCGCCCAGCACCAGCTGCAGATCGCGGTACGGCGCGACGGCCTGCTCCAGCGGCCCGGCGAGCTGCAACCGCACCTCGGCCATCGCCGAGCGGGAGACCGGCACGCTGTGCTGGATCCACTCGGCGGATCGCGGCGGGCCCGCCGACAGCGCCAGGCCACGCGCGCTTGAGTCGGCCGGCAGGCTGGACTGCAAGAGCATTGCCGGCCCGCTGCCGGCGCGCGCCACCAGCGAGCCGTGCAGGCCGGAGACGGCATGCAGATCGTCGACCAGCGAGCGATCGAACTCGAACCCCATCACCACCCAGCCGATCAGCACCGGCGCACGCATCGGCACCATCACGAACTGCATGGGCCGCTGGCCGACCATCGTCACCGCGTTGCCGTGCGCTGCCAGCTGCGGGGCGATCTCGGCCAGCGTGGGCATCAACGCCGCGGCGGCCTCGCCTTGCGCCACGGCCTTCACGGAATACTGCGTGTCGAGCAGCGCAGCCAGCGCGGCGTTGATGCGTGCGCCGTGGTTGTCCAGCGCGGAGACGATGGTGTCGCGGTCGTCGCTGCCCACCGCCGAACGGAAACCGAAATCGCCGGCCAGCAGTGCTGCGCCCTGGCCGAGCTTGGTGGCGCGCTGCTCGACCAGACGCGCCCAGATGCGCGCGCCGACCTCGAGCTGCTCGCCGAGCTGGCGGCGCGCGTTGCGTTCGATGCTGGTGTGGATGGCCACGAAGCTGGCCAATTGCACGCACAGCAGCAGCACGAGCGAAACGATCACCATGCGGCTGGAGAGCCGCCAGCGCTCGGTACCGAGCCATCGGCTCACTGGGCGTACCTCCGTGCTGCGCACTACGGTGTTCGCCTTGGGAACGGCTCGGCGGCTCACTGCTTCACCCCGTTCAAGACCACCATCGCGACCACGGGCGAAGCTTCGACACGCAGTTCCTGCTCGATCGGCGTGGCGCCCACCGGCAAAGCGGCATGCCAGGCGCGCAGCTTGTAGCGGCCGGCCGGCACCGCGGGTAGCGTCAGCCGGCCGTCCAGCGAGGTGCGGCCGTACCAGGGCGTGTCGACCACCACCACCCAGGCCGTCATGTTGTCGTGGATGTTGCAGCCGAGCACGGCGATGCCGGGCTGGTCGAACACCACCGGGCTGGCCGGCGTGCCGACGTAGAGCTTGATCTCGAACCTCTTCGCCGCCGAGAACGAGTAGACATGGTGGCGCACCGTGTCGCGGTTCGGGAAATTCACGGCGCTGCCCACCGGCACCACGCTCACCTCAGGCACGAAGCGGCGCTCGATCTGCGCGATCTCCACGCCTTGAGCCGGCGCGGGCGCGGCGCGGGCGTCGCGCGGCTCGAGGAACACGATGGCACCTTCCAGCGGCTTGTCGCCGGCGCCGGCCACGCGCACCTCCACAGGCGCCGCAGCAGCGGCCTGGCTCAGCAGCAGCGCGGCCAGCGCCGCCCGGCTGCGAAAGCTCACGGCTCGATCGCCATGCCCCACAGCGCGCGCCCGTCGCCCACGGTGCCGATCAGCGTGGCCCGGCCCGTCGCCAGGTCGACCAGATGCAAACGTGTGCGGCCGGCTTGCCGTACGGCGGCCAGCGCCGTGTTGCCGATGTCGGCGATGTCGAAGGACACGCCGTCCAGCGACCCGGTGCCCAGCGTACCGACGGTGAACAGCCGCCCGGTATTGGGCGACACCACCGGCTCGGTGGCTTCCCTGCTGCCTTGGGTCACGAGCGTGCCCAGAGCCAGGTCGATGGCGTAGTTGGTGGTCAGCCTGTCGTTGCTCTTGTTGTAGGTGTAGGCCGCAGCGGCCACCTGCGGCGCCTTGCCGAAGGCCACGTCACGCGGTGCGTAAGCCAGCGCCGCATCGGTGGCAGCCAGCGCACCGGTATCGGGGTGCAGGCGCAGGCTGCTGCCGTTGTCGGCCACCACGCGGATGCGGTCGGCCACCGGGTTGAAGTCAAAGCCGTAGCGCGCCGGCGGCAACGTGTGCGCCTGCGTGCCCACTCGTGTCAGCCGGCCGCTCGCGGTGTCGATCGTGTACAGCCGGCCGCCAGCCGACAGGCCGAACAGCACGCCGCGTGCGACACGGAAATCGATGCCGAGCAACCGGTCACCGGCCTCCAGGCCTTGCAGCGATTTGCGCTCGACGATGCGGCGCGGCTGGCCGGCGTTGAACTTGATCAGTTCGCCGGCGTCGGTGACAGCGAAGACCGTTTCCTTGCGCGGGGGGCCCTCGGGTTCCTGGAGCGTGGTGCAGCCCGCGGCGGCGAGCAGGCAAGCGGTGGCGAATGTTCGGCGCAGCATGGCGGGGCTCTGTTGAAAGCAACACCGGTCTATCGACCGCCTCGCGCGGGCCTTGAACCGGGCCGTGCGGTGCCCGCCGAGACGATGAAAAAAGCCCGCCTGCAGCGGGCTTTTCGCGAGCGATCGACGATTTATGCGTGGGCAGCACGCAGCTTCAGCGAGAACTCCTGGAGCATCGCGATGCCGCTTTCTTCAGCCTTGTGGCACCAGGCCTGCAAATCGGCGACCAGCTGTTCTGCGGAGACATTGGTGCGTGTCCACAACTGGCGCAGCTCTTCGCGCATCGCCACCAGTTTGGCCAGCTTCGGGCTGTCGCCCAGCGCCTGCGCCAGCCGCGCCTTGTGGTCGTGCGGGATCTTGTGGTCGTCGCGGTGCAGCCAGCGCTTGGCCAGGCGTAGGTCGCGGAAGCGCGCGGTGTTCTGCGCGCCTTGGCTTTTCAGCTTCTTCAGCTCGCCGCCCACCGTCTCGCGCAGTGCGCTGGCGTACTTGGCCATCACCTCGTAGCGGTTGGCGATGATGGCTTCCAGTGTCTTGCCGTCGGCCTGCGCCTTCACCGAACCCAGCGCCAGCTTGGGCGGCGTCTTGCGCACCTTGGCCAGGCCGAGCATCTCCAGGCCGCGGATGTAGGCCCAGCCGATATCGAACTCGAAAGGTTTCACCGACAGCTTGGCCGAGGTGGGGTAGGTGTGGTGGTTGTTGTGCAACTCTTCGCCGCCGATCAGGATGCCCCAGGGCACGATGTTGGTCGATGCGTCGGCGGGCTCGAAATTTCGATAGCCCCACCAGTGGCCGATGCCGTTGATGATGCCAGCCGCGGTGATCGGGATCCACAACATCTGCACCGCCCACACCGTGAGGCCGATGGCGCCGAACAGCAGCACGTCGATGATCAACATCAAGGCCACGCCATGGAAGACCAGGTTGGCGTAGAGCTTGCGCTCGAGCCAGTCGTCGGGCGTGTTGTGGCCGTACTTGGCGAGCGTTTCCTGCACCTTCGATTCGGCGCGGTACAACTCGCTGCCGGTGAGCAGCACGGTCTTGATGCCGCGCGTCACCGGGCTGTGCGGATCATCCACGGTCTCGCACTTGGCGTGGTGCTTGCGGTGTATGGCGACCCAATCCTTGGTCACCATGCCGGTGGTGAGCCACAGCCAGAAGCGGAAGAAGTGCGCGGGGATCGGGTGCAGGTCGAGCGCGCGGTGCGCTTGTGCGCGGTGCAGAAAGATCGTCACCGAGACGATCGTGGCGTGCGTCAACAGCAAGGTCACGATCACCAGCTGCCACCAGTTCAGGTC
This sequence comes from Rubrivivax sp., assembly GCA_031400795.1. GTDB lineage: Bacteria > Pseudomonadota > Gammaproteobacteria > Burkholderiales > Burkholderiaceae_C > Rubrivivax. The sequence continues at coordinate 22,216 of JANNQO010000243.1, read as the reverse complement.
GAGCAGGCCGGTGGACAGCCAGGAAATGAATAGATCCATGTCGGGCAATTCAGCGCCAAAAGAACGCGATTGTAGGTGTCCGGGTGTGACACGAATGGTGGGAAGTGCCTATATGAGGGCCATCAATCCCGCTGCCAGACCGCGGCGAAAAAGCCGTCGGTTGCGTGGCGATGTGGCCACAGGCGCAGGAACGGGCCGTCGACGAGTGTCGATGCTACCTCGACTTTGGCGAGGGTGAGCGCTTCCTCCGCCGGCAGCTGACGCCAGTCGCGAGGATGTGCGGTCGCGAAGGTTTCGACGATGGCCTCGTTCTCGGCGCGCAACAAGCTGCAGGTGGCATAGACCAGTCGCCCGCCGGGTTTCAGCAGCCGCGCCGCGCTGGCCAGGATCGCCTGCTGTTTGGCAGCCAGTTCTTCGATGGACTTGGGCGACTGCCGCCATTTCAAGTCCGGGTTGCGGCGCAGCGTGCCCAGGCCCGAGCAGGGCGCGTCGATCAGCACGCGGTCGATCTTGCCGGCCAGGCGCTTGATGCGATCGTCGCGCTCGTGCGCGATCTGCGCCGGGTAGACGTTGGACAGGCCGCTTCGTGCCAGCCGCGGCTTCAGCGCCGCCAACCGGTGGCCGGAGGTGTCGAATGCGTACAAGCGCCCGGTGTTGCGCATTGCCGCGCCCAGCGCCAGGGTCTTGCCGCCGGCGCCGGCGCAGAAGTCGACCACCATCTCGCCGCGCCGCGCGTCGGTGAGCAGTGCCAGCAGCTGGCTGCCTTCGTCTTGCACCTCGACCTCGCCGCGGGTGAAGACGTCGAGCTTGTTCAGCGCCGGCTTGCCAGCCACGCGCAGGCCCCAGGGCGAATACGGCGTGGGCTGCGCATCGATGCCGGCTTGTTGCAACGCCGCCTGCACGGCTTCGCGCTTGCTCGTCAGCGCGTTGACGCGAAGGTCCAGCGGCGCGGGCTGGCCCAGGGCCGCGGCGAGCGCCCAGAACTCTGTCTCGCCGAGCTGCTCGCGCAAGGCGCCGGACAGCCAATCCGGCAGGTTGTGGCGCAGCTTGTCGGCCAGCGTGCTCCGGTCGATGGCCGCAATCCGCGCCAGCCACTGCTGCTCGTGCGGGCCGATGGCACCGCGCAGGAAGGTTTCGCTGCCCTGCCAGGCGAGCATCGCCAGGCGCCGTTCGAGGGCACCCGATCCGCCTTGAGCAAGGTGCTGAAAAAGCAGCCGCTGGCGCAGCACCGAATACGTGGTCTCGGCCAGCGTGTGGCGCTCGCGCAGGCCGAGCAGCTTGTGCTGGCGAAAGAAGGCGCTGACCACGCCGTCGGACGGCGCATCGAGCTTCAGCACCTCGCGCAGCAGTTGCGTGGCCAGGTCGAGCAGCGCGCCGGGGTGCATGTCAGTGGCGCCGGGCCGCCCCAAGGCACTGACGCGCCCCCAGGGCCACGCAGTGGCCCCTGACGGGGCCTGGGGGCAGCGAGTGAAGCGAGTTCGGGGGCGCCATCAGATGAGCAGTTGAGAGGCGCCATCGAGCTGGCGCACGCGCAGGCCGTCGATCGCCAGCTTGCCCTCGACGAACCAGCGCACCGCCTGCGGGTAGATCACGTGTTCCGTCTCCAGCACACGCGCGGCGAGAGCGCTCTCGTCGTCACCCGCGCGCACCGGCACCACGCCCTGCATCACGATCGGGCCGTGGTCGAGTTCGGCAGTCACGAAGTGCACCGTGGCGCCGGCCAATTGGCAGCCGGCTTCGAGCGCACGCCGGTGCGTGTGCAGGCCCGGGAACATCGGCAGCAGCGAGGGGTGGATGTTCAGGAAGTGGCCCGCGTAGCGCTGCACGAAGGCCGCGCCGAGCACCCGCATGAAGCCGGCCAGCAGCAGCAGATCGGGGCGCTGCGCGTCGATCGTCTCGGCCAGCGCGGCGTCGAAGTCTTCGCGCTTCGCAAAGGCTTGGTGGTCGACCACCGCGGTGCTGATGCCGCGCTGCGCTGCGAAGGCCAGACCTTCGGCATCGGCGCGATTTGCGATCACTGCGACCACCTGCGCCGGCCAGCCTTCGCCGGCGCAGCGCTGCATGATGGCCCGCATGTTCGAGCCGCGGCCGGAGATGAGGATGACGATGCGCTTCATGGCGGGGAGCGCGAGTGTATGAGCGTCACGACAACGCGGCCTGCGAGAATCCGCGCCTTCATCGATTGCCGCTTCGACCTATGCGTTCCCGCGTCCTCTCCGGCATGCGCCCCACCGGCGCCATGCACCTCGGCCACTACCACGGCGCGCTGAAGAACTGGGTGCGCATGCAAGACGAGTACGAGTGCTTCTACTTCGTGGCCGACTGGCACGCGCTGACCACGCACTACGAAGAGCGCCACGTGATGGAGCGCTACGTCTACGAGATGGTGACGGATTGGCTGGCCGCGGGCCTGGATCCCGAGAAGTGCACGCTCTTCATCCAGAGTCGCCTGCCCGAGCATGCCGAACTCTTCACGCTGCTTGCGATGGGTACGCCGCTGGGCTGGCTCGAGCGTGTGCCGACCTACAAAGACCAGATCGAGAAGCTGAAAGACCGCGACCTGGCGACCTACGGCTTCCTCGGCTACCCGCTGCTGCAGGCGGCCGACATCCTGATCTACAAAGCCACCTACGTGCCGGTGGGCGGCGACCAGAGTTCGCACGTTGAGCTGACGCGCGAGGTGGCGCGGCGCTTCAACAACCTGTACGGCCGCGCCGCGGACCACGAAGCGCAGATCGGGCAGGCGCTGGCCAAGCTTTCGAAAGACGACTCGCGCTACTTCGAGAAGCAACGCAAAGCTTACGGCGAGGGCGGCAGCGCCGAGGCCCTGGCCAAGGGCGAAGGCTTGCTGGCCAGAGCGGCTGCCAGCATCGCCCATTGGACTCGCGACGACAGCGAGCTGCTCGGCGGCCATCTGAAAGGCGCCGGCAAGGCGATCCTGGTCGAACCCGCGGCGCTGCACACGGAAGTGAGAGTGCTGCCCGGCCTGGACGGCGCAAAGATGAGCAAGAGCTACGGCAACGCGGTGCTGATGCGCGACGATGCCGCGACCGTGACGAAGAAGCTGCGCGGCATGACCACCGACCCGGCGCGCGTGCGCCGCACCGACCCCGGTGACCCCGAGAAGTGCCCGGTCTGGCAGTTCCACCAGATCTACAGCGACACGGCAACGAGAGACTGGGTCGTGCAGGGCTGCAAGAGCGCGGGCATCGGCTGCCTGGAGTGCAAGCAGCCGGTCATCGACGCCATCGTGCGCGAGCAGCAACCCTGGCGCGAACGCGCCGAGCAGTACCTGTCGAACCCGAAACAGGTGCACTGGATCGTCGAGATGGGCACCGAGCGCGCGCGCACCGTGGCGCGGCAAACGATGAAAGACGTGCGTGACGCGATGGGGCTGAAATACTGATGCAGACGATCGAAGTCCATCCCGACGGCGCAGCCGTCGCCACGATCATCGTGCTGCACGGCCTGGGCGCCGACGGCACCGATTTCTTGTCCTTCGCCGATGAGATCGACCTGGCGAAGATCGGGCCCGTGCGCTGGCTGCTGCCGCGCGCGCCCGAGCGGGCGGTGACGATCAACGGCGGCCACCGCATGCGCGCCTGGTACGACATCCTCGGCTCGGAACTGGTGAAACGCGAGGACGAAGCCGGGCTGCGCGAATCCTTCGCTGGCGTGCAGGCGCTGATCGAGCGCGAGATCGCGCGCGGCGTGCCGGCGTCGCGCATCGTGCTGGCGGGCTTTTCGCAAGGCTGCGCGATCGCGCTCGGTGCCGGGCTGCGCTGCCCGCACCGGCTGGCCGGGCTGGTCGGCATGTCGGGCTACCTGCCGCTGGCCGATCGCACCGCGGCCGAGCGCCACGCCGCCAACGCCGAGGTGCCGATCTTCCTGGCGCATGGCACGCAAGACGGTGTGGTGCCGCTGGCACGCGGCGCTTCGACGCGCGATGCGTTGGCGGCGCTGGGCTACTCGGTCGACTGGCAGCAGTACCCGATGCAGCACTCGGTGTGCATCGAAGAAGTGCAGGCGCTCCAGTATTGGTTGCAACGCGTGCTTGCCTAGAATTCGCGCCCTTTTCGATCCGACCGCGGATTGACCCTTGGCCGCGATCCACATCACCGACATCGAGTACGCCATCAACTGGTGGCGTGAGCGATCACCTTCGCCCGACGGCATCACCGCCTGCCCCGAAGTGCGCGCGCTGGCCGAGGTCTACGCGCTGATGGTGTACTACCGCGAGCCGCTCGCCGACGAGACGACGATGCCCGCCCCAGCGCGAGAGGCCTGGCTCGCCTGGTACGCCAGCACACCCGACGCGCCCTGCATCGCAATCTGCTCGACGACCCAGGGCGACGACATCTGCAAAGGCTGCGGGCGCACCTTCGACGAAGTGCAACACTGGCCGGTGCTGACGCCGTCCGAGAAGCGCCTGGTGTGGCGGCGCATCACGCAGCAGGCCACGGCCTGGCGCTTCAACCGCTACGCCGAGCGCGCGCTGGAGGCCAGCGGCGTCGACCACCCGCCGCCGGAGAGTTTCATGAGCAAGGATGGCTCTGCCAATTTGCTCATACCCCCTCGGGCGGCGGACGACGCAGTCGGCGTGGAGGTGCCATCCAAGCCGAAGGGCCCCGGTTGAGCGCCACGATCGCAGACAGCGGCCGGCGCATCGCGAGCCTGGCGTGGCCGGTGTTCCTCGGCCAGCTCTCGGTGGTGGCTTTCGGCACCGTCGACACCTTGCTCATCGCGCGCTACTCGGCCAGCGACCTGGCCGCACTGTCGGTGGGCGCGGCCGCGTACTTCACCAGTTTCATCGGGCTGATGGGCATCGTGATGGCGGTCTCGCCGATCGTCGGCCAGTTGTTCGGCGCGAAGAAGCTCGACGAGGCCGGGCGGCAGCTGCACCAGGCGGTGTGGGTGGCGCTGCTGGTCGCGCTGCCGGGCATGCTGTTGCTGCTCTTCCCGGCGCCCTACATGGCGTTGGCGCAGCTGGCACCCGAGATCGAGGACAAGGCGCGCATCTACCTCGCGCTGCTGGCCTTCGCGCTGCCGGCGTCGCTGTTGTTCGCGGCCTGGCGCGGCTTCAATACGGCGGTGTCGAGGCCGCGCGTGGTGATGGGCTTGCAGCTCGTTGCGCTGGCCGTGAAGGTACCGCTGTCGGCACTGTTGATCCATGGCGTGCCCAGCGTTGGCCTGCCGCCGCTGGGCATGGTCGGCTGTGCGGCGGCGACCCTGGTCGTGATGTGGGCGCAGCTGCTGGTGGCCTGGTGGATCGTTCGCCATGACCGCTTCTACGAGAACTTCGGCCTGCGCGTGCGCGGCCTGGCGCGGCCCGATCGCGCCGCCATCACCGCGCTGCTGCGGCTGGGCGTGCCGATGGGCGCGGGGCTGCTGATCGAAGTCAGCGGCTTCACGATGATGGCGCTCTTCATCGCGCGGCTGGGCACCACGCCGGTGGCCGGGCACCAGATCGCGGTGAACATGGTCTCGATCCTGTTCATGGTGCCGCTGGCGCTGGCCAATGCCACCAGCACACTGGTGGCGCAACTGGTGGGCGCGCGCGAAATGAGCGATGCGCGGCGGCTCGGGTGGCATGGCCTGCAGATCGGCATCGGCGTGGCCGTGCTGCTCGGTGGGTTGGTGTTCGTGTTGCGCGAGCGGATCGTCGGCCTGTACACCGCTGATCGTGCGGTGATCGATGCCGCGCTGCCGCTGCTGGCCTGGCTGGCCGTGTTCCACATCGCCGATGCAGCGCAGGCGCTCTCGTCGTTCGTGCTGCGCGCCTGGCGCGTGGCCATCGGGCCGATGCTGATCTACGCGTTGTCGCTGTGGGGTGTGGGGCTGGGCGGCGGCTACCTGCTGGCGTTCGACGTGCTTGGCGGCACTCCAGCGTGGCTGACCGGCGCGCGCGGCTACTGGGCGGCCAGCACGGTTGGGCTGGTGGTGGCCGCCATCGGTCTCACGCTCTTGCTGTCGTGGGTGCTGCGGCAGAAGCGGGCAGGGTGAGCACGAACGAACTGCCGCCACCGGCGCGCGGCTCGCAGCGGATCGAGCCGCCATGGCGCTCGGCGATCTGGCGCACCAGCGACAGGCCGAGCCCCACGCCGCCTTCGCGCTCGGCATGTCCGGGCAGGCGGAAGAAGGGCTCGAAGATGCGCTCGCGAAATGCATCGGGCACGCCGAGGCCGCGGTCGCTGACGCGCACCTCGTGCCCCGCCGCCGCGGCGCCGACGCTGACTTCGATTTCATCGCCGCCATAGCGTCGTGCGTTTTCGAGCAGATTGCGCAGCGCGCGGCGCAGCAGCCGTTCGTCGCCCTGCACAAGGGTTTCCTGGCCCTGCACCTGGGCGTTGACACGCGCCGCTTCTTCGGCGGCGATGCCCAGCAGCTCGACCGGGCCGCCGGCTTCGAACACGTGCGCAGCATCCAGCCGGCTGGCCAGCAGCACCTCTTCGACCAGCGCATCGAGTTCGCCGATGTTGGCCTCGATCTCGCGCTCGAGCGCGGCACGCTGCGGGGGTGCTGCTTCCTTGACCAGCGACAAGGCCATCTTCAAGCGCGTCAGCGGTGATCGCAGCTCGTGGCTGGCGTTGGCCAGCAGGCTCTGGTGCGAGCGCACCAGCGCTTCGATGCGCGTGGCGGCGCGGTTGAAGCTGCCCGCCAGCGCGGCCACCTCGTCGCGCCCGTCCTCTGTCACGCGCTGGCCGAGGGCGCCTTTGCCGAAAGCGTCCACGCCCTGCTGCAGCGCTTCGAGCCGGCGCGTCAGCCGCCGCACCACCGGCCAGGCCCCGGCGGCCACGCCGATGAAGAGCAGCGCGAGCAGGATCGCCAGGCCCAGGCCGCCCGGCATCGCGCGCATCAGCAGCCAGGGCGGCGGGCCCATGCCGGCACCGGCCGCGGCGCCGGCACCTGCGCCGAGTCGGCCCGCCTGCGGACGCATCACCCACAGCGTGCGGCCATCGTCCAGGCGAAATGCCTGCGGGCGCACCGCGCCTTCGGCCTCGCGTCGCGCGAACATGTCGGCACTGCCGATGCGCTGGCCATTTGCATCGTCCAGCGCCAGCGGCACGCGCAAGCGCAGCGACCAGTCGCGGATCGCCATCGCCTGGTCGGCGCGCGAGGCGCCGGCCGGTGGCAACGAACGTTCGAGCAGATCGGCCCAGGCCATCAGCCGTTCTTGTTGCCGCTCTTGCGCGCTGCTGTCGTTGCGCAGGCGCTCGGTTTCCAGATGGCGCTGAATCACCCAGCCCGAGAAGACCGCGAACACCGCCACCGCGGCGACCACGGTGAGCCAGATGCGCAGATAGAGCGAGCGCATCGGCGATGACGTTAGTCGTCAGCGTCCTGCTTGCGCGCGAAGACGTAGCCGGCGCCGCGCACGGTGAGCACGCGTTTGGGCGCTTTGGCGTCGTCTTCGATGACGGCCCGGATGCGCGAGATGTGCACATCGATGCTGCGATCGAATGCTTCCAGCGGATGGCCCTTCAGCGCGTCCATGATCTGGTCGCGCGAGAGCACCCGGCCGGGGCTCTTGGCGAGCACGGTGAGCAGCTCGAACTGGTGGCTGGTGAGGTCGCAGCCCTTGCCGTCCAGCCGCGCCTGGCGTGCACCGAGGTCGACTTCGAGCCGGCCGAAGGTGAGCACCTCGTCGTGCGTCGGGTCGGGGGTTGCGCGGCGCAGCAGCGCCTTGATGCGCGCCAGCAGTTCGCGCGGCTCGAAGGGCTTGCCGAGGTAGTCGTCGGCGCCGAGTTCGAGGCCGACGATGCGGTCCATCGGCTCGCCGCGCGCGGTGAGCATCAACAGCGGCAGGCGGCGCGTGCGCGGCTCGGCGCGCAACTCGCGCGTCAGGTCCAGGCCGTCGCCGTCGGGCAGCATCAGGTCGAGCAGCAGCGCGTCGTAGGGCGTCGTTTTCAGCCGCTCGCGGCCGGCGGTGAGCGAGCCGGCGCAGTCGACCTCGTAGCCACTCTTGCGCAGGTAGTCGCCGATCATCGCCGTGAGGCGCGCGTCGTCGTCGATGAGCAGCAGCTTGGGCGGAGTCATCGTGCCGGCCGCCGTACGAAAAGGCGCCCCCGCGGCGCGAGCCAGCGGGGGCGAAGGCCGAAATGGGGCCCCAGAACCCGGCGGGGCCGGGTTCGCCCCCGAGGGGTTCGACGACCCCGGGGAGCCCGTGCTCGTCGATTCCATGGCCGTCCTGGATTCACTTCTTGTCCAGCGCCTCGCGCTCGGCGCGGTGGCGCTGCATCATCGAGCGCTGGCTCTTCATGCGCTCACCGACCTGCGCACGCTGCTCGGGCGTGAGCACGCGGCTCACGTCGAGCATGGCCTGCAGCAAACGCTTGCTGGCCTGCTCGTGCTGCGCGAGCATCTGCTGGCGCAGCGTCTCGGCGGCACGCGCATCCACGGTGGGCTGCGTGAAGACCTGTGCGGCCTGGTCACGCAGCGTGGCGCCGGTGGCGCGCTGGCTTCTCAAGTCGGCCATCGCGGTTTGCACGATGCTGCGGATCTGTGCGCGCTGGTCGGCCGTGGCGTTGACGGCGTCGAGCATCCGTTCGATGTGGCGCGGGCCGCCCATCATCATGCCGCCGCCCATCATGGCGTGGCCGCCCGGGCCGCCGCCGTGCTCGTTGTGCGTCGGCGTGGCGGCCTGCGCGGTGAGCGTGAATGCGCCAGCCACGGCCAGCACGAGGGCGCCGAGCCAGAGTTGCGCCGGGCGGGAAATCAAACTGTTGGAGAAAGACATCGACGTGACTCCTTGGGGAGTGCGGGTTGCGATGCCTGGCATGTTCGGCGGGTGCCTTGTCGGGGGTGTGGAAGGGCGGTAAAGATGTGTGTCACTGGACGAGTTGCATCAGCTCGCCGCCCGCATAGCGCCGCGCCATCGCCGGCAGTTCCATCGGCTTGATCCTGGCGGCTTGCCCTTCGCAGCCGAACTCCAGGTAGCGCTGGCGGCAGATCAGCCGCGCCGCGTCGCGCGCTGGCTTGAGATAGTCACGCGGGTCGAACTTGCTCGGGTTCTCGGCCAGATAGGTGCGCACCGCCGCGGTCATCGCCAGGCGCACGTCGGTATCGATGTTGACCTTGCGCACGCCGTGCTTGATGGCTTCCTGGATCTCTTCCACCGGCACGCCGTAGGTCTCTTTCATCTGTCCGCCGTGCTGGCGGATTTGTGCGAGCAGGTCCTGCGGCACGCTGGAGGAACCGTGCATCACCAGGTGCGTGTTCGGGATGCGGCGGTGGATGGCTTTGATCCGGTCGATGGCCAGGATGTCGCCGGTGGGCTTGCGCGTGAACTTGTACGCGCCGTGGCTGGTGCCGATGGCAATGGCCAGCGCGTCGAGCTGCGTGCGCGCCACGAAATCAGCGGCCTGTTCGGGGTCGGTGAGCAGTTGCTCGCGCGTCATCGTGGCTTCGGTGCCGTGGCCGTCTTCCTTGTCGCCGCGCATCGTTTCCAGCGAGCCCAGGCAGCCGAGTTCGCCTTCCACCGTGACGCCCAGCGCATGCGCCATCTGCACCACCTGGCGTGTGACATCGACGTTGTAGTCGTAACTGGCGATCGACTTGCCGTCGGCCTGCAGCGAGCCGTCCATCATCACCGAGCTGAACCCCAGGCCGATGGCGCCGCTGCAGACCTCGGGGCTTTGGCCATGGTCCTGGTGCATCACCAGCGGCACCTGCGGCCATTGTTCGATCGCCGCCTGGATGAGGTGCTTGATGAACGGCTCGCCGGCGTATTTGCGCGCGCCGGCACTGGCTTGCAGGATCACCGGCGCGCCGACTTCGGCGGCGGCGGTCATCACCGCTTGCACCTGCTCGAGGTTGTTGACGTTGAAGGCGGGGATGCCGTAGCCGTGTTCGGCGGCATGGTCGAGCAGCTGGCGCATCGAGACGAGGGGCATGGCGAGGATCCTGGCTGAGGTGGCCTGAAAGTTTAAAGCGCTGAACTGGCCCCTGATCGTGGTTCTTTTCGCGCTGAACGGTCGATCCGGCGCTGTGACACTGGGCGCGCCCTACTCACTTCTGCGTGGGGCCGGAAAGGCTTCCATGACCTCGCGCCTGCTCGCCGCTGCCACTTCGTGGATCACGCCCGCCGCCCTGCTGCACGGCGATGCCTTGCCCGAGGTGCTGATGCAGCGCCTGCGCATCACGCACCGCTCGGCGATGGCGCTGCTGCGCAGGCTCGAAGCGGCGCAGTGGGTGCAGCGCAGTGGCCCGGCGCGACGGCCTCGGTTCAAACCCGGCGCGATGCGCCAGGTGGTGCGCGGCTACCCGCTGGCCGGGCTGACGGAAGACGGTCCGTGGGCGCAGGACTTCGCGCCCTATCTGACCGTGGCGCCGAACGTCGCGCGGCTGGCCCAGCACGCCTTCTCGGAACTGCTCAACAACGCCATCGACCACAGCGGAGGCAGCACGGTCACGATCTCGGTGCGGCAGACGGCGATGCACCTCCAGTTGCTCGTCTGCGACGACGGTTGCGGCCTGTTCGAGCGCATCGCGCGCTGTTTCCAGATCGACGACCCTGCGCTGGCAATGTTCGAGCTGAGCAAAGGCAAGTTGACCACGCAGCCGCAGGCGCACCGCGGCCACGGCCTGTTCTTCACCGCGCGGCTGGCCGATTTCTTTCACCTGCACGCCAACCAGGAGGCCTTCCAGCGCGCCGGCGAACGATCGGACTGGGCGCGTTCGCTGCCGGTCGAGCGCATGGGCACCTCGGTGTACCTGGCCATCGCGCTGGACAGCGAGCGCACCCTGGACGACGTGCGGCGCCAGCACAGCGTCGACCGCGGCTACACGTTCGACAGCACCGTCGTGCCGCTGCGCCTGCTGCTCGGCGAGAGCATCGGCCTGGAGTCGCGCGCGCAGGCCAAGCGCGTGGCCGCGCGGCTGCCGGTGTTCCGCCGCGCCGAGGTCGATTTTTCGGGCATCGCCGATATCGGCCACGGTTTTGCCGACGAGCTGTTCCGCGTCTTCGAGCGCCAGCACCCGGCGCTGCAACTGGTGCCCACCGGCATGGCGCCGCGCGTGTTGTCGATGGTGGAGAGCGTGCGGGCGGCAGCCTGAGTCACGCCGTCAGCAGCGCCTGCGCACGCCGATAACGTTCGAGACAAGCGGCGATCACCTCCGGCGGCACGACCAGCCCCGCCGGCAACCCGGCACTGCCGAAGCCCGGGTACTCGCGCTGCAACCAGTCGCGAATCGGTTGTTTGTCGTAGCTCGGCGGGGTCTGTCCCGGCACCACCTGGTCGGCCGGCCAGAAGCGTGACGAATCGGGTGTCAGCACCTCGTCCATCAGCGTCAGCGTGCCGTCGCGGTCGAGGCCGAACTCGAACTTGGTGTCGGCGATGACGATGCCGCGCGCCAGGGCGTGCGCCGCAGCTTCACGGTACAGGCGCAGCGAGACCTCGCGGATTTGCGTAGCCAGGGGCGCGCCGATGCGCTGCACGACTTCGTCGAACGAGATGTTCTGATCGTGCTCACCCACCGCGGCCTTGGCCGCCGGCGTGAAGATCGGCTCGGGCAGACGGCTCGCGGTCTTCAAACCCGGCGGCAGCGGGACGCCGCACACCGAGCCGCTCGCCTGGTATTCCTTCCAGCCCGAGCCCGCCAGGTAGCCGCGCACCACGGCCTCGATCAGCACCGGCTGCAAGCGCTTGACGAGCATCGAGCGCCCGCGCACCAGCGGCTTCTCGTCGTCGGCCACCACCGACTCGGGCGCTTCGCCGGTGAGGTGGTTGGGCACCACGTGCCTCAGATGCTCGAACCAGAACAGCGCCATCGCGGTCAGCACCTCGCCTTTGCCGGGCACCGGCTGCGGCAGCACGACGTCGAAGGCCGAGAGGCGGTCGCTGGCCACCATCAGCAGGCGGTCGCTGCCCACCGCGTAGTTGTCGCGTACCTTGCCGCGGGCGATCAGCGGGAGTGAGTGCAGCAGGTCCGGCCGGTGATCACTCAACCCGACACACCTTGAGCATGTTCGTGCCGCCCGGGTGGCCCATCGGCTCGCCGCAGGTGATGGCGTAGGTGTCGCCGGGTCTGAGCGCACCGCTTTCGACGAGCAGCGCCTCGGCCTTGGCCAGCGCTTCGTCGCGGTCGGTGAGCTTGGGCATCAGGATCGGCCGCACGTTGCGGTACAGCGCCATCTTGCGCTGCGACTGGGGCTGCGACGTGAGCCCGTAGATCGGCACGCGGATGTGGTGGCGGCTCATCCACAGCGCCGTCGAGCCGGATTCGGTGAGCGCCAGGATCGCCTTGCAACCCAGGTGGTGCGCGGTGAACAGCGCGCCCATCGCGATGCTCTGGTCGATGCGGCCGAAGGTCTTGTTGATGAAGTCGGCGTCGAGCTTCACCTCGTCGGCGCGCTCGGCGGCCAGCGCGATGGCGGCCATCTGCTCGACCGTCTCCACGGGGTACTTGCCGGCCGCGGTCTCGGCGCTGAGCATCACCGCGTCGGTGCCGTCGAGCACCGCGTTGGCCACGTCGCTGACCTCGGCGCGTGTCGGTACCGGGTTCTGGATCATGCTTTCCATCATCTGCGTCGCGGTGATGGCGACCTTGTCCATCTCGCGCGCCATGCGGATCATCTTCTTCTGCAACGCCGGCACCGCGGCGTTGCCGACCTCGACTGCCAGGTCGCCGCGCGCCACCATGATGCCGTCGCTGGCGCGCAGGATGTTCTCCAGCTGCGGAATGGCCTCGCTGCGCTCGATCTTGGCGATCAGCGCCGGCCGGTGCGGCTTGGGCGCCTGGTCTTCGCCGGCCACGTTGGCGAGCTGGCGCGCCATCTCCATGTCGGTGGCGCTCTTCGGGAAACTCACCGCGAGGTACTCGCACTGGAAGGCCACCGCGGTCTTGATGTCCTCCATGTCCTTGCCGGTCAGCGCCGGCGCGGTCAGGCCGCCGCCTTGTTTGTTGATGCCCTTGTTGTTGGACAGTTCGCCGCCGATCTTCACCACCGTGAGCACCTGCTCGCCGCGCACGGCCTCCACCGTCAGCACGATCAGGCCGTCGTTGAGCAGCAGCGTGTCGCCGGGGCGCACGTCGCGCGGCAGTTGTTTGTAGTCCAGCCCGACGGCGCCGATGTCACCGGGTTCGCTGCGCTGTGCGTCGAGCACGAAGGGCTGCCCGGCCTGCAGCATCACCTTGCCTTGCGCGAACTTGCCGACGCGGATCTTCGGGCCTTGCAGATCGGCCATCAACGCCACCGGCTTGCCGACCTTGGCCGCGATCTCGCGCACCAGGTTCGCGCGGGCGATGTGGTCCTGCGCCGTGCCATGGCTGAAGTTCAGCCGCACCACGTCGACGCCGGCGCGCAGCAGCCGCTCCAGCACCTCGGGCTCGCTCGACGCCGGGCCGAGGGTGGCAACGATCTTGGTGGCACGCGACATGGTGGGGATCCTTCGCTCGGCCAGGGGCGACCGGGGGCGGCATTATCGGCGGCGCAGTTGGCACACTTGGCGTGCCGACTCGATGCGAATGCTTCGCCGTGAAGAAGCTAGAAGCTGCTTGCGGCCTACGCGTCTTCGCCGAAACTCGGGCCATGAGACAACGCTGCATCGAAGCACCATGCCGGCGATGAACCGCAGCGTGCTCGTCGCCGGCTCGGCGAATCTCGACTTCGTGGTGCGCACCGCGCACCTGCCGCGCGCCGGTGAGACTGTGCTCGGGCGCGAGTTCAGCACCCATCCGGGCGGCAAGGGCGCCAACCAGGCGGTGGCCTGCGCACGCGCCGGTGGCGCTGCGACGCGCATGCTGCTGGCCTTGGGCGCGGACGCCCATGCCGCGCCGCTGGAGGCCTCGCTGGCCGCTGCCGCTGTGCTGATGCACATCGTGCGTGTCGCCGACGCCGCCACCGGCGTGGCGCTGATCGGCGTGGCCGACAGCGGCGAAAACAGCATCATCGTCGCACCCGGCGCCAACGCACGCCTGCGGCCGGAGCACCTGCCTGCGCTCGACGGGGTGAGCCACCTGTTGATACAGCTGGAATCGCCGCTGGCCAGCGTGACCGCCTGGGCCGGCGCGGCACGCAATGCCGGCGCCCGCGTGGTGCTCAATGCCGCGCCGGCGATGCCCTTATCGGAAGGCTTGCTGAAGCACGTCGACGTGCTGGTGGTCAACGAAGGCGAACTCGCGCAGCTCGCGCCGGATGCCGCTGGCACCCACGCGGCGATGCAGCAGCTCGGAGTGCCGCATGTGGTGACGACACTCGGCGCGCAGGGCTGCATCGCGCTCACGCCGCTGGGCTTCGTCACGCAGGCCGCGTTCCCGGTGAACGCCGTGGACACCACCGGCGCGGGCGACACCTTCTGCGGCACCTTGGTCGCCGCGCTGGCCCGGCATGCGCCGTGGCCCGAGGCCTTGCGCGAAGCCAGCGCCGCAGCGGCCCTCGCCTGCACGCGCGCCGGCGCACAAACCAGCATCCCGTCGCGCGACGAGGTGCTGGCGCTGCTGCGCGGCTGAACCCTGGATCAAGACGACCGGCCGTTCGCGCCGAACGGTCGGCCAGCGACGTCCGATCGACCGCTATCGAGAGTTCACGATCTTGGTCAGGCCACCGTATCGGCCACCGCCAACGCCGTCATGTTGACCACGCGCCGCACCGTGGCCGAGGGCGTGAGGATGTGCGCCGGCAGCGCGGTGCCGAGCAGGATCGGCCCCACCGTCACGCCATGCCCGCCGGTCATCTTCAAGACGTTGAAGAGGATGTTCGCAGCGTCCAGGTTCGGCAGCAGCAGCAGGTTGGCATTGCCGGTGAGCGTGCTGTCGGGCAGGTAGCCTTTGCGGATGGTCTCCGACAGCGCGGCATCGCCGTGCATCTCGCCGTCGCATTCGATGTGCGGCGCGCGCTGCACGAACAGGTCACGCGCGGCGCGCATGCGCTTGGCGGACGCGCGCGACGACGAGCCGAACACCGAGTGCGACAGGAATGCCACGCGCGGCGGCAGGCCGAAGCGGCGCACCTCGGCAGCGGCCATCAGCGCGATGTCGGCCAGGTCTTCGGCACTCGGCTCTTCGTTGACGAAGGTGTCGGCGATGAACAGCGTGTGTTCGTCCATCAGCACCGCGTTCATCGCCGCGAAGGTGCGCGCGCCGGGCTTCAATCCGATGACGTTCTTCACATGATCGAGGTGCTGGTCGTAACGTCCGACCAGACCTGTCAACAGGCCCTGCGCTTCGCCGCGCTTGACCATCAGCGAAGCGATCAGCGTGTTCGAGCGCCGCACGGCGGCCTTGGCCGCCTCGGGGGTCACGCCTTCGCGGCCCATCAGCTGGTGGTACAGCTCCCAGTAGCTGCGAAAGCGGCTGTCGTTTTCGGGGTCGACGAGCTCAAAATCGCGTCCCGCCGCCAGGCGCAGCCCGGCGCGTTCGATGCGCATGCGGATCACCTCGGGGCGACCGATCAGCACCGGCGTGGCCAGCCCTTCGTCGCGAACCACCTGCACCGCACGCAGCACTCGTTCGTCTTCGCCCTCGGCGTAGACGATGCGCGCCGGATTCGCCTTGGCCACCGCGAACACCGGGCGCATCACCATGCCGGTCTGGTAGACGAAGCGGTTCAGCGACTGGCGATAGGCCTCGTGATCGGTGATCGGCCGCGTCGCCACCCCCGACTCGGCCGCGGCGCGCGCCACTGCCGGTGCGATGCGCAGGATCAGGCGCGAATCGAAAGGCTTGGGGATCAGGTAGTCGGTGCCGAAGGTCAGCTCCTGCCCGGCGTAGGCGGCGGCCACTTCGGGTGGCGTCTCGGCTTTGGCCAGTGCCGCGATCTCGCGCACGCAGGCGAGCTTCATGCTCTCGGTGATCTTCGTCGCGCCGCAATCGAGTGCGCCGCGAAAGATGTAGGGGAAGCACAAGACGTTGTTGACCTGGTTCGGATAGTCGCTGCGCCCGGTGGCGACGATGCAATCGGGCCGCGCGGCCTTGGCCAGTTCCGGCCGGATCTCGGGCTCGGGGTTGGCCAGCGCGAGGATGATCGGCCTGTCGGCCATCGTCGTCACCATCTCGGCCGAAAGCACGCCCGCTGCCGAGCAGCCGAGGAAGACATCGGCGCCCTTCACCACATCGGCCAGCGTGCGCGCCTCGGTGCGCTGGCAATAACGCAGCTTGCTCTCGTCGATCTTGGCGAAGTCTTCGCGGCCCTGGCGCACCACGCCGCGCGAATCGCACATGAAGACGTTGTCGCGCTTCACGCCCAGCCCGACCATCACATCCAGGCAGGCGATCGCCGCAGCGCCGGCGCCCGACACTGCCACCTTGACGCGGCCGATGTCCTTGCCGACGAGTTCCAGGCCGTTCAACAGCGCCGCGGCGCTGATGATCGCGGTGCCATGCTGGTCGTCGTGGAAGACCGGGATGTTCATGCGCTCGCGCAGCTTCTTCTCGATATAGAAGCACTCGGGCGCCTTGATGTCCTCGAGGTTCACGCCGCCGAGAGTCGGCTCCAGCGCGGCGATGATGTCGACCAGTTTGTCGGGGTCGTTCTCTGCCAGTTCGATGTCGAACACATCGATGCCGGCGAATTTCTTGAACAGGCACCCCTTGCCTTCCATCACCGGCTTGCCTGCGAGCGGCCCGATGTTGCCCAGGCCGAGCACCGCGGTGCCGTTGGTGACCACGCCGACCAGGTTGCCACGCGAGGTGTATTCGAAGGCCAGCGACGGGTCTGCTTCGATCGCCAGGCAGGCATAGGCCACACCGGGCGAATAGGCGAGCGACAGGTCGCGCTGGTTGGACAGCGGCTTGGTCGGCGCGATCGAAATCTTGCCGCGCGTGGGGCTGCGGTGGTATTCGAGCGCGGCGTCGCGCAGGTCCTGCTCGGCGGCCGACAGAGTCTTGTCCATGGGTGCCTCGGTTGTTGTTTTGACGGGACGCGAAGTTTGCGCCCGTTTCAGGCCGCGGCGCGGCGCGCCAGGATCTCGAACGCAGGCAGCGTCTTGCCCTCCAGCACTTCGAGGAATGCGCCGCCGCCGGTGGAGATGTAGCCGATGTCGCGCTCGATGCCGTATTTGGCGATCGCCGCCAGCGTGTCGCCGCCACCGGCGATGCTGAACGCGGGGCTGGCGGCGATGGCGCGCGCCAGCGTCTCGGTGCCATGCGCGAAGGCGGCGAACTCGAACACGCCCACCGGGCCGTTCCAGACGATGGTGCCGGCGGTCTTCAGCTGCTCGGCCAGCATCGCCGCGGTCTGCGGGCCGATGTCGAGAATCATCTCGTCGTCAGCTACGTCGGCGGCCGCCTTCACGGTGGCCACGGCGTCGGCCTTGAACTCGCGCGCCACCACCACGTCGGTGGGGATCGGAACATCGGCGCCGCGCGCTTTCATTGCGGCGATAACCGCCTTCGCGTCACCGATCAGATCCGGCTCGGCCAGGCTCTTGCCGATCGGCAACCCGGCGGCGAGCATGAAAGTGTTGGCGATGCCGCCGCCGACGATCAGCCCATCCACCTTGGCGGCCAGGCTGTGCAGGATGGTCAGTTTGGTCGAGACCTTGCTGCCGGCGACGATAGCCACCAGTGGCCGCTTTGGCGCGGCCAGCGCTTTCGTGATGGCGTCGATCTCGGCAGCCAGCAGCGGCCCGGCACATGCCACCGGCGCGAATTGCGCGATGCCGTAGGTGCTGGCTTCGGCGCGATGCGCGGTGCCGAAAGCATCGTGCACGAAGATGTCGCAGAGTTGCGCCATCTGCCTGGCGAGTGCTTCGTCGTTCTTCTTCTCGCCCTTGTTCAGGCGGCAGTTTTCGAGCATCACCACCTGGCCGGGCGCGACGGTGACGCCGCCGGTCCAGTTCGACACCAGCGGCACGGCGCGGCCGAGCAGCTCCGCCATTCGCGCCGCCACCGGCGCCAGCGAATCCTCGGGCTTGAAAGCGCCTTCGGTAGGCCGGCCGAGGTGCGAGGTGACCATCACCGCCGCGCCCGCATCGAGCGCCATGCGCACACAGGGTACGGAGGCGCGGATTCGCGTGTCTTCGGTGATCTTGCCGTCATCGTCCCGCGGCACGTTCAGGTCGGCGCGGACGAAGACACGACGGCCGGCAACGCGGCCCGCAGCGATGAGATCGGTGAAGCGCAGGACGTTCATCGCCAGAATTTTCGCTTACCGGCCGAGGCCGATGCGCTTGAATTCGGCGTGGCGCCAGAGCGGCGAAGACATCGGCGGCGATTGTCCATCGCCGCCTGATGCGACTCACTGCTTCTTGATCGTGCCGCTGCCCATCACCGAGCTGCGGATCGCGGTGGCACTGCCGCGGTACTGCACGTCGCCGCTGCCGGCCACGGTGGCATTCAGCGACTTGTTCGCGGTGACCTTGGCGTCGCCGCTGCCGGCGATCGACAAGGTCACGTCGTCGGCTTCCATGTCGGTGAAGGCCACGTCGCCGCTGCCGGCGATGCTCAACTTCACCATCTTGGCCACGCCGTTGCCACGCACGTCGCCACTGCCGGCCACGCGCACTTCCAATGCATCGGTGTGCAGCGCCTTCAGTGTGGCATCGCCCGAGCCGCTGATGCTGAGCTTGAGCAGCGGTGTTTTGAGGCCATCGATGATCATCTCGCCGGCGCCCGAGCTGGCCACGGCGGTCAGCTTGACCACGTCGACCCGCACGCGGATCGGCGTGCGCGTGGTGACCGACTCGCCACGCTTGAAGCGGATCTGCAGCGTGCGCCCGTCGACCACGGTCTCCAGCAGCGGCAGGATGTTGTCGTCGGCGGTGACGCTGAGCGCTTCCTTGGCGGCCTGGCGCACGTCCAGGCGCATCGAACCGCTGATCGCGATGGCTTCGAATTCACCGATCGGGCGCGATTCGGTAGCGGCGTTGCCCGAACCCTTGGTGGCAGCCTCGACACGAGGCGCCGAGGTGGCCACGCCGACCAGCAGCAACAGTGTCGGCAAGAGGCCCATCAGGCGCGTGAACGACGACGAATTCGAGAGGGTGAACATGGCGGCTCCTGGTGGACTGGAGCGCACTGTGCCCCTGCGGCGCGGCCGGGCGAAAGCCGTCTGCGACACGATGCAGAAACCGGCGATGAACCGACGGCAGCGGCGGTCGGATCAGCTCTTTTTCTTCTTCTCGGCGTGTTCCTTGGCCGGCTCGGTCTCGGCGTGGGCATCATCGCCGTCGGGTGCGCGCGGCGGCGCGGGCGCCACGGCCTCGATCTTGTTCTCGCGCATGTAGTCGTTCATTTCGCGCCAGCCGGCGAAGACGGCCGATTTGTCGGCCTTGCGGTTCAGCGCATAGCAGTCTTCGATGGCGCGGCCGGCGTGGCGGCAGGCGCCGCCCACCGCCTTGCCCTCGGCTTCGCGCTTGGCCGCGAGCACGGCGGAAGATTCCAGGCCGAGCTGATCGCAGCCGGCCAGCAGCAGGGCAGCGGCAATCAGCAGGAGCGGGTGAAGCGGCATGGCGGTCGAGGCGGGACTGCCTTCGGTATCGGCGCGCGCTGGCCGAACTTGAACGGCGCCGACCATGTCCGGCGTGGTGCCGCGGGAGCACTTTGCCCGCCGCTGGCCCTGGGCCGCCCGAGCTGGCAAGCTCAGACCAGCCGCGTGCGGACAGGCAGCGAGTGGGCGCGCAGAAACAGCTCCGCGCCCTGGCGTTTGCCGCCAGCGGCTTGCAGCTCCAGCAGCGCCAGCGCTCCCTCGCCGCAGGCCACCACGCAGCGGCCGGGCGCTGCATCCAGCACCTTGCCCGGGTCGCCTTGCCCTGCAACCACCTCGGCACGCCACAGCTTGACCGTCGTGTCGCCGAGCGCGAAATGGCAACCGGGGTAGGGGTCGAAAGCGCGCAGGCGGCGTTCGATCTCCACGGCGGAGCGCGACCAGTCGATGCGCGCCTCGGCCTTGTCGACCTTGTGTGCATAGCTCACGCCTTCGAGCGGCTGGGCGATCGGCACCAGCGCACCGCGCTGTGCGAGCTCCAGCGCCTGCACGATGAGCCTGCCGCCGAGTGCGGCCAGGCGCTCGTGCAGCGAGCCGGAGCTGTCGCCGGGGCGGATCGGTTCGGCTTCGGCGAGCAGCATCGGCCCGGTGTCCAGCCCTGCGTCCATCTGCATGTTGGTGATGCCGGTGCTGGTGTCACCGGCTTCGATGGCGCGGTGGATCGGCGCGGCGCCGCGCCAGCGCGGCAGCAGCGAACCGTGCACGTTCAGGCAACCCCGGCGCGGCAGCTCGAGCATCCAGGGCGGCAGGATCAGGCCATACGCAGCGACCACCAGCACCTCGGGCGCTGCCGCCGCCAGCGCCGCCTGGGCAGCGCGCGCATCGTCGGGGTAACGCCGGTCCAACCGCAGGCTGCGCGGTTGTTCGACGCGCAGCCCGCGCGCCACGGCGAATGACTTCACCGCCGAGGCTTGCAGCTTCAGCCCGCGCCCGGCCGGGCGGTCGGGTTGGGTGAGAACCATCGCCACCTCGTGCCCGGCAGCGAAGAGGGCCGCCAGCGAAGCGGCGGCGAATTCGGGCGTGCCGGCAAAGCCGACCTTCACGCTGCCTTCTGATCGTCGCGCGCGCGTTTGAGCATGCGCGTGCGAATGCGGTCGCGCTTCAGCGCGCTCAGGTACTCGACAAAGACCTTGCCGATGAGGTGGTCCATTTCGTGCTGCACGCACACCGCGGTCAGGCCCTCGGCGTCCATCTCGTAGTGCTCGCCGTCACGGTTCAGCGCGCGCACGGTGATCTGCGCGTGGCGGCTCACCTTGTCGAAGACCGCCGGCACCGACAGGCAGCCTTCTTCGGTAACGATCAGTTCCTCGCCACGCGCGGTGATCTCGGGGTTGATCAGCACCAGCGGCAGGTCGCGACGCTCGGAGGTGTCCAACACGATCACGCGTTCGTGCACGTCGACCTGGGTCGCCGCCAGGCCGACGCCGTCGGCGGCGTACATGGTTTCCAGCATGTCGGCCACCAGGGTTTTGATGCGGGCATCGACCTCGGCCACCGGCCGGGCCACCCGGTGCAGGCGAGGGTCTGGATAACGCAGGATGGTGAGCAAGGACATGGGGCTAACACCTGGGGTCGGCCGGCGCGCTTCGCAACCGCTCGAAACAGCTGTGGAGGATGCGCAACGAACGAGGCGGGCGCAGCCTCTGCCGGGGCCGATGCGCCCGCGCTTTTCGTTGCGACATCAAGGGTTTACGGGCAGAATCTCCCGCACTGTATGAAGAAATTCGGGGGTTCTCGAAGCTCCCGATTGTGGCATCGCACCGGATGCCGCTGCCACCGCCGGGAGACCTGCCGCATGATGCCTATCCACCGCCGCGCCCACGCTGCTGCCCGGCTTGCCCTCGGTGTCGCGCTGCTCGGCCTCACCAGTGCCGCCGTCGCGCAAGCCAACTATCCCGTTACGCCGCAGCAGCGCAGCACCGCGCAACAGGTGGCGCAGGCCGGCGTGCCGCTGTCCGAACTCTCGCCCAACGCGCCCGACTCGCACACCGTGCAGCGCGGCGACACGCTGTGGGACATCTCCAAGCTGTTCCTGAAGAGCCCCTGGCGCTGGCCCGAGCTGTGGGGTATGAACCTGGAGCAGATCCGCAATCCGCACCTCATCTACCCGGGTCAGCTGCTGGTGCTGGAAAAGTCCGGCGGGCGCGCCCGGCTGCGTCTGGCCCAGCAGGCCGGCGACGCGCCGCCGTCGAACACCGTGAAGCTCTCGCCGCGGGTGCGTGCCGAGGTGCTCGACAACGGCGCCATCGCCTCGATCCCGCTGCACCTCATCGGCCCGTTCCTGAACGAGGCGGTGGTCTTCAACGCCGGCGAGATGGACGATGCGCCACGCATCGTGGCCACCCAGGAAGGGCGCGTGATGGTGTCGCGCGGCGAGACGGCTTACGTGCGCGGTGATTTGAAAGGCGCGCGCGACTTCCGCGTTTTCCGCGCGCCACAGGCGCTGATCGACCCCGACACGCGCGAGGTGCTGGGCTTCGAAGGGGTCTATGTCGGCACTGCCCAGCATGTGCGCGACGGCCAGGGCCGCCCCGGCGCCGAGGCCACCGTGGCGGTGGTGCCGTCGACCTTCAGCGTCAGCAGCACCAAGCTCGAGGCCGGCATCGGCGACCGCCTCTCGCCGGTGCCGCAGCGCGACTTCGCGGCCTTCATGCCGCGCAGCCCGAATGCGCCGGTGGGCGGCCGCATCATCTCGGTCTACGGCGACGCGCTGGTCGGTGGACAAAACCACATCGTGGCGCTGAACCGCGGCTCACGCGAGGGCCTGGAGCGCGGCCATGTGCTGGCGCT
>JANNQO010000242.1:0-15686 GCA_031400795.1 Rubrivivax sp. | reverse complement strand
CAAGTCGGGCAAGAAGGTCGTCGTGATGATGTCGCGCAAGCCGATCTCGCCGGCACGGCGCAAGATGCTTGCCGACCAATTGGGCGGCGGCAGCACCAAGTACTACCCCGGCATCTGCAGCCTGGAGGCCGGCGCGACGACATTCGCGCTGAAGGCCGAAGTGGCGGGCATGGCCAAGCTTGTCAAGCTCGCGCTGCTCGAACAGACCGGGCTGCGCGTGAACAAGGTGAAGTGCCGCGGCGAGGACGGTGACGACGATGACGGCGACGACGAGCCGCCACCACCCGGCGACAAGGCGCTCGCGCGGCCAGAAGTTGCCGCGAAGCCCGGCGCGGGCGGGACGCCCGCCGTCAAGCAGGCGCCGGCAGCTGCCGCGCAGTCTGCCCTGAAGATCGATGCCGGCTTGACCGCACCGGCGAAGGGCGGCGGCGACACGTCGGCAGCCCCGGTGACAGCCGACGGCGCGCCGGGGGACATCGCGGCACTGATGAAGCCGGGCGAGATGAAGGACGAGGAGATCGCGGCGGCGATCATGGACAAGCAGATCGCGATCCTCGAAGGCTGGAAGACCGCGTTGCAGGTCTTCGACAAGACCATGACCAGCTCGGCCGATGCCGAGGCCAAGCCCAATTTCCAGAAGGCGGTGCTCGGCTACTTCACCGACAAGCTGATGGGCGAACTGATCAAACGTGCGCCGGGCATGTCCGAGTTGAGCGCAATGGCGAAGGCCATCGACGGCGACTATAAGCAGGCGGCGAAGGCCAGCGAATCGGCCACGCTGCGCGACTTCGTGAACCAGCACGCCCGCGCCATCGGCAAGCTCGTACAGACCACCTTGTCGCAGCGGCAGGGCTTCATCTCGGCTGTGCGCGCCCGCCGCGAGGCCGCCGGTGTCGACGAGCCCGCCCGGGCCGCGCCGAAGAAGCCGGGCCACAAGCCGGTCGGGAGCGTCGAGATCAATCCGAAGGATCTCGAGGCTTGGACCGCGATGCGCACGGCCCTCTTCGAGACCCACGAGGCCGTCGAGCAGCTGCTCGGCAACTCGACGTCGGAGAAGCTGTTGCGCGTGTTGACCGAGGCGTGGGTAGCGCAAGGTACCGTGCGCGGTGGCATGGGCACCCGCTTCCAGGCCGTGGTCATCATCCGCCTGAACCCCGACTACTCGATGCGCGACGCGCACGTGCAGGGCTCGGGCGGCCAGAAGCTCGCCGAGGAGTTGCTGAAGGAATTCCCCGACGGCGTCGACGTGTTCGGCCTGAAAACCCCCCGGCGCATCGTGCACTACGCCGACAACGGCTGGCCGCAGACGACGCTGGAGCTGGACGCCAACAACCGCAACCTGAGCAAGGGGTCGATGGCCGAAGGCGACACCGGCGGGCTGTACAAGTACGTGATGAGCAAGGGCTTGCCGGTGACGAAGAAGATGACGGGGGATTGAAGCGCGAGCGAAGCGCCATCTCGCGCTTCTGACGCCGATTGCCTCGATCGACGCGGAGGGTCGCCGGTGTTGGGTTGGGGCCTGTCAGAACCTGGTACAAGCGGATGCTGAAGGGGACCTTCCCCGGGGACTCGGACCGCTGTCAATTCCAGCTGTTCGTTCGCCCGCGCAGGGGTGCCGCCTATCGCGCCTGCGGCCCCGTGGTGCTCGAATCCTGTGAAGGCGACCGGCCCATGAGCATCGTCTGGAAGCTCACCGTGTCGCTGAGCGCATCGCTTTTCCGCGAGTTCAGCGTGTTGCGCGATATCTAGTGTCGACTGGCTCCAACAGCACCTCATCCAGCCGGCGTGCGAGCTGCTTGACCATGCTTTCCCAACCGTCATCGTCGAGCAAGGAGGCGTTATCGCGTCCCGACGCGCTCAACATGGACACGCCACTCACGTCGAAACCAATACCGAGCTCCTCGTCGGCCGTCGGTATCGCGCTGCGCAAAAACTGCGAGACGCTCGCCTGCTTCGACTGGTGGCGGCGCGAACCCGGGCGTTCTGCCACATTGGTGTCGGCGACGACGCAGTGCGCCACCGAAACGCAGTCCGGCATGGACTGCCTGATCAGATGGGCTGCAGCCACCATGTCTTGATGCAGCCGAAGCAAGGTCTTCGGCACCTGGGCCAGGATGGTGCTCTTCAACGCCAGCACCGTGGAGGAGAGCTCAACGTCGCGGACTTCAATCACGGCTGGCAGGTGCTTGATTCGCTCTCGCTGCTTTTCGTCGAGCGACACGTCCCACGCAACCGCCAGGTCTTCGACGCGATGTGCACGACCGATGCAAGCGCCTGGTCCTAGGCGATGCAACAGCAGGTCGAACCGCTTGCCGGGCATCCCTGCAGTGGTCTGATTGACGGCCAAGCCGAGCTGCCGCCGCTCGACAGCGGTACGAACGCCGAGACTGTGGGTCAGAACGCCGGCCAGCAATCGGAATCGAGTGCGTCGAGCCAAGGCCCTCAAGCGCGGCCGCTGTGCGTCCATCGTGACGCCGTGCATGAATGCCTCCTGCGAAGCTGCGGTTCAGGTCGCAGCCGTACCGCAGGTTAGCTCGAGGTCATGCGGTGCGCCCGCGCGTCTACCGCAGCGCGGCCACCCGCCCGGGTTCGGGGCGCCCATAGGTCAGGCGCGCCCACAGCGCTTCGAGCGGCCCGCGCTCGTGGCGGGCGAGCCACCACCGGCTCCACGGCACCTGCACGGCGAAGAAGATCACGAGCGCGAGCACCAGCCCCGCCGCCGGCCCGACCTTCAACCACAGCCCGAAACCCCAGCCCTGGAACAACGTGATGCAGATGGCCGTCTGCATCAGGTAGTTGGTCAGCGGCATGCGTCCGGCAGCGGCCATCGGCGCCAGCCAGCGCTGCCCGCGCGGTGTCTGCGCCACGCGCACGATGAACAGCACGTAGAAGACCATCATCGCCACGCGCGAGACCCAGTACGTCACGCCTCCCAGCACCTTGATCAGCGATGGCCCGGGGAGGCGGTTGAAATGGAAGATCAGCGTGAACGCCGCGCCGCAGGCGAGCCCGAGCGCGAGCGCCCACCAGGTGGCGCGGCGGATGCGCGGCATCAACTCGGGGAGGCGCTGCGCCCAACGCCGGCGGCCGGCGAGCACGCCGATGAGCATCGTCAGCGCGAACATTACATAGGCGCCGAGCTGGCCCCACAGGTTCCACAGGTCGCTGTAGAAGAAGGCCACCACGCGCAGGTTCTCGACCACCATGTCGGCAAAGCTGCCCTGGCCGTAGGCGAGGTTGTTGCTGGCCTCGAAGGCCTGCGCATTGCGCACACGCTGCGCGACGACTTCCGGTGTCATCACGATCACGCGCAACAGCCCCGACAGCGCCGGATAGAGCAGGCAGGCGCCGATCAGCGCGACGATGCCACGATCGCCGGCGTGGCGCAGCGGCAGCAGCAGCACGAGCCCGAGCAGCGCGTACATGTGCAGCACGTCGCCGGTCCAGAACACGCAGGCGTGCACTGCGCCGAAGACCAGCAGCACCGCCAGGCGCCGCAGGTACAGCGCGACCGCGGGAGCACCAAGCCGCTCCTGCAAACGCTGGAACTGGATCGTGAAGCCGATGCCGAAGAGCAGGCTGAACATGCTGTTGAACTTGCCCGAGAAGAGCATGTCGCGCAGCTCCTCGGCGAACTGGTCGGCGCGCCCGGTCCACAAGTGCGAGCCGTCGGCTTCGGCGAACATCGAAGTGCTGAAGGCAGGCATGTTCATGATCAGGATGCCCATCAGCGCGAAGCCGCGCAGCATGTCGAGCACGGCGATGCGTTCGGCAACGGGCAAGGAGGCGGGGCGGTTCATGCTCGCAGCGTGCCCGCTCGAAGGGCATCGCGCAACCCCCAGAAGAGCGAGGGCCGTCGCAGCGGCCCGGGCGGGGCTTACCCCGCCAGCTTGGCCGCGATGCGCGCCACGTGCGCGCCCTGAAACTTCGCCCCGGCGAGCTCGTTGGCCGATGGCTGCCGGCTGCCGTCACCACCGGCGATCGTCGAAGCTCCGTACGGCGAGCCGCCGCTGATCTCGGCCAGCGTCATCTGGCCCTGCCATGCGTAGGGCAGCCCGACAATCACCATGCCCTGGTGCAGCAGCACGGTGTGCGTAGAGAGGATCGTGCTTTCCTGCCCGCCGTGCTGCGTGGCGGTGGAGGTGAACACCGAGCCGACCTTGCCGACCAGCTTGCCGGTGAACCACAGGCCGCCGGTCTGGTCGAGGAAGTTCTTCATCTGCGCGGCCATGTTGCCGAAGCGCGTGGGTGTGCCGACGATGATGGCGTCGTAGCTGGGCAGCTCGTCCACGGTAGCGATCGGCGCAATCTGGCCGGTCTTGAAGTGCGACTTCTGTGCCACCTCCGGCGACACGAGTTCGGGCACGCGCTTGATGTCTACCGTGGCGCCGGCCTCGCGCGCGCCTTCGGCAATCGCGCCGGCCATCGTCTCGATGTGGCCGTAGCTGCTGTAGTAGAGAACCAGAACCTTCGCCATGGAATGCCTCGAGGAGATGAACGAAAGGCATTCTTCGTCTGCTGCGGCCGCGCCGGGGTGAATCGCCGCGAACGCGGCGTTCAAGCGCTTTGAAGGTGCGAGCCTGTGCGGGCCCCGACTCGATCAGTCCAGCTTCGTCCCCGATCGCTTCACCACCTCGGCCCAACGTGGCAACTCGGCGGCGAGGAACTTGGTGAAGTCCTCGCTGCCGAGGAAGGCCGGGTCGGCGCCCTGCTGCACCATCTTGCTGCGGATGTCGGCGGTCTCGATGGTCGCTTTGAAGGCCGCCGAGAGCTTGTCCACTGCCGCCTTCGGTGTGCCCGCCGGCGCCAGCACGCCGTAGAAGCCGACCACTTCGAAACCCTTGATGCCGGCCTCGATCATCGTCGGCGTGTCGGGCAGCGCCGGGTTGCGCTCGCGACTGGTCACCGCCAACGCACGCAGCTTGCCGGCCTTCACGTACGCGGCGGCTTGCGGCACCGATTCGGCCATCACCTGCACCTGCCCGGCCATCAGGTCGGTGAACGCCGGCGCGCTGCCGCGGTAGGGGATGTGGACCATGAAGGTGCCGGTGGCCTGCTTGAACATCTCCGGCACGAGGTGGCTGATGCCGCCGTTGCCGGCCGAGCCGTAGTTGATCTGCCCCGGCTTGCTCTTGGCCAGGGCGACCAGCTCGGCCACCGTCTTTGCCGGCACCGCCGGGTGTACCACCAGCGCCAGCGGCTGCTGCGCGGTGCGCGCGATCGGCACGAAGTCTCTCAGCGTCTGGTAGGGCAGTTTGCTGTAGACGGCCGGGTTGATGACCATCGTGCCGGTGTTGGCCATCAGCAGTGTGTGGCCGTCGGCCTCGCCCCTGGCGACGAACTCGGCGCCGACGCTGCCGCCCGCGCCCGCCTTGTAGTCGATGATGACCGGCTGGCCGAGCAGCGCGCCCAGGCGCTCGGCGAGCAGCCGCGCATGCGCGTCGAGCGGGCCACCGGCGGGGAAGCCGACGATGATCTTCACGGGCTTGGTGGGGAAGGCTTGAACCGCTGCAGCGAATAAACCGAGCAGCAGCGCGGCGAGGTGAAGCTTCTTCACGTTGTCTCCGATGAGTCGGGTATCGCGCCGCTGGTGAGCAGCGCGGACAGGGCCTCATTGTCGTAGCCCGCTTCGCGCAGCACCGCTTCCGTGGGAGCGCCGAGTTCGTCCAGACGCGGATCGATTCGACCCCGGCTCCTGGCGAAACTTGATCGGGATGCCCAGATGCGGTTGCCCGATCGGGTCTTCGACGCGCATGCCGCACGCCACAGCCAGCGGGCTGGTGATCGCCTCGTGCAGGCTCTTCACCTTCGACCAGGCGACGTCCAGCGGGGTGAGGAATCCGGTCCACTCGGCCAGCGTTCGCTGCGCGAAGGCGTCGCGCAAGGACCTGCGCACCGGCTCGTGCGCGGGGCCGGGTGCCTGCAACGCGTGATCGATCAAGTCCGGCCGCCCGAGCGCGTTCAGCAGGTTCTCGACGAACTTGTGCTCCGCACCGCCGAGTGCGATGGTCTCGCCGTCGCTCGTCGTGTACAGGTTGTAGAACGAGCCACCGCCCCAGCTGCGCTCGTCTTTCGTCACCGCGGCGCGGTTCTCGGCCAGCGGCGGGCCCATCACGTTGGGCGTCCACGCGAGCAGCCGGGATGGCGACACGCTGCGGGCGTATCGCGCAGCAGGATGCCTTCGTCGTGCAGCGCTTGCGCGAAGCCGGCCTGGTGATCCTCGGCAAGCTCAACATCCACGAGGCCGCACTCGGCGCGACGAATGACAACCCGCACTACGGCCGCTGCGAGAACCCGCACCGCGCCGGCTTCACGCCTGGCGGATCGAGCGGGGGCTCGGCAGTCCTTCGCGCGCGGCACCGGCCATGTGCCAGGCCTTGCCCAACTGCGACTCGTGCCGCACCTGCCACAGCCCGCCCGCGCGCGTGCCGGCCAGCGCCAGCGCCTGCGCGGCCTGCGCAGCATCCAGCCCCATCACCGAAGCGGCCGCCGCCGCCGCGCCGAAGCTGCCCGCGGTGGCCGTGGGGTGCCAGTACTCGTAGTGTGTCGGCCCGAGCGCGCGGCCGATGCGCACCATTGCCTCGTAGCCGATGACCAGCGCATCCAGCCACTGCGCTGCATTCGTGCGCGATGTGCCCGCCGCGAGCAGCGCCGGCAGCACCACCGGCCCGGGATGCAGCACCGAGCTGCGGTGCACGTCGTCCATCTCCAGCGCGCTGCCCAGCGCACCGTGGTACGCGGCCGCCGCGGCCGCGTCGGCGCGCAGGCCGGCCAGCGTGGGCACCTCGCCACGCGCTTGCAGCGCCAGCCAGCGCGCCATCGCCAGCCCTTGCGGCGCGAGCGCACCGCAGGACGCGCTGGCGAACCAATCGAGCACGTGCCAGGCGGCACGCTCGCGCCACACCTCCGCATCGCCGCGCGCGGCAAGCCGCCATGCGAGCGCCGCGACACGTTCGATCGCCGTGCCCTGCGCTGCATCGCGAGGCACTCTGGGCGGCTCGTGCGAGGCCATCGTTGCGGGTTCGACCGGTAGAAAGTTGTACGGACATATTCTAGAGTCCCACCCGATGCCGGCAAACCCGTTGACGCGCGAAGACCTGCCGCGCTGGCTGCGGCCGGGCACTCGTGTCTACTGGCCGGGCTGTGCCGGCGCGTCGCCGCTGTTCGAGCGCTGGCTGCGCGAACGTCCGACGCTGGCCGACGGCGTGCACTTCAGCGGCGTGTGGATCCCGGGCGTGAACCGCTTCGACCCGACCACACTGCACGAACGCGCACGCGCCAGCGCGCTGTTCATCGGGCCCGATCAGCGCGAAGGCTGGCAGCGCGGCGCCACCGAGCTGCTGCCGCTGCATTACAGCGAGGCATCGCGCTGGTTCGGCGCGCGCGGCCGCTTCGACCTGGCGCTGCTGCACCTGGCACCGCCCGACGTTCGAGGCAATTGCAGCTTTTCGATCTCGGCCGACTTCGGCCCGTCGGTGCTGCAGGGTCTGGGCCCCGACGCGGTGGTGCTCGCGCATCTGAACCCGCGGCTGCCGCGAACGAACGGACCGTCGGTGCCGATCGAGCGCATCACGGCCTGCATCGAGTCGCCCGAAGCACCGCTCACGCTGCCCGACAAGGCGCCAAACGAAACCCTGGTCACGATTGCGCGCCACATTGCCGAACAGGTGCACGATGGCGACATCGTGCAGTTCGGCATCGGCCGGTTGCAGGCGGCGGCGCTGGCCGCACTGCACGGTCACCGCGGGCTGCGACTGCACGGCGGCATGGTCTCCGACGGCCTCTTGCCGCTGGCGGCTTCGGGCGCATTGGCGGCACCGTCGCGGCACGCGCCCCCGGTGTGCACCGGGGTCGCGCTGGGCACTGGCGCGCTGCACGAGCGCTGTGCCGACGCCGAGCTGGTGCGCTTCGCGCCGGCGAGCCACACGCACGATGCGGTCACGCTGGCGAAGCTGCGCCGCTTCGTCGCCATCAACTCGGCGCTGGAGGTCGATTTGCTCGGCCAGGTGAACGGCGAATCGATCGGCGGCCGGCAGGTCAGCGGCGTCGGCGGACTGGTCGATTTCATGCGCGGCGCTCGCGCCAGCATGGGCGGCCGCGCGCTGATTGCGCTGCCTTCGGTGTCGACGCGGCTGCGCGCCTCGCGCATCGTGCCCTTGCTGGGCGCCGGCGCAGTGAGCGTGGCGCGCAGCGATGCCGGCATCGTGATCACCGAACACGGCAGCGCCGATCTGCGCGCCTTGTCGGTCGACGCCCGCGCCCAGGCGCTGATAGCCATTGCCGCGCCCGAACACCGGGATCATCTGGCCAGTGCGTGGCATACACTGCGCCGCGCTTGAGTCGATCCGGCTCGGCCGGGCAACTCAAACCCCCGGCGGGGGGCGGGCCGGGCTAACCCGGCTGCACTCTGTAGGACCGAAGCCTTGACCGAGAACACCCTCAAGAAGGTCCCGCGCTACCGGGCCATCGCCGACGGACTGATCGACGCCATCGTCGGCAAACGCTACCCCGTCGGCAGCAGCCTGCCCGCCGAGACCGAGTTGTGCGAGCAGCTGCAGGCCAGCCGCCACACCATCCGCGAAGCGCTGCGCATCCTCGAAGAAGGCGGCCTGATCTCGCGCCGCCAGGGCTCGGGCTCGGAGGTCATCGCCGAGACGCCGCCGGTGCGCTACCGCCAGAACGTCGACAGCATCGAAGATCTGATGCAGTACGGCAACGCCACGCGCGTCCAGGTGCTGCGATCGCGCGAGGTGCCGATCGAAGCGGCGATCGCAGCGATGTTGCACATCGACGAAGGCACACGCTGCATCGAACTGGTCGGCCTGCGCAGCGAGCGCAATGAAGATCCGCGCCCGGGCCGGCCCGGGCGACCCGGGCGGCCCTTCGCGCTGTCGACCGTGTACTTCCCGCCGCAGCCGCCGCGCCGGCGAGACAAGCTTCTAAAAGTGGAGACGGCGCTGCCGATCATGCTCGACGCCTTGGACGCGCGCGCGCTTGGCCGCATCGAGCAGAGCTTCGAAGCGGTGGCGCTGGACGCCGAGTCAGCCCGGCACCTGCAGCAGAAGAAAGGTGCGCCGTCGATCCGCGCACAGCGCGTGTATTTCGATCGCCAGGGCACGCTGGTGCTGGCCGCGATCACGCTGCACCGCGCCGACCTGTTCCGCTACTCCACGGTGCTGCGGCACGAGTCGGGGTGAGAGACTGGGCCTGTTGACGTTGCGCGGGAACAGCGCCGCGATGCCACGCGCCGCACGTGACGCCGACGCGCCATCTGATCGAACCTTGCCAGCCCCGGGCATCGCCCCTACACTCCAAGTTGTACGGACAAGCTTGTCGCGGAGACTGTCTTGAAGGTTCACGTTGATGATCATGGTCATCAACGTCGCCGACCTCGACACCCGCTGGCCGAGGATCGAAGCCACGCCGCACATCAAGGTGGAAACCAAGCCGGTGCGCGTGGAGTACCCGAATCCGGCCGGTGGCGTGATCCCGGTGATGTTCAGCGCGGTGTGGGACCCCGACGGCAACTACATCGAACTGAACAAGCTGCTCGGTGCGCCCGCAGGCACGGCAGCGCCGAAGCAGTGAGCAAGCCGGGCTGCGGCGACTTCAAAGCCGGCGTGGACGCCTAAAAATTGACCTTGTCGCCGCCCTTGAGCTGCAGCATCTCGCGCGCCTCATCGGGGCTCGCCACCTGCAGCCCGAGGCCCTCGATGATCTGGCGCACGGCACGCACCTGCTGGGCGTTGCTTTCGGCCAGCTTGCCCGCGCCGATCCACAGCGAATCTTCCAGACCGACGCGCACGTTGCCGCCCAGCGCCACCGACTGCGTGGCAATGGGCAACTGGTTGCGGCCGGCACCCAGAACGCTCCAAAAGTAGTCGTCGCCGAACAGACGGTCGGCCGTGCGCTTCATGTGCGCCACGTCCTCAGGGTGGGGGCCGATGCCGCCGAGGATGCCGAACACCGACTGGATGAAATACGGCGGCTTGATCAGCCCGCGGTCAGCAAAGTGGCGCAGCGTGTACAGGTGGCCGATGTCGTAACACTCGACCTCGAAGCGCGTGTGGTTGGCAGCGCAGGTGGTGAGGATGTTGGCGATGTCGGCGAAGGTGTTCTTGAAGATGCGATCGTCGGAGCCTTCGAGGTACGGCCGCTCCCAGTCGAACTTGAACTCGGTGAAGCGCGCCAGCATCGGGAACAGGCCGAAGTTCATCGAGCCCATGTTCAGCGATGCCACCTCGGGCTTGAAGTGCGCGCAGGGTTTCAGCCGCTCCTCCACGCTCATCGTCGGCGCGCCGCCGGTGGTGATGTTGATGACCACGTCGCTGGAACGCCTGATGCGCGCGAGAAACGGCGCGAACGCCTCGGGCCGCTGGTCGGGCCGGCCATCGGCGGGGTCGCGTGCATGCAGGTGAACCACCGCCGCGCCCGCTTCGTGCGCGCCGAGCGCCGCTTCCGCGATCTCATCGGCGGTGATCGGCAGGTGCGGCGACATGCTCGGGGTGTGGATCGCGCCGGTCACCGCGCAGGTGATCATCACCTTGCGCTGCTTGCTCTTCGGGTTGGCCATATCGAATCTCCTCGGGTCAGGAATCCTGCCAGGGTTTTTGCCCTCGCTTGTGGGCCGCCAACGCGGCCAGTCGGTCATCGCGCCATCGGCTCTTGCGCGCCACGTCGCGCGCATCCGGGGGCGGCCCCCAGGCAGCGGCTGCGGCGCGCCAGCGCGCGTCGTCCCACACCTGCGGTTTGGGCAAGTCGGCCAGGTAGCGGCGGAACCACGGCACGTAGCGCTCGCAGTAGTCG
The DNA here is from genome assembly GCA_031400795.1 of Rubrivivax sp. Taxonomy (GTDB): domain Bacteria; phylum Pseudomonadota; class Gammaproteobacteria; order Burkholderiales; family Burkholderiaceae_C; genus Rubrivivax. Next base: position 4,880 of record JANNQO010000242.1, on the reverse strand, counting down.
GCGATGCCGCCCGGCGCATTCAGCTCGATGGTCTCGAACGGGCCCATGAAGGCCCAGCGCAAACCCAGCCCGTGGGCGATGGTGTGGTCCAGATCCTGCGCGCTGACCACACCGTCCTGCACGAGCCGGAAGGCCTCGGTGAGCAACGCCGCCTGCAGGCGATTGAGCACGAAGCCATCGATCTCGCGCTTCACGTCGACAGGCACCTGGCCGATCTGCTGCATCACGTCGCGCGTGCGCGACCGGGTGGCCGCGGACGTCCACGGCGCGCCGCAGAGCTCGACGACCGGCACCAGATGCGGCGGGTTGACGGGATGCGCCACGATGCAGCGTGCGCGGCCGGCCAGCGACTCGGTGAAGCGCGAGGCGACGATGGCCGAGGTCGACGACGCCAGCACGCAATGCGCGGGTGCCGCCGCGTCGAGCGCAGCAAAGGTCTCGCGTTTGGCCTCCAGCGTTTCGGGCCCGCTCTCCTGCACGTGGTCGGCCGCGCACACCGCGTCGGCCAGCGTGGCTACCACCTGCACGCGCTGCGCCGCCGCTGCGGCGTCATCGACCAGTCCATGCGCCTGAAGCTCGTGCAGCGACTGCGCGATCTGCGCGTGCGCGGCGCCGCGCTGCGCATCGTTCGGGTCCCACACACGCACCTGCCAGCCGGCGCGCGCGAAGACGTGGGCCCACGAGCGGCCGATCAGACCCGCGCCGACGATGGCGGCGGTGCCGGCGCTTCGATTCACGTCACTCATTCCAAGGGCTCCTACAACCACAACACCTTGCGCCGCAACTCGAGGTCGCGCGACAGCGCCGCCGAGGGGCCGATGTGCGTGACCTCGCCGCGCTCCAGCGCCACGGTGCGGTCGGACAGCGCCAGCGCCAGATCGAGATGATGATCGACGATGAGGATCGCGACTTCGTGGCGCAGTTTGTCGAAGGCTTCGAACAGCTCTTCCACCACGGCCGGCGCAAGACCTTCGAACGGCTCGTCGAGCAGCAGCACGCGCGTGTCGCCCGACAGCGCGCGTGCCACCGCCACCATCTGCTGCTCGCCGCCCGAGAGGTAGTCGGCCGGCGAGCGCCAGCGCTGCTTGATGCGCGGGAAGAAGGCGAAGATCTTCTCTTCGTCCCAGTGCATGCCGACGCCGTTGCGTCGCTTCAGCCGCCCGAGCTCCATGTTCTCGGCCACCGACATGCCGGCGAACAGGCCGCGGCCCTGCGGCACGTAGGCCACGCCGCGGCGCGCGATCTCCGCGGCGGGGCGCCGCGCCAGCGCGTCGGCGCCGAGGCTGATCTCTCCCGATGCCGGCGCGGACACGCCCACCACCGACTTGAGCAGCGTCGACTTGCCCGCGCCATTGCGCCCGAGCAGCGCGACGATCTCGTTGTCGTGCACATCGAAGCTCACATCGCGCAGGATGTGGCTCTTGCCGTAGAAGGTGTTCACGCCGTGCAGGCGCAGCAGCGTGCCGGGCTGCGCCGCGCTCGGCCGGTCGCGCTCGGCCAGCGCATGCGAGCCGGCGCCGATGTACACCGCCTGCACGCGCGGCGAGTCGCGCGCATCGGCCACGCTGCCGTCGACCAGCACCTCGCCGTCGTTCATCACGGTCACGGCATCGGCCAGCGCGAAGACGCGGTCGATGTCGTGTTCGACCAGCAGCACCGGCAGGTCGGCCGAGATGCCCTTGATGAGCTGGCCGACACGTTCGCGTTCCGCTGCCGCCAGGCCGGCCAGCGGTTCGTCCAGCAGCAGCACGCGCGGGCGGGTGGCCAGGGCCAGCGCCATGTCCAGCAGCCGCTGGCCGCCGTAGGACAGCGAGGCCGCCGGCACTGTCTCCACGCCGGCCAGGCCCATCGTGCGCACCACCTCGGCGGTGTCGCGGTTGACGTCGGCCAGCGAGGCGGCGTCGGTCCAGGCCGCATAGCGCCGCGGGTGCCGCGCCTGCACCGCCAGGCGAACGTTCTCCGCCACTGACAGCGAAGCGAACAGGTTGGTGATCTGGAACGAGCGGCCGATGCCCGCCCGCGTGATCTGCTCCGGGCTTTGCCCCGCGATCGACTGGCCGGCCAGCATGACCGTGCCGCGGTCGGGCGCGAAGAGGCCCGAGATCAGGTTGAAGGCCGTTGTCTTGCCGGCGCCATTGGGGCCGATCAGCGCGTGCAGCGTGCGGTCGCGCAGCCGCAGCGACATGTCCTTGACGGCGTGGATGCCGCCGAACTGCTTGGCCAGCCCCTGCGCTTGCAAAATGGCGTCGCCACTGCCGTGCGTCGGGCGCAGAAAGGCCGGCAGCGTGACCGTGCCGGCCAGGCGTTGCGCCATCGCGGCTTCGCCGGCGGCCGACTTGCGCCAGCGTGCCGTGGCACGCTCGTACAGCCCGACCAGGCCGGTGGGCGAGAAGACGATGAAGGCCACGAACAGCAGCCCGAAGATCAGCAGCCAGTTTTCCGTGGCGCGCGACAGCGAGTCGCGAAAGATCACGAAAAACAGCGCACCGAGTGCGGGGCCGAGGAACGAGCGCATGCCGCCGATGACGACCATCGCCAGCAGCTCGCCGGAGAACGCCACCGAGATCGGATCGGCCGAGGTCATGCGGTTGTTGAAGGCCAGCAGCATGCCGGCCAGCCCGGTGAGAGCGGCCGAGACGACGAACGCGGCGAGCTTGACGCCATTCGTCGGGTAGCCGATGAAACGTGCGCGCTGTTCGTTTTCGCGAATCGCCACCAGCACGCTGCCCAGCGGCGAGCGGTGAAATCGCCACAGCGCGAGCAGCGCGGCGAAGGCCAAGCCCGCGACCAGTACGTAGTACGACGGGGCACTGTCGAACGACACTCCGGCCAGCACCGGACGCGTGATGCCGCCCAGCCCGTTCTCGCCGCCGGTGACTTCGGTCCAGCGGAAGGCGACCGAATACAACATCGCCGCCAGCGCCAGCGTCAACAGCGAAAAGTACACGCCGCGGCGGCGCAGGATGAGGAAGCCGAACAGCGTGGCGATCACCACCACCAGCGCCAGCGCGAGCGCCACCGGAACGAAAAACGCGCCGGGGAACCACTCGCGCTGCATCAGGGCCGCCGCGTAGGCGGCCAACCCGAACCAGGCGCCGTGGCCGAACGAGGTGAGCCCGGTGTAGCCGACCAGGATGTTCAGCGCCATGCAGGCCAGCGCGAAGATCACCACCTCGGTGGCCGAGGTCACGCCCAGGCCGATCGCCGACAGCGCCAGCGGCAGCAGCAGCAGCGCCAGCGCGGCGATGAGCAGATCGCGAAGCTGGGGCATCCCGCTCACTCGAAGCGCTGAATGCGTTCGCCGAACAGCCCGCGCGGCCGCACCAGCAGCACCAGCAGCATGAGCAGATAGATTGCTGCTTCCGAGTACTGCGGATAGCCCGCGGCGGTGACGACGCCCTTGGTCATCCCCACCACCAGTGCGGCGAGAACGACGCCCCAGAACGAGCCGAGGCCGCCGATGACGACGACGACGAACGCCGAGGTGATGATCTCGGCCCCCATCGCCGGGTGGATGGAAAAGATCGGCGCCAGCATCACACCGGCCAGGCCAGCCAGTCCGATGCCGAGGAAGGCGATCGCTGCCATGTAGGGTTCGAGCGAAATCCCGAGCGCGCCGACCATGTCCGGGTTCTGCACGCCGGCGCGCACGACGCGACCGAACGGCGTGCGCTGCAGCAGCAGCCACAGCGCGGCGACACACGCCACCGCCACCGCCAGGATCAGCAGGCGGTAGCGCGGATAGACGAAATCGCCGATGAAGACCTGGCCGCGCAACTCCTGCGGAATCGACCACGACAGCGGCGGCGCGCCGAAGGCCATGCGCAGCCCCTGCTCGGCGACCATTGCGAGGCCAAAGGTCAGCAGCAGCGACAGCGACGGATCGGCCTTGTAGAAGCGGCGAAACAGCAACCGCTCGATGAGCACGCCGAGCAGGCCGACCAGCAACGGCGACAGCAACGCCGCACCGGCAAAGCCGAGCGTGGGCCCGATGCTCACCGCCAGGTACGCACCGAGCGCATAGAACGCGCCATGCGCCAGGTTGACGATGCCGCCGAGCGAGAAGATCAGCGACAGGCCCAGCGCGATGAGCAGGTAATAAGCGCCGGCGAGCAGGCCGTTGAGCAGGTGTTGGGCGAAGAGCACGAAGGTCAGCGCGCGCCGTTCACGCCATCTTGCACTCGTTCTCCTCGGCGGTGGTGGCGATCGCTTCGAGCGGCTCGCCCGCGCCAGGCACCGGCGCTGACGAGCGGAAGATGTCGTACTTGTTCTTCACGTCCTTGGCCGGCAGCGCCTGCACGGTGTACATCTCGTGCATCATCTGGTGGTCGCTCTTGCGGAAGTAGCCCTCGCGCGTCTTCATCAGCCCGAACTTCGCGCCTTTCTCGAAGTGCTCGACGAGTTTGACCGAATCGGTCGATCGTGTTTCGGCCATCGCCTGTGCGGTGAGCTTGATCGCGTTGTAGTCGCCCCAGGCCTGGTTCTCCGGCGGGCGGTTGTAGCGCCGGGTGAACTCGGCGACGAACTTCTTGGTGTCGGGCGTGTCGATGAGGTGGTGCCACACCACCGGCCAGGTGCCCAGGAAGTTGCCCGTCCCGGCGCCCCAGGCGAGCGCGGTGTCGAAGCCGAAACCCGCCACCGGGAACGGCAGGCCGAACTCCGAGTACTGCTTCAGGAAGTTGGTGACCTGGTTGCCGGCCAGGTTGGAGATCACCAGGTCGGGCTTGGCGTTGCGGATCTCGAGCAACAGCGGCGAGAAGTCGGTGGCGTCGGTGGGCACCAGCTTGTCGGCCGAGAAGTCGCCGCCATTGGCCGCCATGAAGCGCTTGGAGACGCGCAGCAGATCGTGGCCGAAGGCGTAGTCGGCGGTCAGCGAGAAC